>JANQQT010000166.1 GCA_028284925.1 Phycisphaeraceae bacterium | reverse complement strand
AGGCCGTATGCGATCCAACTGCCGAGGGAGGGTCGGCCCATGAGGACGGAGCCGGTGTTCATCTGGTAGACGGATTGGGGATGGTTGACGGAGTCGCCGTGGCAGGATCGGAGGATGCAGAAATCATCAGCGAGTTGGGCCATGTTGGGGAGAAAGTCGGAGAATTCGAGGCCTGAATTTCCATATTTGCGGAATGGTTTGATGGGGGCGAGGAGAGGGTTTTTGGCGACTTTGCGTCGTGTCATGACGGGGCCGAAGGATTTGGGGACAGGTTTGCCTGCGAGTTTGACGAGGTCGGGTTTGGGATCGAGGAGGTCGACGTGGCTTGGTCCGCCGTGCATGAAGAGGTAGATGATGCGTTTGGCTCGGGGTTTGAAGTGGGGTTGTTTTGGAGTGAAGGGGGATTTGGGAGTGGTAGCAGCAACGGAGGATTGGTGGAGGAGATGGGAGAGGGCGATGGCACCGAAGCCGCCACCGGCTGTGGTGAGGAATGAGCGGCGGGAAGAGAATTGGGTTGTTTTGAGTGGTATGGTCATCGTTATATGTATGCTATCTGAAAATCGTCAAGTGTATTTTATCGGGTTTCCAGCCTGGATACCAATCGTGTTTCTGAAACATTGGATTGGATTTGGCTATCTGGTAAGGAGGTCGCGTGATTTTTTGAGAAGGTCGGGGCGGTCGGTGGTGATGTGGGTGATGCCAAGGCGCATGAGTTTTTGCATGGTGGGTTGGTCGTTGACGGTGTAGGTCCAGATGTTGTAGCCGCGGGATTTGAGTTCGCGGATGAGGGGCGGGGTGAGGAGATTGTGTTTGAGGTTGAGGGTTCTGGTGTTGGCGCGACGGGCGAGGTTGGTGAGGAACTGGGCCTGGTCCCAAGTTTTGCCTTTGAGTTTTTCGCCGTAGAGAAAGGCGGTTTTGATGGACGGATCGAGGTTGTGGATGGTTTTGAGTTCATTAGCGACGAAGGAGATAACGACGACTTTGTTGTTGAGTTTGGCTTTATGGATGTCGCGGGCGACTTTTGCGGCGATGCCAGCTTGTTTGATTTCGATGACTGGGACGGTGACGGTTGTTTTGAGGTAAGCGAGGGTTTGGGCGAGGGTGGGGATTTTTTCACCGGCGTACTTTTTGGACTTCCATGAGCCGGCGTCGAGGGATTGGAGGTAGGCGAGGGTGGCGGAGGTGGTTTTGCCTTTGCCGTTGGTGGTGCGTTTGAGGGTCTTGTCGTGCATGAGGATGATGTGGCTGTCTTTGGAGGCATAGACATCAAATTCGCAGAATTCGGAACCTGCTTTAACGGCGGCCTTGATGGCAGCGAGTGTGTTTTCGGGTGCGATGGCCGAGAAGCCTCGGTGTGCGATGATTTTAGAGGGGAAGGCGGCGCGGCGGAAACGAGCGGCGTGTTTGGGGTTGGTGGGGCCGAGCGCACGGCGTTGACTGTGGAAGCGGGTTTGGATTTGGTAATAGGTATTCTTGGGGTACCACCAGTGGTCGCCCTTGAAGGGGAATTTGATGTTGGTGATTTTCATTTCCTCGCCGTAGCCGTGAATGCGGAAGGAAGTCTGAGGGCCGGTGAGTTGTGCGAAAGAGACGGCGTGGCTGTTGGGGTTTTTTGCATTGAAGTGGATTTCATCGGAGCGAATGGTTTTGCCTGTGGTGGTGGTAATTCGGAGGGCGTACCATCCGGTTTTTGAAATAGGGAAGTCGGCCTGGAAGTGATAGGGTTTCTTGGAGGGGTGGAAGAGCCAACCGGGGGCATAGTCGCCGCGGAGATGGGTGACGGGTGTGAGGTTGTTTTGGATGTGGTTGCCATTGAGCATGGAGAAGCGTTTGAGGGTTTGGTTGTCTTTGATGAGGTCGATGTGGGCGATTTGGTAATCTGGATTGATGGTGGCGATGAGGTGGGCGAAGAATTGTTTGCGGAGGTGAATGAAGCGGGTGTGGTTGGAGATTTCGAGGATAACGGCAGATTTGAGAGGAGACGGGGCGGTGAGTGAGGAGGCGGGTTTGAGGTAGACAGGGGAGGTGATGGCCCATTTGCCGGAGGTGTTTTCAGCGCGAAGTAGGATCCAGTCGGGGAGTGTGGGATGGATTTTTATGGGGAAGGTGGCGGTGAATTTGCCCTTCTTATTCTGGACATTGAAGGTCTTGATGCGGACGCCGCGTTGGTAGAGTTCAACGGAGCGGAGAGGGAGGAGGGAATGGACTTCGACATTGGCGGTGATGGGTTCGGCGGGATTGGACTGGGTGACGGTGTGGCCGGGGGTTTTTGCATTGACGTTTAGGAAGGCGAAGATTGGGCCGCCGTTGGTGGCGAAGGTCCGGCCGGTACGGATAGCGGAGATGATGGATTTGTAGTTGAATCTGGTGGCGTAGGAATAGACGCGGCGGTCACCTGGGGAGAGGGTTCGGGTTCGGCCGAGTGCGGCATCGGTGTAGGAGGAGACGGCGACTTTGGCGCCGAGGTTCAGGGCGGCAAAGTAGAGTTCATCGGTGGCGCGTTGGTCGGTGTCGAAAGCGTGTGCGGTACGGCCAATGACGGCATCGGAGTAGAATTCGCCCGCGCCCATCCAATGGAGGATGTGTCGTGGTGTCATGGGGTGAGTGTGGATGACGACGCCGTTACGTTTGTTGGCGGCGTTGATGATTCGTTGGACGGGGAGTGGGCCGGTTTCGAATGCGCGCTGTTCGGCGTAGGTGAAGGATTTGTTGAGGCCAGGTGTATTGACGTGGCCGACGAACGGACCGGGTCTTAATTCGGGGGCGTAGCGGAAGAGGAAGTCGGGGCGGTCGAGTTTATGGATGTCTTTGGGGGTTAATTTGGAGCCAGCTTCGGTGATGTAGGATAGGCCGTTGGCGCGGGCCTGAAGTGCGGTGTATGCATTGGAGGTTTTGACGGCGGCGTGACGGTCGTGTTGGGCGTGTACGTGGTTGTCTCCGGAATACCAGCCGCGGGACTCGGGGGAGAACCATTGGAGGAGTTGTACATTGGCGAGCGTTTTCTTGCCGGCTGTGAGTTTTGCGGTGAAGGTGATGGGGATGAAGTTTGGGCCGGCGGCGATGGCGATTTTGGATTCGCCGGGAAGGAGATTGATTGAGAACTTGGAATCGGCGAAGAAGCGACCATCGGCGTAGAGGCCGAGGCCTGTGGGGTCCGCGAATTTGCCGCTGGGTTGTTTAATGATGGCGCGGAAGGGAAGTGGTCGGGTAGGTAGAGCTGAGGATGGGATGGACGATACGGTGACGGTGAGGTGGGTGGTTTTGGGTGAATTGGACGGGCCGAGATGTTTGAAAGTGACGGTGGAGGTTGTGGGTTGGGCAGGGAGGGTTGCTTGGGCGAGAAGAGGATGAGTAAAAAACGAGATTGTAAGGAGAGCGATTAGAGGCAATCCGGATCGTGTGTTCATGATTAGTGATCCTTGATGAGGTTGGCGAATTTGCGATAGTTTTGGTAGAGGGTGTTGTAGGTGGGGATGTTGGGGCGGCGTGGACGGACGGTAGTTGCTTTCATGGCAGTGCGTTTGGAGGGGGCGGCCATTTGCTTGATGGCGGTTTGGGCGGAGTCGTGGCCGCCTTGTTTTTTGCCGGCGGCGAGTGCGCCGAGGATGGCTGCCCCGAGAGCGGGACCGTGTTGACAGGGATGCACGGTGATGGGTTGGCCGAGGACATCGGCGTAGACCTGGACAAGGAGGGGGTTGTGATGGGGCAGGCCTCCGGTTGCAATGTACTTTTTGACCGGGACGCCTGCGGACTGGAGTTCATCGACGATCCATCGGACACCACATGCGGAGGCTTCCAGGAGGGCGTGATAGAGATGGGCGGGTGTGTGGCGGAGTGTGAGGCCGGTAAATGCGCCGGTGAGGGAGCCATCCATGAGGGGTGTGCGGCAACCATTGAACCAGTCTATGCAGAGGACGCCATCGGATCGTGGGGGGATTTGTTCTGCGTCTTTGGTGAGCTCGTTGAAGTTGGACTGGCCGGTGAGTTTTCTGATCCAGTCGAAGGCATCGCCGACGGCGGCCTGACCTGTTTCGTAGCCGTAGAGGTTTGGGAGGATGCCTTCCTTGACGACACCGGCGACGCCGGGGACGTGCTTGGCGGATTTGGCGTTGAGCATGTGGCAACTGCTGGTGCCCATGACCATGACGAGTGTGTTGGGGTCGCATGCGCCAGCGCCGGGGACGCCGGCGTGGGCATCAATGGTGGCTGCGCTGACGGGGATGTCTGAGGGCAGGTTGAGACGTTTGGCGATTGAGGGAGCGAGCGTTCCGACTTGGGTACCTGGGGCGTAGAGTTTGCCGGGAACTTTTTGTTCGATAACGTTTTCGAATTTGGGGTTCAGGGCTTTGAAGAAGGCTTTGGAGGGGTAGCCGGTTTTGGCGTTCCACATGGCTTTGTATCCGGCCTGGCAGGTAGAGCGGGGGATGTAGTTGGAGGGGGCGCCGATTAATTTCCAAACGAACCAGTCGCCTGCTTCGATGAAGAGGTCGGCTGCGCTGTAGACCGAGGGTGCGTGGTTGAGGGTCTCGAGTGTCTTTGGGAAAAACCATTCGAGGCCGATGATACCGCCGTAGTCTCGCAGCCATTTTTCCTTACGGGCATGGGCAATTTCGTTGATGAGATCGGTTTCTTTTTTGGCAGCGTGGTGTTTCCAGAGTTTGGGCCAGGCGTAAGGGTTGGTTGCGAATTTTTTGGTGAGGCAAAGGGGCGTGCCATCGGCGAGGGATGGGAGCATGGTGCAACTGGTGAAGTCGACACCGATGCCGATGATTTGGGTTGGGTTAATCTTTGCCGTTTTTAGGACGGCGCGGGTTGCCCTGGCGGCGGAATTGAGCCAGTCGGAGGGGTGTTGGAGGGCAAAGTCGGGGGGTAGTGGTTTGTCGGAATCAGGGAGGTGGGAAATAATCTGTCCGTGTTTGTATTTGGAGACGGCTGAGGCGAGTTCTCCGCCTGAGGTGTTAACGAGAATGGCGCGGGCGGATTCGGTTCCGAAGTCGAGGCCGAGGGCGATGTGTGATTTGGATGGGGGCATCGGTACTCCTTGATGCATTGGATTGGCGGTTATTTGTTCTTGGGCTGGGAGTTGGGCTTGTTGGAGGGTTGTGGACGTTGGTAGTAGAAGTAGCCATCTTCTGCGCCGACGAGTAGTTCGGGTTTGCCATCGCCATCGAGATCGATGGTTGCGGGGCTGGAGGTGTGTCCGGCGAGTCTTCGCTTGTCGACGGGGCCCATATCTTTGAGGATGGTTTTGCCGTTTTTCCGGCCGACGTTTCGGAGCCAGTTTGCGTTGACGCTGTTAATGAAGAAGTCCGTACGTCCATCGCGGTCCCAGTCGACAGCGCAAAGTTTTCTTCTGCCACTGCGACCGGCACGGCCGGAGTTGAGGCGGAGGGGTTTACCTTTTTCGTCAATGAAGATTCTGACACCGGAGTAGAGGGCAAGTTTGCCTTTGATTTTGGTGCGTGTAAAGAGAGCGAGATAGCCTTCGTGGTCGAGGATGATGAGATCGTTGAGGCCGTCTTTGTTCCAGTCGGTGATGACGGGCGTGGTTCGCCATTGGGTGACGAGATTTCCGCGTTTGGGATTCCACCAGTTCCATGCGGGTTTGGGTGTTTCGCCTTCCCAGATCACGGTGATGGGCTGGGCGGCAGCAAGTTTGGGGGTGGTGCGTGTACCGGTGTTTTTGTACCAAAGGATTTTGCCCCAGATGGAGTTGATGATGATGTCGGGGAGACCATCGTGATCCCAGTCAGCGACGTTGAGGGTGGTGTAACCCCATTTGGCTTCGCATGGACCCTGGATGGAACCGTTGTATCCGGCCATGATGCGAATGGTTTTGTTGTTGGCGGAGAGAAGTTTTGGGGCGGCCCATTTGGGTGCGCCCTGAACTGAGGGACCGAGGTTTTCGATGAAGGCGATGTGTCCGGCGGTATTGCCGGTGAGGATGTCATCATCGCCATCGCCGTCCCAGTCGAAGCCGACTGGCGTGGCGAGTGCGCCGAATTTGATGTCGGCGGCCTGTTGCTGGAAATATCGGGGTGGGGCAAATCGGGGGATACCTTTGTCGAATTTGCCGAGATGTTCGACGAAGGCGACGCGACCATCTTCATCGCCGACGATGAGGTCGATGTCGCCGTCCTTGTCCCAGTCAATGGCGACGGGAACGATCATTTCGAGATCCATTTTGATGGTTTTGTTGTTGTGAGTGAGCTTTTGGCCAGGGGCGTATTTGGGTTTGGATCGCGTACCGATGTTTTGGAAGTAGGTAAAGGTGTCCTTGAATTCGCCGCAGAGGAGGTCGAGATCTCCATCGCCGTCGAAGTCAGCGAAGTTGGGGCAGGGTCGACCGTAGACATCGATGATTGTACCGCCGGCTTTGAGTTTGACGGGTTTGGCGTATTTGGCGGCTCTTTTTGTGCCAATGTTTTTGGCGAGGTAGACATAGCCACGGAGCGGGCCGCGTGTCCATCTGCCCTTTTTGTTGAAGGCATCGTCCCATCCGTACTCAGTCCAGTCACCGATGCCGATGATCAGATCGGTGAGACCATCGTTGTCGTAGTCGACGAGAGACCAGTGGTTGCCGCGAATTTTGCCTTTGTGGAATCGGGGGTTTAGGGGGAGACCGATGGATTGATCGAGGCCTGCCACTTTGAAGTTATGGTAGAGTTTTGCGGGGCCGAGGATATGGGGAACGCCTTTGACGGTGGAGAGGTGGATGTTCCGTAGGCCTTTGGAGATTCTTTGACCGGGTTTGAAGACGGGCATTTTGTTGGTGGGCGTCTGGTGTTTGTCAGCAGGTGTGCCGGGATTTTCGAAAAAATAAGTTCCGTTGTAGGGTTTGTCGGGACAGGAGATGACGAGGTCGAGGTCGCCATCGTTGTCGAAATCAATGGGAATGGGAAAGGCCCAGAGACCGACGCCAAGATCGACCGTTAGACCGGGGTTGTTGTAGGGGAGAC
This sequence comes from Phycisphaeraceae bacterium, assembly GCA_028284925.1. Classification (GTDB taxonomy): domain Bacteria; phylum Planctomycetota; class Phycisphaerae; order Phycisphaerales; family Zrk34; genus JANQQT01. The sequence continues at coordinate 6,275 of JANQQT010000166.1, read as the reverse complement.
GCTGAAGGGAGTTTGCTTGGGAATGCGTTGGGAACAGAACCAGAAGGGAAAGACTGATAAGCAGTGTAAGTGGATTGAGATTCTGCACGATTTGCTCCGGGGAACAGGGTTTACGGTTGGGGGAGATATTCTAACGTGAATTCGGATAGTTGAGGAGTAGAGACGTGAATTGGGTTGGGGTTGGAGGGGAAAGCGAGAGTGGTTTTGGGCATTGAAACGGAAAGCGACTATCATCGCAGATATGGAACGTGATATTGAAGAAGTATTGATCAATCAGGAGAAGTTGGCGGAGCGTGTTGGCGCTTTGGCGGAGGAGATCGCGTCGGACTATGAGGATGATCGATCGGAGCATGTTTGGGATGAGCTGACGATCATCGCGATCCCTACGGGGAGTTTGATTTTTCTGGCGGATTTGATTCGGTGTTTGCCTTTGAAGATGCGGATTCGGCTGGTGACGGTAAGTAGCTATCCGGGGCGTTCGACGTCGACACAGGGACCTGAGCTGGTGAGTCAGATTCCTGAGGATTTGGGTAATCAGTATGTTTTGATTGTGGATGATATTCTGGATTCGGGGAAGACGATTCAGTTTGTGCGTGAGTTGATTGGGGCGCAAGGGCCGGCCGTGATGAGGACGTGTGTGTTGTTGCGTAAGAAGATCGCATCGGCAATGGCGGTGGATGTGGATTATGTGGGGTTTGATATTGAGGACAGATTTGTGGTGGGTTATGGCCTGGATTTTGATGACTACTATCGCAACTTGCCTGAGGTAGTGACGCTTCGGCCGGAGGTGATTGGTTGAGCGAATCGAAACGGGACAGATCGGAGAAGCGTGGGGAGGATGTGGCGTTGTCGGAATCGCCAGATCCGGTGATTGGTTTGGATTCGGATCGTGCGGCGGCGATGTTGCCGGAGGATTTGTTGCAAGGGGATGAGACGATTATTCTGCTGATGAAGCCGAGCATGTGGTATGTGCTTCTGGCGAGCCTGGAGACACTGGCGTTGATTGCAGTGATCGGGGTGGTGGGCTGGTGGGCGGAGCAGCGATTTGAGATGGGTTGGTATAACCCGAAGGCACTGGCGGCGATGTGCGGGTTGTTGGGAGCAATTCGGTTGTTTGCGCAACTGGTGGAGTGGTTTGGTAGGACGTATGTCTTGACGGACCGGAGGGTGGTGAGAATTATGGGAGTTTTTCGGCGACAGATGTTTCAGTGTGAGTTGGGTCGATTGCAGCATACGAATGTGATACGCACATTTCGCGAGCGAGTGTGTGGGGTCGGGACGATATCGTTCGCGACGGCGGGAACAGGGTTTCCAGAGGCGTACTGGATGATGGTGCGGCATCCAATGGCGGTGCATAAGAAGATCATTCAGGCGATTAATCGGTATCAGAGATAGGGGTGATATGCTGGTGTGGTATGTGGCGGCAAAGATTGTGGAAAGCGTTTAGAGGCCGATGAATTTGGCGTAGATGGACTTGGCGGTGGGTATGTGGTCTGTGCCGTGGATGATGGCGCGGCCATCGGGGAAGATGGTGAGGTCGTATCCGCCTTCGGCGGGATTGAGTTGGGCGCGGAGCAAGTGGTCGTTATGGTTAACCGCCGCGTGTTGTGCGAAGCGATTGTGGAGTTGTGTGAAGTCGATTTGCGTGGTGTTGTTGGAGGCGCAGATCTGAACGGCGTTTCGACCGCACATGCGGGCGGAGTATGTGTTGGAGGGGGTATTGAGGAGTTCGAAATTACGAAGGGCACAGCAGGGACAATCGTCCAAAGGGGGTGGCGGGCTGAAAGATCGGGATTGGTTTGTCCAGAGGTCGAATTCAAGGAGATTACAATTGACAGCGGACCAGTTGTGGGTGAGGACTTTAATGGCTTCGGTGGTCTGGATCGATGCGATGGTGGTGACGGCGGGGCCCAGGACGCCGACGGTGTCGCAGGTGTCGGTGTTTTGGGTTGGGGGATCGGGGAAGAGACATCGGAGGCAGGGAGTGGTGACGTTGGCCGTGATGTGAGGAGAGACTGGTGGGTTGCTTTGAGAGGCGCCAGGGAGGATTGGGAAAACCATGCCGCGTGTACCCACTGCACCGGCGTAAATGTATGGCTTGCTATGTTTGACAGCGAGGTCGTTGAGAAGGAAGCGAGTGGTGAAGTTGTCTGTGCCGTCGATAAGAATGTCGGCTGAGGCGGCGAGGGATTCGGCGTTATCGCTGGTGAAGTCGACGGCGTGGGCGTCAATTTGGATGGTGGAGTTGATTCGGGTTAGGTGGGTTTTGGCGGCATGGGCTTTGGGGAGATTTTGGATTACATCGTCTTCGGTGTAGAGGATCTGACGTTGGAGATTCGTCCATTCGAGAATGTCGCGATCGACGAGGATGATGCGACCGACGCCTGCGCGGGTAAGGAGTTCGGCTGACACGGAGCCTAACGCGCCACAACCAACGATGAGGGCGGTGGAATTTGCCAGAAGAGACTGGCCTGCGGAGCCGATACCGGGCAAGAGTTGCTGGCGATGGTAGCGGTTTTCCTGGGTCATGAAATGGGAACGTAGGGCGCTCAGTTAAGCGAAAAGGTCATGCGCCTTTTTGCAGGTTGGTGAGGAGTTTTTCGGATTCACTTTTCCGAACGCGAATGACGTGGTACACGGGTAGGACCTTGTAATTCTTGTCGACCTCGAGTGACTGGACGACGGAAGTGCGAATGTTGGGGAGTTGTCGCGTCCAGTGCGCGAGGGTCGCACGTTGGCGAGGGTTGATGGATTTGTCTTTGCCGAGGGTTTTACTGGCATCGATTGCCCTTTGCATGACGATGCGTGTATTGGGATCGCCGGCGGCGGCGTGATCGCGAACATCTTTAAGCATCATGCCGAGGCGTATGCCTCCTTCGGCGGGAAGGTATTTGATGAGATCCTGACGGTAGGTTTGTATCGCTTTGTTGATGGCCGCTACGGTCTTACGGGCTTCGACGAGTTTTTCGTTGGCGACCTTGACGGCCTGGATGAGTTGGCGGTTGTAGTCTTCGCGGCTGACGGTCTGACTGGATCCGCTGGAGACCGATCCGACGCGTGGCCGATAAAGGGCGGCTCCGTTGCCGACAACGGGGTCGAGATCGCGAACGTAGTTAATACGTGTGCCGAAGTTCATGGAGACGGCGGGGCCTTTGGGTTTCTTTTTGATTTGAGGCTTGGGCTGTGGAAGGAGTTGGGGCGTGGTGGCAACAATGCGTCGGAGGGTTTCGGGGTCGACGTTCTTGAGTTCGGCGTTGAAGCCGAGGAGTTGCCATTTGATGTAGGCGTCGATGGCGGGGTTGCGATCGAGGCGTCGGGTGAGTCCGCGGACGATCTCCTCGTTTCGGATGAGCCATTTGCGTTCTTTGGCAAATGAAATGTCGGTACGTGGCCAGGATTTTGATTTTCGCCAACTCTGCTGGACTTCAGCTCGGATGGCATTGATGGCGATGGAGATCGTGACGATTTTTCGGTCGCCGATCTTCTGGTCGGCTGAGTGGGCAAGCGGCGCGAAAGCTGCTACAGATAAGGAAAACATCATTGCCGCGATATAGAAGTTTCTTTTTTGGCTCACGATCAGCTCCTTTAGATGGAAGTCATCCCGTGCCTGTCCCCATGTTCTACCCCCCTACCGCCTCCAAGTAATCGAATATCCGAATTTTGTTATTATACGAGACGCGTGGGTTGGGTCGAAGTTTCGTTGGGAATGAAAATCGTGGATGTTGGCGTTGAATGAAGGATGGGGGCCGTCATTGTTACAATGCGTGGATGCAAAAAACAACCCCCGGCGCTCAGGGGTTGCGAGAGGTTTTGCTGAAACGGATCAATTACCAGGCGAAGTGAGCGAAGGCCTTGTTGGCTTCGGCCATGCGATGGGTTTGTTCACGTGTGGCCATGGCTTTGCCTTCACCGTTGGAAGCGTCGAAGAGTTCGCGGGCGAGACGTGCAGCCATAGGCTTGCCTTTATCGGCGCGGGCTGAGGAAATGATCCATCGGAATGCGAGTGACTGCTGTCGCTTGCGATTGACCTGCATGGGGACCTGGTAGTTGGCACCGCCGACACGCTTGGAGCGAACCTCTACGCGGGGTTTAACGTTTTCGATGGCTTTTTCGAAAACTTCGATGGCGCTGGGTTTGCCCTTGGTGCGTTCCTCGATGAGATCGAACGCATCATAAATGACACGTTGGGCGACGGCCTTTTTGCCGTCGAGCATGACGCAGTTGATGAATCGTGCGAGTTGTTTGGAACTGAATTTTGGATCGGGCTTGAGCTGTTGCTCGGATTTGGTAATACGACCTGCCATGTTTATTCCTTTCGTGGCTCGTCTATCCCGCGAGGGGCGGGATCATTCGTTCACCTTGTCAAGCATTGACAAGATTACTTGCCTATACAAACTAATTACCGTTGAGGCAATCAGCTAAAACACTATTTTACTTGCCCTTCTTGGCTCCGTACTTGGATCGGCTTTGCTTACGGCCATCGACGCCGAGGGTGTCGAGGGAGCCGCGAATGACGTGGTAACGGACACCGGGGAGGTCGCGGACACGGCCGCCGCGAATCAGGACGATGGAGTGTTCCTGAAGATTGTGACCTTCGCCGGGGATATATGCGGTGACTTCGGCACCGTTGGAGAGTCGAATACGGGCGACTTTGCGGAGGGCTGAGTTGGGTTTCTTGGGTGTAACTGTACGCACTTGGAGACAGACACCGCGTTTCTGCGGAGCGGCTTTAAGGTCTTTTACCTTACTCTTGGCCTTGGGCGTTCTTCGGGGGTTGCGCACCAATTGATTGATCGTGGGCATAACGGTCCTCTGTGTCGTTTAGTGGAATCGGTGAGTATAGCCGGTGAGGGCGGATTGGCAAGCTGGAGTGTAAATTTGGGTTATTACGGTAGTTATGGCGATTTTAGTGGGTTTGGCAGGGGTTGGCTTCTCGTCGAATGCTTGTTTTTGGGCCGAAAACGGGGATGGATTATGTTTGATTAGGGGCTGTTATCGTTAATCTCGAGTAGGGAGTTTATTCGGGGGGCTACATGCCAGCAGTAAGGGCGTCGAGGTGTTTGGCAAAGTGGATGGCGAGGACTTCGGTGTAGGTGTCGGGATGGGCTTCAAGGATAGCTTTGACGATGGGGCCGAGTTCGGGATCGGTGAGGGTTGAACCGAAAGTGCAGTGGAGGATTTGGCGGCCTGCTTCGGTGAAGCCTTTGCCGGTGGGGACGTCATCCCAAAGTTCGAGGTAGAGGCGTTCGAGTTGTTTCTGGTCGGGCGTATCGGCTGGGGAAGGCGTGCCGTCGACGGTGGCGTGGACGTGGTAGGTGGCTTTGTCGACATCGTAGCGGGCGCGACCGAAGTCGATGATGCGACGGAAGAGGGAGTGGTCGTGGATCGCGACGACGCGCAAGGCTTCGAGGTAGCTTGTGCCGGCAGTCTTGACGTGGAAGCAGCCTTTGGTGGCACGGGCGAATGGGGTATACATGGAGAGTTTGTCGCTGCCGGAGTGCAGGGAGAGTTTGTATGGGCCGAGGAGCTGGGCGATGGCGGCGTGGTCGGTCATGGATTTTTCGAGGGCATCGACATCGCCGATGTAGTCGACGCCTTTTTCCATCTCGCCGATGAAACGTGGGGCGAGGGAGACTAGTTTCATGCCGCCTTTGATGCACTGGTCGGCGATGATGTAATGTTCGGCCAGGGTGGTGGGTTGTTCGGTTTCGTCGACGGAGAGTTCGATTTCGTAGTCTTTTCCGGCGGCTTCGTGTTGGGACTTGATGTAGGCTGCAAGCTTTAGGGCGCGAGTGATGGCGGCACCATATTTGACGGCAGCTCTCATGCAGGCCTCTTCGTTGAGATCGACCATAGCGCCAGTGGAGAGGGTAATGGATTGGCCGACGTAGGTATCGAACCAGGCGACATCGGATTTGACGGCTTCAAATTTGTCGCGAAGGGTGGATTCATCGTAATCATCGGCGTGGGCATCGACATCATCGGAGGGATCAATGGTGAAGAAGGTGAAGCCGACAGCCATGGTGACATCGACATCTTCGGGTGTTTTGAGGTGGTCGGCATCGGCGCCGGTGGGGTTGGTGTCACCTGCGAGGAGCATGCCAAATTGGGCGCAGTCCATGACCTGGCGGGGCGTGCGCTGGGTGCGTGTCATTTCGCGGATGGATTGCTGTGGGTAGATGGGTTTGATGGAGCCGGCTGCGCGGCGCATGGATTCGATGTGACCGGGCGTGGCGGAACCGATGCGGTCACCGAAGCCGAAGGATGGTTCAAGG
>JANQQT010000162.1 GCA_028284925.1 Phycisphaeraceae bacterium | reverse complement strand
CTTTTATATCCGGTCTTTACGCCCAGCACCGTCCCCTTCGGATTCGCCTTCTTCCACGCCCCCGCCTTCATCACCTCCCACCCCTCCATATGCTTCAGCGACTTCCCTGCATGCTTCCCGCTGATCCCCTCCAGCATCACCTGTGACCACAACCCCCCATCCTCCCGGTCATACATCACCACATTCGACTTGTACAAAAGCCCGGAAACCCCGAATTCATAAGACTTTACGCCAATCCGCCGCTCCACCACCGTCACCGAATCGCACAGCGGACAATACACCACCGCCACCGGAACACCTCCCAAAACATCATTGACAATCTCATGCCACGCCAGCACATTGATCGGATACGCCCGCGATTCCTTCCCCACCTTCAGCCCCACCACGCGATCATCATCCTTCAGGAATTTCGCATCTCCCACCGCCATAACTTCCGGGGGCCGTTCCCCGTATCGCTTCACATCGTCCCTGCCCTTACTCCTTGCCGCCACAGTAGTTAGCGATGGTATCCCATCTTTCCAGGGCCCGCCCGCCAGCAAATCCTTCTTCGGAATCCGCAACCCCGACAAATCATATTCCTTCAGCAACAAATCCCGCCGCGCCTCCCGCTTCTTTCGCCTCTCCTCAGGCGTCGCCGCCCAAACCGACTCCGGCAGGAACTCATACAACATGTACCCAGCCAGCCCCAGGCACGTCATCGACATCACCACCGCCGTGATTACCATCTCTCGCGTCCATCTGTAATCCTTCCTCCGCGCCCAATACCCCTTTTTGCCTCGAGAATCGGCATCCGCCCCATGACGTGACGCTTCACTCAAGCCCCTGCCATCACTCGACTTACCGCCATTCGCCTCACACTCATCACGCATCACATTCACTCCTTTAACCCGCTATGCCCCCAAATTCACCCGCATTTCGCCCCTCGCCGTACGTCTCAGACCTTGCCAACATCTTACAAGATACATGTCTGTTCCGCATACTGCTTGTGCCCCTCCAATCCCTCAATATTTCCTAATACGAAACCACAAGGCCGTAGCTCCCATATGCTTCGCTTTACACCTATGCCGGCAATTCGGGTTTTTACTCAAACCATGTATGCGCCACTCAGAGTACCCGCTATACCCTGGCCGATGCGTCTCAAACCACCCCAAAAGTCCACAACCTCGTCGTCTTCGGTACCTCACCTTACACCCTTCACCCTCAAGAACCCGCCATTAGAGTCCAAAAACAAGTTTTTTCTCAGATCACTGCCTCGCAAGGCGCATAAAAAACCCCTCGGCGCCTTTGTGGAGCGTCGAGGGGCGGAGGAGAAAAGGAGAAAAAAAACTCTGTTTACCAAACAACCGTCATCTCAAATGAGATCTGGCGTTTGAGAGCCTGCCGATTTAATAGGGGGTTCAAATCGTAGCTGAATAGCTGCGGTTGACTCGGCTTTTTTTCTCTCGTTGCCTTTTCACTTCCAAGAACCAATTTAACGCCCCGCACCCGGCTTTGCAAGATAAATTTTTGAATTATGGGACTTTCCATGCAATTTTTTTCTCGCCCCCTTTTTTCAAAGGATCGACCCGCCACATAAACCCTCGAAATTCGCCGTTAATCAACATCTTTTCCACATTTTAGAGGACTTGATGCCAATTTGAAGCAACCCTATTTGTACACCAATACATCCTTTTCCTGCTCGGATTTTCCCCTGTATCGCGCCGTATCATCGCTTTTATGAGTGAATTTACCCTCTATTGCGCGTCATCTCTGGTGGCCCGAAACCATCTATCTTGCCTATTTACCCGATTGTGAATTCTATCCAAACTGGTCATATTTTGACCGATTCGCGCGGTCAATTCGGTTCCCGCGCCGGGATCGCCATGACCCAAACGATGCCCTTCCCCCAATCGCACCCTGCCACGGCAACCATGTTACGGACGTCTATACAATGCCCGAAAAAGCTCGCCCTGAATCCTGAATTCGTTTTGATTACCCTCTTGCCGCAATATCCGCGAGTGTCCGCTCCAACTGGTCCACATGCCGGTCGATATCCAGCATGTTTGTCAGTTTTGCCATGTTTTGGACGCATTTTGCCCTGATTTGCTCATTCGCCAGCTCTAACAACGCCCGGGCCATCGCCTCCACATCATCCGGCGAGGTTATCACCCGCCCCGTCATCCCGATCGTGTCCTGTCCATCGGTCTTCGCCTTGGCGTTCTCATCAAATGGTGAGGGCACGATCCCTTCACCATCCGGTGACCAGATCCACTGCGAGGCTCCGTTATATAACGTACTCAGTGCCGGTGTCCCATACAGAAGCGACTCTATTACCGTCAAACTGCACGGGTCATACCATGTTGGCAAGACGGTCACGTCCGCGGCGGTGTACAGATTGACCATGTCGCGACGGGGCCCGAGCCATTGAATTCGATCATCCACACCCAGC
>JANQQT010000153.1 GCA_028284925.1 Phycisphaeraceae bacterium | reverse complement strand
GGTGTTAGGGGGATTTGTATATACGGGCGAGAGTCAAGGGGAAGGGATGAGGCTGGGATTGGAAAAGCCGGGTGAGTTTGAGATTGTGCGGGATTTAGCCGGATTGGTTGATGATGAATCGGAGAAGAGGATTACGGAGGGCGTGAGGAAGCTTTTGAAGGAGCATGCGACGCCGATCATTGTGGTGACGATTGAGTCGATGGCGAAGCATGGGGGAGAGGGGTTGCGGATTGAGACGTTTGCACGGTTGTTGTTTGATCAGTGGGGGATTGGGCATGGAGAGATTACGGATCGGGCGGGAGAGAAGCATGTGTGGAATACGGGGATTCTGTTGCTGGTGTCGAAGGGAGATCGTAAGGCGCGTATTGAGTTGGGGGCCGGCTGGTGGCGGGAGAAGAATGGTGTGACGAAGAAGATTATGGATGAGTACATCATTCCGAGGTTTAAGGAAGGCCATTTTTCTGAGGGCATAGTGGATGGCGTTGCGGCCTTGGAGGAGATGGCGCGTGGTAAGGCGTTGCCGGAGGTGAAAAGTGGACCTCGGCCGGCCTGGCATTATTTGGTTGGGATTGGCTTATTCGGATTGATGGTGTTTACGGTTGTGTCATTGATTCGTCGTGGGTCGAGTGGGTGGGCGTGGATTATGTGGGCTTTGATTTTTGGGGCGGTGGGCGCGTTTTTGTACAGCTGGTTGACTAGCGATCGTGGTGATGGGGGTGGGTTCTTTGGTGGCGGTGGATTTGGAGGTGGAGGGTTTGGCGGCGGATTCAGTGGAGGCGGCGGGGCGACGGGTGGTTGGTGAGGAGACATTAAATGAAGAAGGCATCTGCGTATTTTGATGAAGGGGAGCGTGAGCGAATCGCGAAGGCGGTGGGTGAGGCGGAGATGAAGACGAGTGCGGAGATCGTGCCGGTTGTGGCGACGGCATCGGGGAGGTATGACCGGGCGGAAGATGTTGTGGGATTGTGGTTTGGGGCGGTGGCGATGTTCGGGTGTTTTGGATGGTTGCATGCGGCGGGTGGGGAAGTTGGGGACTGGGGTGAGATGGCGTGGTGGGTTGACGGGTTGATACTGGTGGTGTGTATGGTTGTGGGTTTTGTGGCGGGCACCATTCTGGCGATGCGTGTGGGGTGGTTGAGGCGATTGTTTACGTCGAGGCGGGAGATGGAGGATGAGGTGGGGAAGCAGGCGCGGCAGGCTTTTTTTGACTCATCAATTCATCATACGGAGGGTGGAACTGGGATTTTGATGTATGTGTCGATTTTTGAACGGCTGGCGGTGGTGTTGGCGGATCAGGCGGTGTTGGAGGCGGTCGGGCAGGAGACGCTTGATGAACTTTGCCAATCGTTGACGGATGGGTTTGGACGTGGGGAGATGACGAAGGCGTTTTGTGAGGCGATACGGGTGGCGGGAGAGAAGGCGGGTGTGAAGTTGCCGCGTGTGGAGGATGATGTGAATGAGTTGTCGGACGGGTTGGTTGTGTTGGGGTGATAGAAGTGAATAGGAGTAGGGTGTGGATTATTGTTGCAGGACCTGGATCTGAGCGGGGTCACCGCCGAGGGCGGTGATGATTTCGGCGAGGTCGTTGGCAACGGGGATGGGGGGATTGGCCAGTTTGCCGGTGGGTTCGGTACGTGGCGCTTCGGTCTGAATGGATTTGACGTCGATGCCGGTGTGGTATTTGACGGTAGCATCGGGATCTTTGAGTTGGTGGCCGGTAAGAATGCAGACGACATCATCATCGGGTGAGATGATGCCCTCTTCGAGGAGTAGGCGAGCGCCTGCGACGGAAGCGGCGGAAGCAGGTTCGCAACCAAAGCCGTAGCGTCCGACGAGGGCCTTGTGTTCGAGTATGGTTTCGTCGTCGACCTGTCGGACGACGCCGTTCATGAAGTCGAGGGCGCGGAGAGCTTTGGGAAGATTGACGGGGCGACCGATTTCGATGGCGGAGGCGATGGTTTTGGCTTTGGTGTTGTCGCGGTCGTATTCGTTGTAGAGTGTGTCTTTGGCATCCTTGTCCCAGTGGCCGGCGTTCCAGCGGATACCGCGTTCGGTGTAGAGAGTGTAGAGGGGGTTGGCGCCTTTGGCCTGTATAACGGCGAGGCGCGGGATGCGGTCGATAAGTTGGAGTTCCTTGAGTTCCATAAAGGCCTTGCCGAATGCGGAGCAGTTGCCGAGGTTGCCACCGGGGACGATGATCCAGTCGGGGGCAACCCAGTTACGGGCTTCGAGGATTCGGTACATGATTGACTTCTGGCCTTCGAGTCGGAAGGGGTTGACGGAATTCATGAGGTAGACGCCGAGCTGGGGCGCCTGGGTGGTGAGTTCGCGTACGCGTTTGAGGCATGCGTCAAAGTCGCCTGAGATTTGGAGTGTGCGTGCACCGTAGTCGAGCGCCTGACTGAGTTTTCCGTATGCGATTTTGCCAGAGCCGATGAAGACGATGCCGGTCATGCCGGACATGTCGGCGAACATGGCGAGTGAAGCGGAGGTGTTGCCGGTGGAGGCGCAAGCGACTTTGTCGGCGCCGACCATTTTGGCATGTGTGAAAGCGGCGGTCATGCCGTTGTCTTTGAATGAGCCGGTGGGGTTGAGGCCTTCGTATTGGAGATGGAGATTGCCGGGCTTGAGGCCGATGACGGGGGCGAGGCGGCGGGCGTCCTGCAGGTTGGTTCTGCCTTCGCCGATGGAGACAATCTGGTCGTGGTTTTTGTAGAAGGGAAGTAATTCGCGGAAACGCCAGACGCCTGAGAAGTCGAGGCGGCCGTGGTTTTGTTCGCCTTTCGTCATCCAGCGATGTTCGAAGATTTCCCACATGGGGCGCGGGAGGCGGTTCCAGTCATATTTGATATCGAGGAGGGCATCGCAGGTTGGGCACTGGATATGGACTTCGTCGATGGCGAAGGTTGCCTGGCAATCGGGATTGATGCATTGTTGGTATGCGTGGTCGGACATGATGGTGTGGTTTCCGTGATGTACTTCGGCATTTTAAGCGTGTGGATGAAGTGGGGCGCGTAAATGTTGGCATGGGGATGTAGTGGGAGAGACCAATCAGTCGGAGGAAAAGATTTTGATGAAATCGGATAGGTCATCAGTAGCGAGTGCGATTGCGATGATCATGAGGAATGCGGCGGCGAAGCGACGGATTAGTATTGATTTGGAGTTGTGTTGTTCAAGGTGTAGGAGGCCGAGTTTGGCCATGGCGGCACCGAGGAGGATGGAGGTAAGGCCACGTGTAGAAGTGACGATGTTGCCGAGCACGGTGCCGCACATGGCGAGGCAGGCGAAGAACAGGACCATGGCGCAGATCCAAATGAGTCCATAGGGGAGGGCGGCGGCCCAGTCTTCTTTATTGCGTGAGCCGAATTTGGGGAGGAAGGCGAGGGCGATGACACCGCAGACGAGGTAGCACTGGCCGACGGATCGGACGGAGGAGATGAAGGTGGCCCAGTTGGAATCAGTGTGTGTGTGGACGAGATTCTCGTTTGCCCTGATGAGTTGGACGATGAAGATGTCACTGGAGGCAAAGTTGCAGATGGCGAAGAGGAGGGTGAGGAGGATGAGTAGGGGGAGTTTGCCGCCGATGCGATTGAGGAGAAATGCGGCGATGACACTGAGGGCGACGGCGACCCAGTGTTGGATCTGGAGTTGCATGTCCAGGAATGCGATGGAGAGAAGTGCGACGACAGCGACTTTGAGGCCGAGGAATGGGGCGATGCGTGAGGCGGCGATGCGACCGAGAGAATAGAAGAATGCGGCGTTACCGATGAGGTAGAAGGATGAGGCGGCGATGGCGAGGTATAGCCAGGCGGCGTAGTCGTTGAGGGGTTGGTGGTACCAGAGGGGCAGGGTGATTAGGGAGACGGCTCCCATGATGACGTGGCCGAGGACGAGGAGTCGGAGGTTTGAGCCGTGGCCCTTGACCATGAACCTTCTTGTGAAGATGAAGGAGAAGGAGTGGCCTAAGGCTCCGACGAGACCGAGAATGATGCCGAGGAGGAGCATGGGGTGGCACTGTACCGGTCAGGGAGATCGAAGCAAACGGGTGGTGAAGGATCAGGGTGAGGATTTGGATTTAGAGGTGGAGGGTTTGGGTCTCCGATAATCGGTTGCGTTGCGCCGGGTGGTCCAGAAGATTGCGTTGATGATGAGTTGCTGGAAACTCTTGTTGTTGAAGTCGGAGGGGACGCCGAGGGAGGTGTAGAAGTTTCTTGCGGATTTGTATTGGTTGGCCCATGTGACGGCGTGTGTGTTTTTGGCGTCGATGGAGGCGGATTGTAAGAGGGTTGCTGATTTGGCGAGGGGGCCTGCTTTGTAGAGTTTTGTGGATGTGATTGGTCCGACACCTTTGAGGATGGGGTGGGATTTTGCTTTGGGAGAGTTGGTGACTTTGGCGGATTGGGAGCCGTAGTGGCCTTTGTAGTTTCCGCCGAGGACGACGAGGTCGAAGGTTTTGTTTTCCTCGCGTGAGAAGGCGTGGCTTGCGGTGCGTATGCCAATGACAGGTTTGGGTGTGTTGTAGTATTTGCGGATGACTTTGAGTTGGTTTTCGGGAAGTTTCATGCGGCGGGCGAAAACAATGAGGAGGTCTGCGTTGGGGATGTGTTGGATGCCGGGGAGGTTTTTGGCTCCGTCTTTGACCCATGAGGCAGTGATGGAGACGTTGTAGCGGGATTCGAGGAGGGTCTTGAGTGCTTTGAGGGAAGGTTCAGATTTGTATTCCTTTGAGCCTGAGATGAAGTGGATTTTGAGGGGTGGTGGTTTGGGTGCGGCGTGGAGGGAGGAGGGGTTAACGAAAAGGAGGGCAAGTGTGAGGAAGAAAAGGAGAGTAAAGAGACGAGTCATGAGCTAATTCCTTTGGAAAACGTGGATTGGTTAATCGTGGATAGTACAGCACATTTTACGTGAAGTTCGTCGCGGTTGTGACTAGTAATTGTGGATAGATTACGAGTCAGGTGTGTCATCTTGGTCGGGCCAGTTGACAGTGAAGACAGGGAGTGAGAGTTTGTAGTGTATGGCGGCGAGGCGAGCGGCGGCGGCGGTGAGGAAGCCGAGGGTGAGTGCGGATTCGGTATTAAGTAGGTTGATGGTGATGATAAACGTGATTGCTCCGAGGAGTGAGGCGGTGGCGTAAAGTTCGGATCGGAAGATGAGGGGGACTTTTGAGGAGAGTACATCGCGGATGATTCCGCCGGCGACGCCTGTGAGGACTCCCATGACGATGACGATGATTGGGCCTTCACCGAAGGCGTTGGCCTTGGCGGCGCCGAGGACGGTGAAGAATGCGAGGCCGAGTGCATCGGCGATGAGGAGGAAGCGGCGGGGTTTGAGGTGGAGTGGTTTGATGAGGACGGTGGCGATGGCGGCCATGGCGATGACGATGAGGTAGGTTGGGTCTTCAACCCAGAAGATTTTAGGTTGCTGGAGGAGGAGGTCGCGGATGGTTCCGCCACCTATGGCCGTGACAGTGGCAAGGACGAGAACGCCGAAGATGTCCATGCGGCGTTGTCCTGCGGCGAGGGCGCCGGTGATGGCGAAGAGTGCGATGCCGATCAGGTCAAGGGCGTATAGCATGGGGAGAGTTTAAGCGTGTGATCGGCGATGCTCGTTGTATTGTGGGAGGTTATTTGGATTTTGATTTGGGGAGGGGGACTTGTTTGTCTGAGGCGAGGTATGCGATGAGGTCGCGGACCTGATCATTGGAGAGTGCGGCGATGAGGCCGGGGGGCATCATGGAGACGGGGAGAACGGTTTTGGATTTGATGTCGGCTTTGGGGACGACGACGCGTTCGGTGAGTGTTTGTACGGTGATGGAGACATTGTTTTCTTCCGGGATGACGCCTGCGAGGGCACGGTTGTTTTTGAGGATGATGGAGGTGAGTTGATAGCCACGTCCGATTAGGGCATTTGGGTCGAGGATGTTTTCGAGGATGTAGTCTAGGTTGGCGCGATTTGAGCCGGTGATGTCTGGGGCGATTTTTCCGCCTTGGCCGAAGAGGGTGTGGCAGGAGGCGCAGGTGGTGTTGAAGAGTGCGCGGCCCTTAGAGAGGTTTGCGTTTCTCAGGTATTTTGGTGTAAGGAGTTTTTTGTATTTGGCGGTGAGTTTTTGGGTTTGTTTAGAGGATTGCTGAATCTTGCCCCAGATTTTTTCGAGTGCGGCGGTGATTTTTTTATCCTTATAGTTTTGGAGTTGGCGGGCGGTGAAGGCGGGGACGTTGCTTGGGGGGATTTGTTTGGCGATGATGGCGTTGAGGAGTTGAAGGGCGTAGGAGGGGCGGGAGGCGAGGGTGTTGATGGCTTCGAGTTTTTGGGGGCTGGAGAAGGATTTGTAGCGGGAGAGGATTTGTTTAGGCGTATCCTTGTGTTTGTAGGCGGCGAGGGCGCGGAGGGCATCGGTTTTGAGGTCTTTGTCGTCGAGGAGTTTGAAAAGTGTTTCGGGGAGGGTGGGGTATTGAATTTGGAGGAGCGACTTGAGACTGGATCTTCGTGCGCGGGGGGAGGCGGATGGGTCTTTGAGTGTATTGTGGAGGAAGGTAAGTGCGCGGGCGTCACCAAAGATGACGGCGAGGCGAGTGGCTTCTCTGCGGACATCGCGGCTTTTGCTTTTGGCGAGTTTGGGGTAGAGGGCTTTCCAAGCGTTGGGCATTTTGACGGATTTGCGACCTTTGAGTCCTTCACGCATGCCTTTGAGGAGGTCGAACTGGACGGCGGGGTCGTCGAGTTGGGCGATAAGCTGAACGAGAGCATCGAGGTCCGGCGGATCGTCGGCGCACGTGTTGGAGAATGAAAACGCGAGTGAGGTTAGCGAGAGGGTGATGATGGGTAGGGTTGTTTTCATGATGGGTGTATCTTAGGGAGTTATTTTTTGGGGAGTTGGTTGATGGTTCCGTGAAAGGTATTTCTGACTTCATCACCGTTGGGGAGGTCGATGGTGTAGCGGATCATGATCTGGCTGACGGGTTGGAGGGGAATCTTGGTTTTGATGAAGACGGTCTTTCCATCAGAGGATAGTTTGACGGATTTGATGGGGACGGTGTCTTCGCCTTTGGTGTTTGGGTTTTTGACGCTCCAATGGTCTGAGCCGTAGCGGCTTGCCCACCGGTAGTTCCATTGCTTGATCGAGAAGCTACCCGGGTCTTCGGCAGTTTCGCGGTCGAGCGGTTGTGAAAAAGTGAGGGAGATACCGTCAGGTTTGAAATTGATGTTGGAGGCCTGGCAGGTTTGCTTGCCGGTGTAGCGGACTCGGTAGAAGCCGCCGTTGCGTGCGGCGCGGGTTTGCCAGCCGCGGAGGCCGGTGAGGTAGAGAGCGTTTTGTTTTTTGTGGAATCGAGCGCGGCAGACGCCGGAGTCGAATCGGAGGGGGACGGGTACGACGCCGCCCTGTACGACGCCATTAACTTCTTCTTTCAGGACACGGTAGAGTTTGCATGTGCCGTACGACATGTGTAGGAGTTGACCTGAGAGAGGGCCGAAGGTTTTGGAGGTGATCCAGACCTGACCGCCTCCGGAGTTGTCGATGTTTTTAGGCATCCAGCAGAGTGGGGGTGTGCGTTTGGTGGGTTTGGGGTTGGGCATGAAATCGGTGACGCCGAGGAAGGAGTCCTTTTTGACCCAGTTGATGGGGCATTTGGGTGTCCATGTGCCTTCGTTGTCGCCAGTGGTGATTTGGCCGGTCGGGCTGACGCCGATGCCGTTGGGGGCGCGGAGTCCGCGTGCGATGACCTGGAGTTTTTTGCCATCGGGTGAAAGTTTGAAGACGCAGCCGTGATGGGGGACGATTTTGTCCCAACCGCGTCCACCTGGTCTGACAGGTCCGCCTTTGACGAAGTAGAAGTTTCCTGATTGGTCTGTGTGGAGGTCGTAGGCGAATTCGTGAAAGTTCTGGGTGATCATGACATCGTTGTTGAAGCATTCGTAGAAGTCGGCTTCGTTGTCGTTGTTGAGATCGTGGAGGCGTGTGATCTGGTCGCGACCATGAACGTAGATGACATCGTTGACGATTTTGAGACCGAGGGCATGGAAGAGTCCTGCTGCGTATCGTTTCCATTGGATGTTCTTGAGGTCTTGGTCGATTCCGGAGACGATCCAGACATCGCCGCTCCAAGTGCTGACGGCTGCGCGACCATCGGAGAAGAAGTCGAAGCCACCAATCCTCATGCGTGAACCGTAGGGGTTGTTGAAGGGAGGTATGATGGAGTCGACGACGTAGGCCTGGTTGTCTTTGGCGCGTTTGCCTTTGGTTTGTATGGATTTGGGCCAGAGGGGGTTGCCGCCGCGTGCGAGTTTGGTGATGTCGGCGGGTGGGGTGGTTTGGCGGAGTGCGACTGAGATTCTGGTTTGGTCGGCGATAGGACCGAATGCCATCGCGATTTTGATGCGCCGGCTGGTTTTGGAAGGGGGGAGGCTGAGGATGGCGCGGCCGGCGGCGGTGGTGGAGAGTGTTGTTTTGGCGTCGGATTTGACGTGGACGAGTGTTTGGGCTTTGTCGGTGTAGAGGGAGACGGCTTCACCTGAGGCGCAAAGGGCGCCTTTGGTGTTGGGCCGATCGCAGAGGGCGAGTTGGATGGGTTTGGGGGAGGGACCGACGTGGAGGGTTCGTTCGAAGATATGGATGCCGTCGCGTTGGTGGAGTGCGGGGTGGTCGAGGATTTGGGTTTGGCCGAGTGTGTAGGCGAGGACGATGCCATTGTGGTGACGGTAGAGGCCTTTGTATCGGGCGTGAGTGTGAGGGAGGGGGCCATGGGGGATTTTGCGAGGATCTTTGAAGGAGTTTGTGTTGGTGAGGCCTGGCGTGGGTTGGGTTGCGATGAAGGGGTTTGAAACGGGTTGGGGGTTTGTACCGTGTGCGCCGTCGAAGACGGTCCCTCGGTGCGTGATCATGTCGCCTGTCCAGACGCCGGCGTAGCGGCAGAGTTCGGTGTCGAAGATGGTGGCGCCGTCACCGCTGCCCTTGATGACGGTGGATTTGCGGTTTCCCTTGCCGGGTGAGCGTTTGGCGGCGATGGTGGATTGAGTGGAGGGGTGGGCGCACCACTTGGTACCATCTGAACTATCAATGGCATAGTCGGGGATTTCTTTGTTGTTGCAAGATCCGGATGCGGTGGCGGATGCGCCGAGGGATTTGAGAGCGAGGTTTTTGTTTTGTTTATTATAGATTTCGACGGCGTAGATGCGGGCGGGGCCTGCGGCGTTTTGTTCACCCTGGAGGACGCGGAGTTTGAAGTAGCGAGCAGTGGTGGGTTTGATTTTGTGTTGGGTGAGAGTTTGTTGATTGTCGGGAATGTAGAGGATTTCGCGCCAGGGTCCGGTGGATTTGGATGCGGCTTCGACGATGAATGTTCGGGTGTTGGAGGTTTTGGATTCGCGTGTTCCGCCGTGTTTGATTCGGAGGCGTGTGATGGTCGCGGGTTTGGCGAGGTCAATGGTGAGCCATTGGGTGGTGGGGTATCTACGGAAGTCGGTTTTGGCGGATTTTTTTGCAGGAGGTTTGGATGGGTTCGGTGGTGGGGCGGGTTGGTTGATTTTGAGGTCGATGGTGATGCCCTTGAGGACGAGGTTGTTTTTGGGCCATGGGAGTTTGACGGTGTGGGAGACGAATGGGCCGAAGTCGGTTTGGGCGTGAGTTGCGAGGCAGGAGACCATGACGATTGCGATGAGGAGCGGCGCAACGACTTTATGAATTGGTTTGTACGACAAGGGGAGAACTCCGTTGAGGGTGTGTTTTGGGTGGATGTTGCTTTTCCAGGATTTCGCAATTGTATCGGAAGTGGCAAGGGGATGGGATGGAATGTTGAAGATGGGGTTGAATGACAATGGTGAGGTGAGCGCATAACATCGGTATTGCCGGAAACGATGGAAGGAGCCTTCAATGGTGCGTGATAATCTGAGTGGTGAACTGGCCGATCTCGAGGCGCGGATTTTAACGATCCGTGACTCTCTTTGACATCGATGGCAAGGTGAAGCAACTGGCGGAGTTGGAAGAGGCGATGGGGGCTCCGAATTTCTGGGATAATCAGGAGACGGCACAGAAAACGGTTGGGGAGTTGAAGCGGGTCAAGGGGTTGGTGGATCCGGTGGAGGGGATCAGCGGTGAGATGGCGGAGTTAAAGGATTTGTATGAGCTGGCGGTGGAGGAGGGCGATCAGCCGACGCTGGAGGAGGTGGATAGCGAACTGGCGACGCTTGAGGGGCGGATGGATCAGCTTGAATTGCAGTCGCTGTTATCCGGTAAGCATGATCATCGGGATTGCTATATGACGATCTTTTCGGGGGATGGGGGAACGGAGGCGAACGACTGGGCGGAGATGATGTTGCGGATGTATCTGCATTATTTCGCGAAGCAAGGGTGGAAGGTAGAGGAGCTTGATAAGCATATGGGTGAGGAGGCTGGAATTTCGGATGTGACGTTGCATGTCAAGGGTGATTATGCTTATGGGTATTTGAATTGTGAGCGTGGCACGCATCGTTTGGCGCGGGTTTCGCCTTTTAATGCGCAGGGTAAGCGTCAGACGAGTTTTGCATCGGTGGAGATTGTGCCGGTGTTGGAAGACACGGATGTGACGATTGATGAGAAGGAATGCGATATTGAGTTTTTTGCACGTTCATCGGGGCCGGGTGGGCAGAACGTGAACAAGCTTGCGACGGCATGTCGAATCCTGCATAAGCCTACGGGGATCACTGTGGTGTGTTCGAACGAGCGCAAGCAGCAGCAGAATAAGAAGCAGGCGATGGGGATTTTGCAGGCGAAGCTGGAGCAGTTGGAGGAGGAGAAACGTCAGGCGGAGCGAGATGCGCAAGGAAAGTTGGAGATGGGGTGGGGGACGCAGATTCGCAGTTACGTGTTTTACGATAATCGTGTGAAGGATACGCGTACGGGTTATGAAGTTGGGAACCCGCAGCGCGTGCTCGATGGTGAGTTGCAGGAATTTATTGATGCGGAGTTACGGCGGCGCCAGAAGGAGCAGGCGGGTGCAGCGTAGATAATATTAGTTGATTGACTTGTGGTGGGGGATGTTAAACGCGAAGCTCGGCGCCGTGTGTGGCGGTGAGGGTTTGTTGGATGTGTTCCATGACGTGATTGACCTCATCTGCGGTGAGTGTTCGGGTGGGGTCGCGAAAGACGAGTCTGAGTGCAAGGCTGCGGCAGTCGGATGGGATCTGTTTACCGCGGTATTCATCGATGCAGGCGACGGTTTGAAGGGAAAGTGAGGAGTCGGCGGCGTCGCGGGCGATAATCTGGGCTGCGGCGTCGTGGATGGTCTGTTCGAGTTGGGCGTATGTGACGGATGCATTGGCGACGAAGGCGAGGTCGCGGGTGACGGGGGGAGTTCGGACGAGTTTGGTGAAGGGTTTGACGTCGTCGAAATTCGTGATGAAGGATTCGAGGTTGAGTTCGAATGCGTAGAGAGGGAGTTGGAAGCGAGAAGATTTGAGGATTTTGGGATTGATTTGGCCGATAACGCCGATGGTCTGGTCGTTGAGTTTGATGGCGGCGGTGGCGCCTGGGGTGAAGCCATCGAGATCGATGTGTTGGAAAGTGGCAGTGGGAGCGTTGCACTGGTCGAGTAGATTTTCAGCGATGCCTTTGAGGTGGTGGAAATCGTAGGATGATCGGTCGCCGGACCATTGGGCTTGTTGGATGGGACCTGCGGCGACGGCGGCGATGGACCATGCTTCGATTGGTGATTCACCTGATTGTTCGAAGGTGCGGTCGAATTCGAAGAAGCGGTAGGAGGTGGCGCCGTGTCGGACGTTGTGGTCAATGACGCGGAGGAGGCCGGGGATGAGTGATGTCCTGACGTAGGTCATGTCGGCGCGCATAGGGTTTTGTAGTTTGACAGGGTCGCCAGTGAGTGGGCGGAACGCATGGTTGGTGTCGCCGGGTTCGAGGGGTAGGTTGCGGCATTCGAGGAAGCCGGCACCAATGAGCGTGCCGGTGACTTGTTGTCGGACCTGGTCGGTGGCGGAACGACCGCCGAGTGTGCCAGCGGTGTCACGTGGTTGGAGAGGAATCTGGTCGAAGCCGACGATACGAGCGATATCTTCGATGAGGACGACCGGGTGATTGATATCGACGCGCCATGTTGGGGCGTGGATGTTTAGGGTATCGTCTGCTTCGATTTCAAGTTTCGCGAGTGATTTGCGAATGGTGGGAGCATCGAGATTGAGGCCGAGATAGCTGCTGACGCGTTCGGGTGTGAGCTTGAGTTGCTTTGGTTCGCGCTTGGTGGGGTATGTGTCGGTAAGGGAGCCGTTGAGTCGGCCACCGGCGAGTTCGAGTATGAGTGAGCAGGCGCGTTTCATGGCTCCGATGAGCATGCGGTTGGGATCGGTGCCGCGTTCGAATCGGTACGAGGAATCGCTGGAGACGTTGAGGGCGCGGGCACTTTTGCGGACACAGACGGAATCGAAGCATGCGGCTTCGAGGAGAATGTCGGTGGACTGATCGTCGGTTTGTGAGTTGGCACCGCCCATGATGCCAGCGAGGGCGACAGGCTTGTTTGCATCGGCGATGACGAGGGGTTGGGTCTTGCCATCGATGACACGATCGTCGAGAAGTGTGAGGGATTCCTCCGGTTTCATTCGGCGGACGATGATTTGGTTGCCTTCTATGTAGGCGTGATCGAAGGCGTGGAGGGGTTGGCCCCATTCAAAGAGGACGTAGTTGGTGATGTCGACGATGTTGTTGATGGGGCGGGAGCCGATGGCGAGGAGGAAATTTTGTAGCCAGGGAGGAGAGGGTGCGACTTTGACGCCGGTGATTCGCTGGCACATGTAGCGGGGACAGAGTTCAGGTTCGTCGATGCGTGCGGGTGTGGCGGTGGATGGGTCTGTCTTGCCGGTATCGGGGAGTTCGGTGTTGGGGTAGACGAGGTTGAGGTCGAAATGCGCGGCGACTTCGCGAGCGACGCCGATCGTACCGAGGCAGTCGGGACGATTGGGAAGGATGTTGAGATCAACGAGCGATTCATCGATGGTGATGGCGGAGGTGATGGACTTTCCTATGAGTGATTCATCGTCGAAAGTTCGGAGGCCGGTGTCCTGGGCCATGAGTCCGAGTTCTCCATCGCAGCAGATCATTCCGGAGGAGTTATGTCCGTGGACGTTTCCTTCTTTAATGACAACGCCTGTGGGAAGTTTGACGCCGGGGAGCGCGACGGGAACCCCTTTGCCGACGGGAACATCGTAGGTGGCAGCGCAGGCAATGGGGACGGTTTGGCCTGGCGTGACTTCGACCTGGCAGAGGAAGAGGTTGTTGTTATCGCTGACGGGCTGTTTGTCCCGGACGAATCCGATGATGACACGTTTGAGTTCTTCGGCGAGGTCGATGTGTTCTTCAATCTCGAGGCCGATGATGGAGAATGCATTGACCATCTGCTCATCGGAGCAGGCGGGTTGAAGGTATTGTCTGAGCCATTTGGTATTGACAAGCATGGTGGAGATCCGAGTAGGTTTGTTCTTTTGTTGTGGTGGGGGATGTTGTGTAATTAGAATTGTCGAAGGAAGGCTTCTTCGTTGTCATAGAGGTGGCGAATATCGTCAATGCCGTGTCGGATCATGGCGACACGATCGGCGCCGATGCCGAATGCGAAGCCCTGCCATTGTTCGGGGTCGAGACCGCCAGCCTGGAGGACTTCCGGTCGCATCATTCCGGAGCCAAGAATTTCAAGCCAAGAGCCTTTGAAGAGGACGTCGACTTCGGCACTGGGTGTTGTGAATGGGAAGAAGCTTGGGCGAAACTGGAGCTTGATGTCATCGCCGAAAAGACTGCTAGCGAGCTCGTAGAGGGTCCATTTGAGGTCGGCGAAACTGATGTTTTTGTCGATGGCGATGGCGTCGATCTGATGGAAGACCGGGTAGTGGGAAGCGTCGATGGTATCGCAGCGGTAGCATCGTCCGCCGGTGATGGCACGGATGGGGGGCGTGCCGTAGTTTCTGAGAGCATGCATCTGGAATGCGGTGGTATGAGTGCGCATGACGCGGCCTGACTCGGTGTAAAAGGTGTCGTGCATGTCGCGCGCCGGATGCCATTCAGGTGTGTTGAGACCATCGAAGTTGTTGAATTCTGTTTCGATTTCGGGGTAGTCATCGTAGTGGAAGCCGAGGCCGATCATGATGGATTTGATTTCCTCGATCGTTGAGGAAATTGGGTGTCGTTTTCCGTTGAGCGTTCGGATGCCGGGCATGGAAACGTCGATGGCGTTCTTCGCGGTGGGAGCGCCGGAGGATGCGAGAGATTTTTTCTGTTGTTCGATGGCTTCTGTGGCGCGTTGTTTGGCGGCATTGACGGCTTGGCCGACGGCGCCTTTTTGGTCCGCGGGGACATCCTTCATGCCTCGCAGGAGGATGGTGATTGAGCCTTTCTTGCCGAGGTGGGCGACGCGGAGCGATTCAAGTTCCTCTGCATTGGTAGCGGCCTGAATTGCGGCGACGGCGGTGTCGGCGGCCTGAACGGCCTGTGCGATGATGTCGTTGGTCTGAGTGGTCATGGTTTTTCGATCAAAAAGCGTGATTTCGTGGTGTTGAATTCGTATTCCGGTATGGAATTAATCCGAAAGAATATCCCCGCGAAGAGGTGAAATAAAGTATCGGCGTAATGGGAAGAGCCGCGGGAGCATTTTGAATGGATATGGTTGTGAGGACTATTTTGGATTGGCGGGTGAATGAAAAAGACCTCGGTTTACACCGAGGCCTTTCTTGTGAATGAATTGGGAATCGGTTTACTGGAATGCTCTGGGTTTGACGCCAAACTGTTCAGCGAGTTCTACGGCCATCGTCTGGATTTCAGCGACGTCGAGTTGGCCGTTGCCGTTCTTGTCATGGCGTTTGATTCGAGCGGTGAGATCGGCATCAACGCCTTTGATGAACGCATCGCGTTCTTTTTCATTGAGGCGACCATCGCCGTTGGAGTCGAACTTGTTGGTCCACTTTTTGACTTCGCGCTCGACCGCGCCAGCGACGCGCGTCATTATGGCCTCACGCTCGTTTCGTGAGACGCTTCCATCGCCATCGGTATCAGCCCATGACATGGCCTGAGGCATGAGGCCGAGCATGGCCATTTGCATTTTCTGCTGCATGGCAGAGCGTTCCTGAGGAGTGACGTTGCCATCTTTGTTGGTGTCTAGGAGTTTCTTTTCCCAGGTCTTGCCAAGTTGCATGATTTTGAGTCCGAATTTGGTGATGTCCTTGTTTTCGTTAGAGCTGAGCTTGCCATCTCCATTTTTGTCGAAGTGCTTCATGCCGAAGTCGTTGAGTTTCAAGGCCCACTTGTCGCGGGGGTGATTTTCGGCAGCCACACGTTCGTTTTCGTCAAGTACACCGTCACCGTTTTTGTCATATCGGGCAACAAATTTTTTCTGCTCTTCGAGGCGCCTTTCTTCCTCGGCTTGGATCCGTTCGGTTTCGTCAAGTTTACCATCGCCATCTTTATCGAATCGCTTGATTCTTTCGGCGCGGCGTTCCCGCCATCGTTTGATGCGCTCCTCACGGGTGAGTTCTCTTTCGTTGTCGCCTTTGCGCTCAGTTGGTAGGGCGGGTTTCGCATTGTTGTTGCTATTCTTGGCAAGGGCCTGATCCGGTGTAGGGATCTTGCCGCTTGCCAAGGCTTTATTGGCTGCATCGCGTTCGGCGCCTTTGAGTTTTCTGTCCTTGTTTTTGTCGTAGGTGGCGAGGACTTTTTTGCGCAGACCGCGGCGGTAAGCCTGAGCTTCGAACCAGTCAATCTTTCCACTCTTGTCGGCGTCGAATCGCGCGATGGCTTTCCATTTGTCGAATTCGCGGGCGAAGGGTTTCCTGGCCTTACGGTTGCTTTCGAATTCCTTCTCCGTCAGTTCGCTATCCTTGCCGGCTGCGCGGAGGAAGCGAGAGCGTTCCTTGCCGGGGACGAAGGGGTCGATGGATTCGCGGATGATGTCGACAACGGGTTTGTCGGCGCTGGTCGACTTGGATTTGGCTTCGGCGGTGGTTTCATCCGCAGCTAGAGCGGGAGTTGCGATGAACATCGCCATGATTGTGATGGGGAGCAGCAGGTTTTTCATGAGGTTATTTCCTGAATTGAGGTGATTTCGGCTGAGCATGGGCGAATTGGTGATTCGCCACATTATTATAACCGTACACGCCAAATATGTTACAGGATGCGAGTATTCGGGGAAACTCCGAAATATGGGTGAATGCTGAGTCTGGAGTAGGGTGTGGGTCAAGGATTGGAGTATTAAGGCTGAATTGGGGTTTTGGGATGTTTGGGGCGTTACGTATGGATTTGAGATGAGAGAATTGTTGGCCGGAGGTAGATTGGTATGGTGATGGAATACGAAGGTGAGGTTGAGTAAAATGGGCCTCGAGTGAGATTTTGTGTTTTTTACGGGGCGTAGCGCAGCTTGGTTAGCGCGCTTGACGGGGGGGCTTCAAAATGTCGCGTCCAAAAGTACCTTCTATATAGTAGTTTATGGCCCCGCCAGATTATCCTTGGATGTTCCTGGGGTGTCGTTTTGTATTATGGGCGTCAAGATCGGGGTTTTGTGGCAGTCTGGCGGGGGTGTGGCCACAATCGGGTATGCACAAAATTTTCGGATCAGCCGATGCGCCTCCCATCAACGACTCGTGCGTTTAGTCACCTGAAGCGGAGCATCGAAAATGCGAAAACTCATCGGCCTCATCGGATGCATCATCATCGCCCTGATGGTTGAATTGGTCATTGCCGGATGCTCCACCGAACGGGCGGTGGAGAAACTCGATCAGGCGGAAAAACATGAACGCGAAGCGGCCAAACTTCGACGCCAGGCTGCGGGTCTTCTTCGTAAGAAGGCGGTGATCGAATCCGGGATTGGGATCAATTTGAATTTCTGTAGTTACTACGATCCGAGCCTTCCATTCCTCGATCGAATGAAGCAATCGAATCACTGGTCGGAGAAGTGGCACAAAACAGGTATGTGGGGAAAGTCGACGGGGCGGAAGCCGGATGTGGATCAATTTGGGAACATCAAATCAGTCAGGCCGGAGACGGTTGTATCCAAACTGGTCCTGCGAAGTATTCCGGGGGCCTATCCGGGCGGCAAGTATGTCGTCACTTACGACGGTGGGACGATTGTATCTGGAGTATGTTGATATTTGGCGAGATGCGAGTGGAGGGGCGATTGCGTTCTTCAACGATACGGCCAGGGCGGGTAGGTATGGGGATTGGGAGCTGGATCGGAAGAAGTATGGAAGGAAGAGGCTTTCGGTGAAGCGGGCGGCGTATATGAAGATCCTGAGAGGGGAAAGAGATTGAGTGAAATGCCATGAAGGCGGTAGTAAGATATGTGTGGCTGTTAACAGGTCGTTGGTTCGAGTCTCGCCCGGGTAGTTTATTGATCAAAGAAGTACTAACTGAAGGCGACGTGATGGCAAAGTTGACAAGTTGTCCAAGTTTCTTGCGGGCAAAATTTTCGACTAAGACGATCTACGACATACCCATGCTGCCTGCTGTGATATTCGTCATAGCTTTTTTGATGGCGATGAGCGGGACCGAGGCCCGAGCGGATGAATCAGCGACGGAACGCAAGTTTGATGAACACTTAGTCGAATTTCACAACCAAGCCGTCAAACTTGCTGGAAGTCTGTTCCTGCCGAAGGGCGAAGGTCCTTTTGCAGCCGTTGTTTTTATTCAAGGCGCAGGCCCACACAGTCGCAAGTCGTACCGTGAGGTTGGTCAGTATTTCGCGAGCCATGGCATTGCCGCATTGATCTATGACAAGCGTGGAACGGGTGAATCAGGCGGAGTTTACGAGAGCCATCGGCCCTACGAGAATCTAGTCAATGACGCCCTTTCAGCTGTGGCCTTCCTGAAGCATCGTCATGAGATCGCAAAATCTCAGATCGGCATGTGGGGACTCAGCCAAGGTGCATATATCAGCGCTGTGGCGGCATCCCGAACGAAAGATATTCAATTTGTCATCGCTGTGGGAGCATCAGTCGCTGACGGTATGATGTTCTACTATCGGGATAACCTGTTTCGGTTATATGGGCTTTCAGATACCCTGCGTGATATTGCCGAGAAAGCATTTCTTGCGCAACGTGATCTGCACCGAGTATTAGAAAATGGCTTCAGTTTCTCTTCATTTGTGCCCCGATCCTATTCCCCACCGGACCAATACGTACATCCGGCCTGGAGTCGCGTTAAGCAGCCGGTCCTGGCGATGTGGGGACAACTGGATCAAAACGTTCCGGTGGGCGAGAGCGTAGCAGGTATGAAGAATTCACTTGCGCAAGCGAACAATGAAAAATGGACACTGATCATTCTGCCCAAGACAAATCACAGTCTGGGCAGGTCCAAAACAGGCGTGCTGAAGGGCAAGTGGCGTGGATACTCACCGGGAGCATTGAAAACAATGACGGATTGGGTTCACAACGTAATCAATAACCCATCTCAGATCGATAAAATGAAACAGGTAGGTGTCGCTCCGGAAGCCAGCGTTCTATCCAGGCTGGCGAGCTACGAAACGCTGCGATGGTACGGAAATGCGACGGTGCAGTCAGCACTTTGTATTTCCTTCCTCATTTGCTTTCTTTCCAACACGATTATGGGCGCCGGGTACGGGTTGCTCCATTTTTTCCGTCGTCGGCAGAGAATGAATTTCCAGGCATCCAACAGAGTAATGAGCTTCAAGCGCTCGATAGGCACGATCAACCTTTTGATCTTAGTCTCATTCACAATTGTCACGGTATTGGCGCTTGATCAACTGCACCCGAGTTGCCCCACCGTCCTGTCATTCGTTCCGATATTGGGGACTGTTTCTACTGTAGCGACCATCGCCTTGCTGATTTTGCTTGCCAAGACCCACGGGGATCACAATTGGACGATAGCAGGGAAAATCCGACACTCTCTTGACGTTGTATGTTTGATCCTATTTGTCCCGTTTATGTTCTACTGGAACCTGATCGGCTATCGCTTTTGATATAAGCAGTCATACCGACCTGTTTGAAAGTTATGATCAGCCGTGGAATTCGATCTATGAGAAGTAAATAGCTGGAAACGGTTGTCTGAAACTGCGCTACTCTGAAGTCTTGCCAGGCATGAGTACTCAATCTGAAAATCAGGTAATCGCTTTTCTGTCCAGTTCAGGCCCGCGGAGCGTAGCGGAGCAGGGCTGAACTGGAATCACAATGGCCTCTGGAGCCGGCGGTCGATATGGTAGGATCTACATCAAGATCAGACCGGATCAGACGATCGATGAATCAGCGACTCAGATATCGTTTGAGGATCGATCGAAGCCATGCACAGGCATCTTGACGCCGAGGTTGAGGAGAGGGTGTGTGAGTCGTGTGGGGGTGGAGTCAGGGTTAAGGTGTTTGAGTGCCGGGTGGATCCGGATCGGGTGGCCAAGTGCACCATTAAGAAGGCGTTGGAGGGGGATGTGAGGGTGTGAGATGTGGACAGGTCGGGCGCGGAAGACTTTAAAGACTATCGGCATTATGTTCGTCAAGCGAAGATTTGGTGTTCTAGCGTTGAAGCGTGGGGCAAACGCCAAATGGCGAATTGATGAGTGGCGGGATAATGATTTGTAGTATTCAGACCTCTGGCCGCGTGGCTGGCGCTGTCAAGGTGAAGGTGGCGAAGTTCGGAAATACTTGGTACATTGTTTGGTGAAAATCAACTCAGTCACCGACGACTACGAAGGCGTGGACGATATTCCGCCAGAGGACTGAACCCAAAAGAAGGAGGTTCACGATGAAAACCCCACTTCCAGCACTGCTAGCTCTACTGGTATGCGTGCCACTACACGCCGCAGGGGATAAGGATTGGAAGGAGCGGTATCTGGCGGCGACAAAGGCGGAGGGCGAGAAGCACTACAAAGCGATAAAAAAGAAGCTGGATGATGTGGCACTTGACATTAAGGCAATCGATAAGGGGCCAGCGAAATTTTCAACAAACTGGAAGGGTCCGACAATATCAACAAGTGATAGAAAGTACGAGTGGCGATACAGTCGGAAAGAGAAGCGTTACGAATTTAAGAATGTGAAGTCAAAAACGTATGTGAGGAAGAGGGCTAAAGTAAAGTTGAAGAGGGCAAGGGCGGATGTGGAGCGTGCCAGGAAAGCACGTGGGGGAAAGCGGCCAATTATCAATCCAACGCTACTTGCCATCGGCAAAATCGGCACATTCGCAGAGTATAACGATATCAGGGTATTGCAGGTGACGGGCAAGGAGACAGCGTTAGTAAAAACCACCCTCTATACCGAAACCCGCTTCTTCTACGTGCAGGATGTCCCAATGAAGGGGGTTGTGGATGGCTCCGCATTGCCAGGGCAGCACACAGATATTTTTGATGTGATTGGCACTAAAACTCACAAAAAAGCGGGTGGGTCAACGTCAACAGTATTTGTGTTGAAGCGGCGGGTAATGCCGAAGGTAAAGCCAAAGACGCCGAAAACACAGTAACCCCATGCACTCCATCTACCAACCTAAAACCATCACCATCCATGAACACCGCACCAACACGCTACGTACTCGCATGCGGGCGTGCATGGACGGGGATAGTGTCCTGGTGTCGAAGTTCAAGACGGGTCCGCTGGGCGGTATCCGGGCTAGGCGGGGTACGCGTGGTCAGAGGGTTGGCGTGTGCAACAACTTCGATGACATTGGTGTGGTGGCGGTGACGTGCCGGTGGAAGGAGGTTGGAGATTGCTGGGTGTTCGACCGTTGTTCATGCCCAGGCAGTCCGAGATCGAAGGTGACGTTGGTGTATGGAAAAAAGCGGCCAGAGCCTACTGACTCTGGCCGCTACTAGTATACCCTTGGAATGCGACTCTGGGGGTATTATAACGGGTTCAAGAGTGCTCATCTTTTCTATTTTCCCCCAATAATGCACCTCAACCCAGAAGGAGGTGTCCATGGGAATTCCAACCAAAGAGGATGTTGCGAAACTACCAAGGCTTGCGCAGGTGGCATTTGCCGCGAGGTGTGCGTGGAGGGCGTCGACCTTCTGTGTGGAGGGGGAGGTGGTGTACCCGAGTGGGAAGAGGGGGTGGATTTGAATGAGATGTTGAAGGGGATGATTGGGGGTCGGTAAGTCGCCGGCTTCTTGGTTGGCGTCGTTGCATCCGTAAAATGTCGACATGGTTTGGACACCTCCGCCCCTTATTCGTCATACCTAAGCATAACCCAGGAGATCAACGCATGAATTCAATCGCACTGTGCATCGCCATTGTCACCATATTCGGTCTTAATAAGCCGAACCAGACGCCGGATAAGGTTCAGCCACCTTTGGTTAAACAGCAAGCCGATCAGAAGAAGAAAAAGTGGGATGTGGATTTTGTCGGATTAACCGTCGCGCAGGCCAAAAAACTGGCAAAGGCACGGGGCTTGTATTTTCGCGCAACGATTATCGATGGGAAACACCAACTCTTACGCGACAATTGGGAGCCAAAGCGAGTGAATGCAGTAATAGTGAAGGGGAAGGTTACGAAGACTTCGCGAGGGTGAGTAGTTCATGGGGAAGTCAGGGAGTTTGTGTCTGACTTGCTGCTGGCTTCTTTAGTTTAACGGAGGAAGAGGGCAATTGTCGTAAAATCTCAATCCGACTCGGACATCTTCTTCGTCCGATCGTCATACAAGAACACATGCCAGGAGATCACCACATGAAATCAATCGTTTTTTTGATTGCCGTCATCGCCCTATATGGCGCCAATAAGTCGTTCGAGATACCGGATAGGGTTCAGCGTCCTTTGGATAAACGGCAAGCCGATCAGAAGAAAAGCAAGG
Source organism: Phycisphaeraceae bacterium (assembly GCA_028284925.1). Classification (GTDB taxonomy): domain Bacteria; phylum Planctomycetota; class Phycisphaerae; order Phycisphaerales; family Zrk34; genus JANQQT01. Next base: position 22,572 of record JANQQT010000153.1, on the reverse strand, counting down.
GGGATGCGGACTTTATTGGATTGACAGTTGCGAAAGCTAAGCGCTTGGCAAAGGCACGAGGCCTGCTATTTCGCGCTGCATTCATTGATGGCAAAGCTCAATTATTGGACGATGATCATCAGCCGAAGCGTGTGAACGTAACGATCGTCAAGGGGCGGATAACTAAGACGTACCGGGGGTGAGTAGTTATGGGGGGAAGTTGGGGGTAAGGTGTTGAAGGGGAGGATTGGAGGTGAGTGAGATAGTGGAGGTGGAGTTGGAGGAGTAGCCCCTACTTCATCTATACGCAGTTCCTGCGACTGTGAAACACGAACATCGAAAACCGAGTGAAATTCCAGCGGTGAGACTGGATAAGACGCCGATCTGTACGTTGAAAGTAATGTGGAATGATTAACATCATCTTGGAGTATTACCCATGCGCCTCATGATCTGTGTTGTAGTAATTGTACTTTTCTCGACTTCAGTATTCGCCGGAAAGGGGTCGTATATTGATCACCATTTGAGCCGAATGCCTAATGCCAAGCCTGTCCTATCAACACTCAAAGGTTCAAAACTCAAAACCCCAATTCGAATTACAACGACTCAAGGTCTCGTCAAATACTTCGGCAAGAAACAAGCGAAAGCGATCGGGGCAAAGATCAATTTGAAGCGGCAATTCATTCTTCTGTTCGCCCGGCGCGGCTCGGGTAAGGACCAATTGAATTACACTACTCACAAGAGCAACCCCCCTCAATACAGTTTCAGTCACTCTCCTGGCCGCACAAGAGACGTTAAGCAACACGCGAATGTATACGTAGTGGGATTGAAGGCAAAGTGGAAAGGTCCTTGATTGACTAGCCTACGCCCTGATCGATCAATATAAGTCCAGCATTCGTTCTCATCCTCCCCCACCCCCGCACCACATTTTCTGTGACATTGTCACATCCAACCGCGATTAACCGGTTTTAGCACGGTAGATCAATTGTCCAGCTTAATGGGCTTGTCGAAGAACTCTGGCACGTTCTTTCGATTTGTGGCTACTGAGATTGATTTAACGCCAAGGGGATTGCTTGGGGGCGATGAGGATGGAACCTCCGACGGTTACGTGAGAGTTATACCTTGAGCGTGAACTTGCAGGTAGTTGGATATGCCTATGGGAAAATGAAATCAAAAATTTTCCTATGACACTGAAAACGAGGCGGGCAAGATTATCTCTGCTTCATCCCTTCGCAAGACGCTTGCCTCCCACATCATCGCGCTGGGAACACAGGATGCGGACATCCACGCGCTCAACCATAACCACCAACTAACATAAAGGGTGGTACGGAAACTGGGGAAAGGTCAACTATTACTATCTTATGACTTATATCTATTAGTAATATGTATATAAGGGTTTTTGGCATTACAAACTAAGGAATGTAACAATTGCCTGGGGTAGTGAATTTGACCAATTGTTACAATTTTAAATCATTTGTAAGGCCGAGACGCCTTCCCGCTTCTTGCTCCTCAAAAAGGACTTCACTCCTTATTCGCACTCGTATAATGGTGGTACGTTGCTGGGCGCACGTGTGAATGACCGACTCGGCAAAGATAGGCAATTTTCGTAGAGGCGGCGGAATGTGGAATGAACACACAGCCTGGCTTTGTAATCTTACTGCAAAGAGATAAACCTGCGATGACACGCAACACGTTCGATGAACAATCCAGCGCATACGCGTCATATAGGCCCGGTTATCCTGATGCGCTCTACGATTGGCTCACTGAATCTTGTACTCGTCGCGACAGAGCGTGGGATTGTGCGACGGGTAATGGTCAAGCGGCCGTCGGATTGGCTGGACGATTTGGAACGGTGAATGCCACCGACGTTAGTGAAGAACAGATTTCACACGCAACTCCAGACAATCGTATTACTTATTCGGTGCAATCTGCGGAAGAGGCAGGTTTTGCCGAGTCATCCTTCGATCTGGTAGTCGTTGCTCAGGCGCTTCACTGGTTTGACTTCTCAAGATTTTGGCCAGAAGTTCTGCGGGTATCACGTACAGACGCCGTTTTTTGTGCGTGGGGATACAATTGGTTCCATAGTACAAAGGAGATTAATGAAAACCTCTTGGAACCGCTCCGGTCACTGCTTCTACCGTTTTGGGCTCAAAAAAATCAGATTCTGTGGAGAGGATATCTTCAAGACGATATTCAATGTCCCTTTCGTCGTCTGGAGCATCCCGAATTCGAAATTCAGGAAGATTGGACCATTTCACAGATTGTGAAGTACATACAGACATGGTCCGCGTTCAAGAAGAGTCGGGCTGATAGAAGAGTGGCCAATGAGGTTGACAGGGTGATATCAAGGGCATGCCGTGTCATCCCTCCCAACGAACATTATTCGGTTCGTATGCCACTGGAGATCGTTGCGGCACGCACCCAGGTTGAGTTGGTATAAATCCGAGATCTTCCCCAGCTGAAACTTGGCCGACAAACTCGAATTCACTTGTTTTCAGTTCAGTTACCTCAACACCCTCCTCGGCAACCCTGGCACAAACCTCCCACGTCTGGATTGCGACCGATTGGGTGCCTTACCAATTGCGTTCAACTCCACTACCTGAGCCGGCGTTAACACCACATTCTTGAACGACACCACATCTCCCACCTGGCACGTCAAAAACCGAATCGTCGCGTTGTGCCTGGCTCCAATGGACAACCTTTGTGTAGCCGCCGTAATCATCGAATCACCGACCACCACCAATAGAACGTTTGTTCAAAACACCTTTGTAGTCCCATCCACAACCTTCGTCATCGAACGCCAGCCGCGGATCTCGACCTCAAACTCCTGACCATCCGTACCGGCGTCGTAAAACTGAACCAACAGATTCGTTCCCGCCGGCGTGGCCATAGCAATCCGATTGGATGCGGTGGTGGTCGTGTCCTGATGAACCGGCTTCCCAATATTGGGACATTGACGATGCATAACAGGATGAATACAATCGCAGCAATATCAAGGACTTATGAGACAACGGGGCGTAGCGCAGCTTGGTTAGCGCGCTTGACTGGGGGTCAAGAGGTCGCGAGTTCGAATCTCGCCGCCCCGATTGGAAAAACCCTTGTTTTTCAGCCTCAAACTGAAATTCGAGGGTTTTTTTGTGTGCTGGCTTATACGGGCTTATACAGGCTTTCTGAACAAATTTGTTCAGTATTTGTTCAGCATTTGTTCAGACCACCATCGCAAAGATCATCGCTTCACACGTCGCCGATGACTTCTTCGCCCGCCCGAAAAACCTCCAGCTAAAACCGCCGTCATCTACGCCCGGTTTTCCCCTCGGCGCAACCCCGATGACTCTGAGTCCATCGCCACCCAACTGGAGCGATGCCATTCGTATTGCGACTGCCATGACTTCCAGGTGATCGGCGAGTATTACGATGAAGGCCTCTCCGGGTCGGATGCGGATAACCGGCCCGGCTTTCAAGATGCAATCGCGCTGGCCAAGAAGAAGAAAGCCGTCCTGGTCGTCTACTCACTCTCGCGCTTCGCCCGCTCCGCCAAAGACGCGCTCACCTACGTGGAGATCCTCAACAAGGCCGGGGCGGGCCTCGCATCCATCAATGAGCATCTGGATACATCAACATCAATGGGGGAGTTCATCTTCGTGATCTTCAGCGCGCTGGCGGAGCTCGAGCGCAGCTCACGCCGATGGGCCACCCAGAGTGTTCTGGCATTCAGCCTGTTGGCGATGTCGGTCGCCATCACCGTCTTGCCGGACCCAGTTGGCGCTACGAGGATAGGCCGCTTGTGGAGATTGCGAATCACGGCAGAGACAGCGTCGGATTGATAGATCCTCATCCCATCTTCGCCAAGCGAATCAAAAATAAACTCGCTGATCGGCCTCTGGGCAACTTCCCCACCATCGCCATCCAGAACAACCTTGAGTCCATCATCATCCAACAGCGGTATCTGACTTGGGCGTATGGACGGCTTGCGAATCACATCAAACAGGATCGACTCGATGTCATGCCCCTGGCTCCTGGCAGCCACGGTATAAAGCGAAATCTGCTGATCGATTCGCAGACGCTTCCAGTAATCTGAATCAACACCCAGATCCTCAGAGCAGGTCTTATGCTCCATCAGCTTCACGGCGCCGGACATGCTTCGAATGATCTTGTCGCGCTTGCCGCCCAACTGAAAACTTGGCGTTGATCGACCTGTCTCTGGATTGGTTAGCGGCAGTGAGAACGAACCCTCAGCCTCCACTATCTCAAACTCCTCCCACATCCCCTCCTGCTCCCAGTACCAGAAGTACCCCGCCAACAATCGCGCCACCTTCTCGCGCTCGACCCACCAATCAAATAGCTGCTCCTCCGCCTGGCACCACTGGGGCGGCTGGTTGTACCCTTCCACGGCAACGCCGATCGCATCACTCGGCGAGCAACCTTTCGCTCGATACTCGAGGCCCAGGTGGATTGCCGATCCCATACGGAGCGGCACACGCTCTTTCTCAGGTCGAATCCCCAACTCATACTCAAAGAAGTGTTTCTTTGGGCAGGTCTTAAAACTCGTCATCCGCGAATGTGTGAGCAGCGGCGACTCGACTACAGGAAGGGATACAGTCATTTTTCACCTCCCGCGCCCTGTAGATTCTTTGCTCGCTTCTGAAATACCTTCTGCTGCTGCTGCCGAATGAACGCTTCAAGGCCAGCCCGGGGGATGCGCCAATACTTTTTGAGCTGGAACGCGCCGGGAATCGACCCCTCCGACAGAATCTCGTATACGGTCACTATTGAAACGCCCAGCTCTAACGCCATCTCCGATGCCTTGATATACTCGATTGGGCTATCCGCATTGACTCGACTCAAATCCTGGTACTGCTCATCCATGAATGACCCTTTCAAATCGCTTCGAAGCTACTGGCCTTGCCAAATATCCCAAATCATGCCCGCCTGAGTGCATACTATGCATAATTGGCTTAGCGTGAATAGCTAAATCTTGAAATATGCATAAAATTTTGCATTTTTTATTGAATTGTGGGAAAATTGTGGATAACTAGAGATAGAATGTTGAGTTGGGGTAACTTTTCCCATGAAAGGACTGCTATGCCCGCACGAAAAGCCAAGACCCTTCCCGCCCTCAAGGCGCTCATACGGGACAGAAGGGTCGACCTGGACATTTCACAGCAGCAGATGGCCGAGAAGCTCGGCATCGTCCAATCCCACTACAGCAGACTGGAGACCGGCGCAACAAATCCGTCTTACGTGATGCGACAGAAGATTGCCGAAGCGCTGAATATTCCATTCGATGAATTTGAGGGTCAATGGAAGGCCAGCAAGATCGGTCGGACGCAGGGAGTCCCGGGCAAAATCCCCGTCCTGAATATCGGCCCCGCCGGCCAGATCATCGATTGCGACGAGTGGGGCGTCGACAGTGGCCAGGGGTACGAATACATTGACAACGAGAGTATTTCAAGCGAAGATTTATCTATGCTGTTCGCCTTGGTCGTCACGGGCGACTCCATGCAGCCCACTCTGCTTGATGGCGACTACGTGGTGTTTAGGTCAATGAAAACGCCGCTTCACCAGAAAGACCTTCAAGCAGGCGACGTCGTCTCAGTCCGATTCAGCCCGGAGAGCGGCCATGAGGGCAACTGGGTATGCAGATTCTTTACAAATGACAACGAATCCAGTAGACTTGTCAAGGATAACAAGCTACATCCTGAACGAATCGTGCCTTATGAGCATATTCAGCAGATCGCCAAGGCGGTAGAGCTGAGGCGGAAGGCGTTTTGATTTGAAAAGGGTCTGAAAATGGATTGGATTGGATTGGTATTGGCGGCGGGGGAAGGAATAGAGTGGTGGAGAGAACCGCTGTTTGTTGGAATTGCATCAGGCGTCTCGGGTGTTTTTGTGACATGGCTACTATTGCACAAGCCCAAGCCTTTTAAGAGGGTAGACATATATCCAAGAGGACCGTACGAGCTAGTTAACATAAACGAAAGAGTTAAAGATCGTCTTAAGGTGGAGTTCGATGGCGAGCCAGTTGACTCAGTGAGTTCGTTTCATGTTAGACTAAGATGCACGGGATCGGAGCCTATTTGCAACCAGCCACTAACCATTATACTAGGTGATGACTGTCAAATTGTTGATTATGAATGCACTACTGACCCCGACACAGAATTTGGAGAGATCGAGGAAGTGGTATGCAAACGCAATATGCTAAAGTTAAAGATCGCGCTGCTAAATCCCTCAGACAGTGTCAAGGTAAGAATAATTGCTATTGGAAAGTTTGATAAAAAAATCGACATTTACGTCAAGAATGAGGGGGTCAAAGAGAGACATTTCAATTTCGACTACACAATTAGAGATTTGTTTGACGACTTAGCCCCGCTCACAGCGAAGGGCTCGGTCAGTAGCATGTTTCAAACACAAAAGGTTCTGTGGAAAATCGCTCTGAAGACATTTAAGGCTCGCAAAGCAAGCGCAGCGGCTATTAAACCCCCAACTTCCCCACCTGCCTCCGAAATCTAGCCATCCCCAGACGACGAGCCTTCTCAGTCTTAACATTCCTCTTCAGATACCCCCAATACACCCTCCTCGCCTCCGCCACATCCACACCCCTCTCCTCCATCCACGCTCGCGCCTTATCAACACGTTTGCGCCACTCAGCTTTCTTTGACTTCAACGCCGGTATCGGAGCCGCCATCACCCTCGCCTTGCTGATAATCTCCCTCTCCTGGGCCGCCCTCAACTCCTCCACCATACCCGGCGTGTCGTGCTTCGCCGCATCATTCCACATATGCCACAGCCTCACACGCAATCTCTGAGCATAGTCCCTGGCAACCTTCAATTTCCGAAGCTGCAGGTCATTCAAAAACTCATGCTCAAACTTGCGCTCATCCTCATCGCTCAACCGACTCGCAATCGGATCAAGGAAATTAAGCGACTTCACAAAATTCTCATACCCCTTCCCGCTCGCCAGATACACCTTACGAGCATCCTTGAACGCCTCAAAATCATTCGCCATCCCCGCCTCACGCAGATTCCTAAACGGTGACGTGCCATGAAACGGCGGACGAGCCTTGCCCTTCTTCCTGAGATACTTTTCCCGAAGATCGTACATCTCATACAAAGCCGAACGCTGGGGATCGATTACGCCAAGGCCAAACTTACGAATCCCATAACCGGGCCTGGCCCCGCTTGCGGCTTTGCTTACATCAAGAGTTTACTGGGGGCGATTGCTGGGGCAGAGTAAATCAGCTTCATTTCCTAATCGCATGACGATTATCGGGACGGGCAACAATGTCAATTTCTCTAGCGAGCTGGTTAAGCGCATCGTGGCGATTATGCTGCAGCCAAAGGACGATCGACCTGAGGATAGGAGTGATTTTGTCCATCCAAACCTCATCGCTTATCTCAAAGAGAATCGTAAACGTATTCTTGAGTGCCTGGTTGGAGCTGTTCAGATTTGGGTGGAGATGGGAAGGCCTCGGTGTTCGGGCACTCCCCCGATGGGTGGATTCGACGAGTGGGCTGGGACGATCGGGAGTATTCTGCGATGCATCAGACTGAGTGCGTGGCGTCTACAAGAGCGGAGTTGGCGGAAAATGGCCGACACGCGCGGCGAGGACTTGCGAGCGCTGTGCGAGGCCTGGTGGCGAGATCATCCGGCGGGCGGCGGGTTGAGTCAGGCCATGACCAGTTCGGAGCTGGTCCGCCTTTCGCACCAGGTGGGGGCATTTACCGATGTGATCGGATACCAGTCAAGCGAACGAGGCCAGGCGACTGCGTTCGGTCGGCGCGTGCTAAGTGAGTGTACGGACAAACCTGTAGGCGAATGGATCATACGCGTGAAGAGAGGGAGGAACGGCAGGTTGTACTTCCTGGAACTGAACACAACCATTGACAGGTCGGAGGGGATGGTGTAATGAATATCGAAATGGGAAGCCATAGGAAAACAAAATACGAGAATGTCTATTGGTCGTGGAAGTCGCTTCGGTATCGATTCAAGGATGAGAACGGCAAGTGGGTCTTCCGCAATTACGGCGCCGGATCACCCAAAGATGCCAAGCGTGCCCAGATGGACGCTCAAGAGCGAGCCGATCGGATTCGCGCGGGTGTACTCGACCCGAAAACCGAGGAGATCGAGAACCACTCCAGGCGGCCCGTTGAAGAGTTGGCGGAAGAGTACATTGAGTTTCTGGAAACCAAAGGCACGAAGCCGGAGAACAGAAAGACGTGTCGAAACAATATTGACAGGTGGGTTAAGGAGTGCGAGATCGATCGAATCATCGACGCCGATCCCAGTCGATGCGCTGTGTGGTTATCACGTCTAACTAATATTAAGACCGGACAACTGCTCTCGGCCCGATCGCAGAACGCATATCGCACGTCGGTGCTGGGTTTGTGCAAGTGGGCTTCGGATTACGGGCGGGTTTTGAAAAACCCATTGCCGCCCAAGCTGATCCCGAAGGCCGATGAGGATGCCGATAGACGGCGTTTGAGCAGGGCGATGTCGAAGGAGGAGTTTGGGTGGTTGATCGCTCACGTGCCGGATTACCGGAGGCATTTTTACGTGATGGCGGCGCTGTCGGGTATTCGGTGGGTTGAGCTGGCGAGGTTGAGGTGGCGGAGTATTGATTTTGAGGCGCGGTCGATCAAGATCGAAAGTGGTAAGAGCAAGAACAAGAAGGCGGCGGAGCTGCCGATTCACGATGATGTGATGGGTGTGCTGCAGGAGATGGGGTTGAAGCATCCCAATGCGCAGGTGCTGCCGGTCGAGCCGAGGATTAAGACGTGGCGCCGGGATATCGATAACGCTCGCAAGGCGTGGATTGATGCGGCTGGGAGTGAGGTGGAGGGGGCGAGGCGTGAGGAGTCGGAATTTTTGAGGTACATCGATTGTCGGGGGCGTAGGATCGATCGGAAGTGTCTGCGTATGACGTTCTGTACCTGGCTCAAGGATGCGGATGTGGATCTGCGGGACGCTCAGATGTTGATGCGGCATGGTGATCCTAAGCTGACATCTAATATCTATACGGACGTTCGGCTGGTTAATCTGGGCGCAGAGGTCGGGAAGATCGACATGGGCCAGGTTGGGGGGAAGGTGGAGCAGGGGTGAGGGTGTGAGTGAGCACTGGTTGCGAGTGAGGATGAGAAGCATTATTATTTAGTCGTTGTGATCAGGGCGTATTCGAAAGGATTTGTGTTATGTGGAAAGGGTTCAAAGAGAGAATACTTGTAATTGGAGGAGCGGGAAAGGCGTATTGGTCCCTGTACACACTTCTTTTTCTCTCGGTATCGGCCATCGGGCTCAACATCATCTTTCACATCTTCGAATATCCGGCGGTTCTCAACATCGTTGCAGTAGTCGGCCTGTTAATTCTGGGTGAATTACTATATTTGCAACTTGTGGAATTGAAGAAAGCTGGCGACGACGGGCATCCGAAGGAGGCAGGTATTATTGGATGTGTGGAACACCTGTATTGTGAACGTTTCTTTCAAGTGATGTCACGGCCTGGGATGAAATGGGTGTTGAATACATGGATAGTAAATTTGCCTGCGATGATTCCGAGCTTTAAAAAGGCTTTGAAGGACAAACGTACGGAGATAGAGATTACACTACTGAGTCGCGAGAGTAATCACGTGAGGGTGAGAATGGAGGAGTTGGGCGTCAAAGACTATGAGCAGGCGATTTTGGTCAATTTGGATCATATCAGTATGTTTCTGCGTGAGCTCGAAGAATCACAAAGGAGCAGAGTGCGAGTTTATGAGTTTGATTCTGCACCCAAGTTTATCATTTATGGCAGTGATGATGTTCTATTCGTCGGGCACTTTTGGCCGAGAGACCATGCGGTGCAGGGGCCACAACTGGTGATTCAGGGTTCGGATGGATGCTTTGCAAAGCGCATCCGCAAGTATTACAACACTCTTGAAAGACGCGACATTACGGAGGAAGTGCTGGAATGGTGTGAGGGCAAGGACTGTGTTAAGGAGGTTAACACTGGGGTTGATGATCCGACGGTTCTATGAATCGATGCTGAATGGCAGTTGCAGCGTGATGGTGTCTGGGTCCTGACCTCCATACCCGATCGTTACTCCTCGATATAAATTCTCGATCGCACCTCCTGCTCAACTGCTGCCGTCTGAACTGGGGTGATGTGTCAGTGGTGGCAGGGGGCTGGCCGGTGGCTGAGGGTGTGGTTTTGATGCAGGAGGAGGCGGAAATTTGTTATAATCTGGGCCGCTTCCAAAGGAGGGCGTCTGATGGGAATACCGACTGAAGAGGATATTGCGAAGTTGCCGATACGTGCTCAAGTCGCATTTGCGGCGCGATGTGCGTTGAGGGTATTTCCGCTGTTTAAGGCGCGGGATCAGAATAGGGACTATGTGGGTGAAGTGAGGCAGGCGATAGAGACGGTAGTGCATTGGGCGGGTATGGGTCCCTACAATCCCGCCTCTAAAGAGGCCCGCGCGACCGCCCGCTACTTCACTCTCGCCGCTTCCCGTGCCGCCCGCGTCGGTGCCCACGCCGCCGCCCGCGCCGCCGCCTTCGCCGCGAGTGAGGCCGCCAGTGCCGTTCGCGCCGTCCGCACTGACGAGACCGACAGCACGTTACCCACCTCCCATATCGTCGATGCCGCCCGCGCCGCCCGCGCCACCAAAGCCCATGGAATCGTTGGAGCCATCAGACGTGACTTTGATACTATTCTTGAACTCGCCAATTCAAAAGGCTGGAATAATTCAACACCAGTTATTCAGTCCGTCTTCGGCCCTATGTGGCCCCGTGGCCACGCGAAGCCGAAATGGGCGGAGCATGATAGCGAGCTGATGAAAGACTCAACGTTAAAGAGGAAAGCAACCAAGAAGAAAACTGAGAAAAAGAAAACAACTAAAACCAAGCCGCCGCAGACCAACAACACAGCTTCCAGGGCTGACGAATCAATGCAGCGTCAGCTCGAAAAACAACTGGAGGACAAGGTTAGCGCCGCAGAGGAGAAGTTTGCCGAGCTTACGAAATCGATCTCCGCTTTGGAAAAGAAGAGAGACGACCTTGCCGCCGAGGTCAGCAACGCAAAGTCTACCGTCGCCGAAGGTGTTGCGAATGCGCAAGCCAGCATCGAGGCAGCGATCAAGAATACCGAAGGCACGCTTGAGGAAATAGAGACTGATGCGAGACAGAAGAGTAAACAGATCAAGGAGGAGGTTACTACTAGAGCATTTGACCAACCCCTTCTTGAATGGAGTCATCGAAAGCGGCGGCACGACAAGTCGTTTAGAATCTGTGCCATCACACTCACTTCATTAGCGGTAGCGTTTCTGCTAGTGGCATTCGGTGTGTTTTGGCTTGTCTACGATGAGAAGACGACCTGGTCGAACATTGCGCCGTGGCAGTATGCCCAGATCATCATCTTAATTGCTGTAGTCTTTGCGGCCATGAGACTGATTACACGTCTTCTAATGACCCATCGTCATATTTCGATCGACGCGGAGGAGCGAATGACGTTGATTGCAACATACACGAGGTTGAGCAGGGCGGGTCGTGTGACGGATGTGGATAGGCAATTCTTGATGACGACGCTGTTTCGTCCGACTCATACTGGGTTGATTAAGGATGAGGGGGTACTGCCTGAAGCATCGAGGTCATCGGTTGAGGCGGGTTCGATGTTGCCTACGGCGGAGATTATCAAAACGGCGGTGAAGGAGGGAATGAAGGATAAGAAGGGGTAGGGGTAAGCAGGTGTGTTTGCGTTTGTGATGGGGTATAAATGACTTGACTAATGGGAGATGTGTGATGAGATTTCCAAATGCAAAAGACATTGCGAAGCTGCCGACACTTGCAAAAATTGCGTTTATGGCACGATGTATATTGAGAGTGGACGGACTGATCAAGCAGGATGCGCCGCTATTGGATGAATGGGAAGTATCGCATAGGGTCATAACCTCCCTGAAGGAGTACGCGGAAACCGGGCAGTGGACAGGGTTAGTCGACTACCTATTTGGCAGTATAGACCAGCTTGAAGTATCAGAAACATCATTTGGCCTTGGATCATTGTCGGCAATAAATGCGATGAGACACGCCGTAACAGGTGTGAAGTTCCTTCAGGCGGGCGATATGACGAGGACCAATCAGTCTTTTCGAGATGCCGTCGAAGCCGTACGCCTTACAAAGATTTACGGAGCTGTTAGAGGTATAAAGCGAGATTTTGAAGAAATATTGAATGCTTCAAACCGGGGTAGGTGGAATGACCAGACTTGTGTATCCCTTGATGTATTCGGACCCATGTGGCCCCGTGGTTATGCCAAACCGGAATGGGCAGAACATGATGAAGAGCTGGAGGTGTATTCACCTGAGAAGCAGCCAGTAAAAAAGAAGTTGACTGAGAGAAAATCATCAGCTAAGAGAACGCAAAAGAAGAAAACAACTAAAGCCGGGCCACTGCCAGATCAAGGTGTTCCTTCCAGAGTTGACGAATCGAAACAACTTCAATTCGAAAAACAACTGGACAAGAAGATTGGCGACGCCAAAGAGCAGTTGGACCGCGTTATTGCTGAAACAAAAAAATCAGTCGAGAATGACTTGAGTTCCGTCGTTGAGAACGCGTCTCATGAAATGCAAGCTGCCGCTAAGTCCGTTCGAGAAGATGTAGATGAAACGAAAGATCGTCTTTCGCGCACTTTCAATAAAACAGAAAAGACACTCCGCCAGATGGAAGCCGACACCAAGGCCAATGTCGCGAAGATCGAAGAGGCTGCGACTCTTGAGATCATGAAGAAGGAGTCGTACAAACTATGGGTCGCTAGAAAGCGTGTTCACGAGAGGGCATATCGCCGACACGTGAAGGTGTTGATCATCACCGCCTTGATAATGGGAGTTCTGATTGTGGGTGGTCTTCCGTTCTACTTCATGGCATTCGGTGCGTGGTCTGAGATTGCGCTCTGGAAGTATGCGCAAGTTGTTCTGTTGGCGGCCATGGCCTTTGGTACTTTGCGGTTTATGGCACGGCTTACGATTAGTCATCGAGTGACAGCTATGGATGCAGAAGAGCGTGCCGTGCTGATCAACACATATTTGCGCCTGTATCATGCGGACCAGCTCGATCGCGCTGATCGCGGTTTCCTATTCGGTACCTTATTTAGACCGTCGTCTACGGGGTTGATAAAGGAGGAGGGGCCGGTGCTGGCGTCGGCGGAGGTGGCGAAAGGCGTAGTTGGTACGATTCCTATTACTGGCAAGAATCCTGCAGGCGGTGAACGGTCGCGACTGTGATATTCTTTGTAAACCCCTCGCAAGTAGGAGATTACAGACCTGATGAAAGTGTAGATTGCGAAGTAGCTTCGATTTGAGGTGGCTAAGGAGGTGGCGGGGAAGGAGAAGGAGGGGTAGGCAACGCTGGGGGTTTCAGAGTCGGAAAGCGGGTTTGTGGTGCAGGTTGACATAGCAACAAGGCTTGGTCGCAAAAGCAGTTGCATTGAAACTTGCGAATGAGTGAATTGGGATGTATATTCAGTTTTGATTGTGGCAGCCATTCGTTCGCGGCGCCGCATCGTTAGTTCAAGAGAAATTGAAAATTAGATTAGTACCTACCGATACTGGTGTCGGTCATGTGCTCGTGTTGGGCGATTTGAATTGAAAGGGCTTCAATATGAAGGATGAGGAATGCGTAAATTACAGAGAAAAGCGCATAAAAATATTTGTTCATGGATTGCTAACTATTGTTGGAGGCGTCATAGCGGCTACAGGTGTTGAGTCGGAGAACGTAGAGTTGAGGATCGTAGGCTTTGTTCTCCTCGGTGCATCATTTGCCGTGCTTTTAGACACAGTGTTGGAGTATGTACTCAGGCACAAGCCAACGCTGGAGTCATGGAATGCGCTTAATACCGATGATTTCCGGATAGTCTATCATTATTATTATTCATCTCAATCAGAGTCCGGCGACCATTGGCGTCATATACGACTTGATTTTGCATCGAGACGAAAGGGTTCACGTTTGTGTCAGAACTATACAATTGACGATCCAACCTCTGAGGCGACAGTTACACTTACGTATGATCTCGAGATGAGAACTCGTGGACACCAAATCGTAGTCTATATAACGCCATTGAATTCCGGGGATTCCGCCATAGCCCTTTTTCCGCTCAAGGCTTCGTATGTTAAGGAGTCGCCCTTGAGTGGAGTACATTCAAATATTAATTTCTTTGGTAAGGTGAGGATTAATCGAGCAATACTGTCTCAAAGTGAGTTGTGCGACACTAGCAATTGTGAATTTGGCAAGATTGATAGCAAAGACACAATAGATAATCTAGACAGAATCTGGCGTGAGGGTGAATCTGTTGAGGAGTTGATATCAAGCGGCAAGGAATGAGGTGTGGCACTTCCGAAATGCGATGTGCGGTGTTGTGAATTGAATAGCGGGATTGGCCTGGAGGATTGTCAATGATTAAGGCGAGCTTTGCTGAGAAATGGATTGGGCCGCTAATCGTCGCCGCGATCCTATTCGTGGCGGCGGGGTATGGCGGGACGTTTGTAGAGTTGGGGTGGGTCGATGTCAAGGTGGAAGTGGTGGAGGGTTCAGGCATTTACACCTACGCAAGATATTCTCCAAGTACACCTGCTTTTGTAGGCGCTCTGTTGGGGTTAGTCGCAGGCTCCCTATTGTTTGGCTGGATCATGTGGTGGCTTTTCTGGCCCGTGGCGCGGAAAGCGATGTGGCATTTGGGGATTCTGAGTCTAAGGTATGATCTCGACGAGCCCGCGCAACTCAAAAACAAGGGCGGCCCAGGCGCATCAGCCTGAACCGCCCTCTCCAGTGGTCGTGATTGGTGGTAATTATTTTACATCACTTACTTGCATCGAAGGGGTGGTATTCACCTGGTTCCAGCAGGTATTCACCGAGATCCTGCCCCCTGGTGATGCGGCCAAACAGTCGCCTTACGCTCAGTGCCTCGGGAGCGAAGATATCAACTGAGTCGAGTATCCAATGGGCGCGACCGATCAGGCTCATTGCATATTCGTGACGATCGAACGCTTCTTTGAGCCTTTCAGCCTGGGAAAGTGACATAGGTTTCCTCTTGGAGTTGGCTTTCTTCTTCTTGGCGTGCTCGCCGAACACCGGATAATCCTTTCTGGGTGTGGTCGCGGCGTTTGCCTGGGTTGTGGGGGTTGACGGTTTCGCCTGGTTTAAGATACTTCCGATCTTGTTCAGGGCGGCTTGGGGGGTTAGGGTGGACATAGCGGAGATCCTTCCAAAAAAGGCCCCCTGCGCATCGGCGCGGATCTCCGCTAGAAGAACGCCAATAACGCAGGGGGCACAATTATTATTTTAGTCAGAAATTAGCGGAGATCCGACTGTGCAACACCCTAGCGTTGTTGTTTTGTTTGTCAAGCCATAAATTGAATTGTGGATAAAAAATATTTGCGACACTGTAAACCTATGGTCTGGTGGGTGGGGGATTCATATAATTGGGGTGGTTAATAGGGAGGTATGGTATGGACGAAGTAGAGAAGTTTGAACAAGAGATTGAGAGAATTGTGGATAAATTACCTACGACAGCGCGGGTTGCGCTGGCGGTAAGGTGCGCCAAAAGAGTTATCCCTGTGTTCAAGTCATGGGATACGGAGAAAAAGTTCGTACGTGATGTAGATTCTGCTATTAATACAGCGGAAGCGCATACCTTCGGCTCAACAGTCTCACTTAGCAGCGCGACTGCTTTCGCTGCCAGCGTCAAGGCCGCCGGCGTCGCCTCCGTTCAAGTTTCAGCTGCGAACGCTGCCGCCTATGCTGTCTCTGGTGCTATTGATGCCGCAATATGCAGTATCGGATTTCAGCACGGCGCGACGGCCACCTTTACCGTTAGTGTCGTCAATGCCGCTGCTTCTATTGACGCTGCAAATGCTCGCTATATATTAAGGGATGCTGAGCAGCTCCTCCGTCTCGCTAAGGAGGGTGGCTGGTCTGACAGGACGCCTGTTCCTGTGACTGCCTTTGGCCCTATGTGGCCCGACGGTCCTCCTGCTTGGGCGCGCTTTAAAGGTGTCCCCAAAGCCCTCGAACTCGAACTTGTCTGCCCAGAAGGCATGAGCGACGACGAGTTTGTCAGCCGACTCAGTGACCTCGTGGGCGAGATGGACGACTATCACCGATCGATCGGCGGTGAAGGGCTTGATATCGACACGCTTGAAATTGAGTCTGAAGTGATGGCGGAGGTGACGTCATGAGTGACAAACCTCGTCGAAAGGTCAAGATCGTCATAAATCAGCGCAATCGAAAGGCTGATCCGAGATTACTCCGCAAGGTGGCAAATCAGTTTCCGGAAGAGGATCTGGAGGTCCATATCGATCAGTCGCTATCCGAAGAGTCCGCGAACGCGATGCTGCCTGATGAGCAGCTTGAAACACGCGCCAAGGGGGAGATCAAAGAGCGGCTGGATGAGAAGGCGAAGCGTGTGGCCGAGCCGGGTGGAGCGGAGCCTGAGAGTCGACCTGAGAAGAAGGGGCTGTTTAATAGGGCGTTGTCAATGATTAAGGCTGGCTGGTACGTCACTGTTCATGCGATTACGGATGCGGTGGTGGGGCGGAAGGAATAGAGTGGGGGGTAGCGTGCGTATAATGTCGAAAGCGATGGCGAGGTTCAGGAATGGATCGTCAGTTTGAGGACAGAATCACTGCAATCATTGAGCAGCTTCCGCGCCGTGCGCGTATGGCGCTGGCTGCACGTTGTGCATCGCGCGTTGCAGAGTGGCTCGAAGCGGAAGACATGAAAGAGGAATGTGTTGCGGGATTGCAGGAGATGAGAGATATCGCAAATTTTTATGCTGAAGGTCACACATCTGTCGACATTACCGATTTTGATGCTCATGAAGTGAGTTTTTCAATCGTCTGCTTTGTATGCGCATACATATCAAGTATTGATAAGTTGGAGAAGAGTGTCGATATTAAATTGCTTATTATGCAGGACGCAGATCACTTGTTATCGCAATCTCGTGCAAATGATTGGTCGGATTGGACACCAGTCGCTCAGAGTGCTTTCCCAGACATGGCGCCCCAACAGCTTGAATTAACTGTTTACATACCACCGGGCGAGACTGATGAAAAGATTATCGATATGGTGTTGGCATTAAGTGAGGGGGCAGATAATTATCACCGCGGTCGCAGAGGTCACGGAGTAAAAGTGGATGCAATTGAAATTACAAGTGACGTTGAAGGGGAAGTAGCATCATGAGCGACACTCCCGAGCGAAAAATTAAGATAAGAATAAGCGCTCGAAATGCTAGAGACAATCCCAATATTCTCCGAGACATTAAGGAGATAATTGGGCGCGAAATCAACCAGGAACGTGCCTGCAAGGACTATAGCATGCTCGAAGTTGATACTGATAGAATATTCTTCGAGGAAGAGCGGGCAATAGCCGACGAACAGCTTGAAACGCGTGCGAAGGAAGACGTTGCAAAGTTGCTGGATGAACTGGCTCGCGCACGTGAAGAAGTCAAGCATGAGGGGAAGTCTGGCATTTCAGAAGAAGGCGATGATGAAGTCTCCGAGCCTAAGGCAAAAGAGCACCTGTCTGACATGATTAGGACTTACCTACATCATGGGTGGTGCGTGACGGCTCGGGCGATAATGTCCATGATGACGCCTAAAAAGTAATTTGAGGTTCGGTATTGACAAGTAAAACCAAGCAGACAATTGTGTTGAACTTGTGCCAGGACTCCAAGCAAGCATCTCTGTACTTTAACTATGTGATTCTGTTTGTTGATTGTTTTTCAGAATCACAAAGAAAAAGCATTCTTCAGAGTATCGCGCCTAATTTCATTCAAGACTCTCGTGGCGAAGCAACTGAAGAATTTGCGTTAGTCGCATGCAGCTTTCATGCGTTGAAATTGTTGAAGCTGGATAACGAGTCACCTGATGGGTTTATAAAAGCAAGCCAGGATACTCAACTTCGCGGTTTTAAGCGATTCCTGGAGAAATACAGTATTCAGAACAGCCCTTGGCTCATTCCGCCAAAGCCTTTGCCACCATTTGTTGCTGACGAACATGGTGGTGCACACGACAGCATTATGGTCACTCTTGCAAATCTTCAGTTGATTGACGTATCGGAGGCGTCTTGGGATCAGATACTGGAATTCCGAAAAAACAAGCAGTTCACCAAACGACTTCGCAGGTTACGCACCTTTCTGGATGTGAAATTTAGGGGTAAGTCTACGAGCGAGATTGAGCGAAGTATCTACAAGCTGCTCGAAGAGACGGAAAGAGTAATTGATATGGCCAAAAGAGGAGGATTCAAGATCACGGAAGGAGACATCTCCAAGATCCTTTCACTAGAAGATGGCGATTGGTCAAGTGTTGATAGCATTTTTGGGGTCGCTGGTAAATATTTGGCAAAGGCAGGATTAAAAGTTGCTTTGCGTCTAAGCAGGCGTTCTCGCCAACTTGACATCCTCAAGATCCACAACCCCATGAGCTATATTATTGACGCCAAGCAGCAACTCGAACAACCCGACGACGACTAACCCCTCACCCTAAACCTCGCCTCCTTCCGCCTCGGCCGCCAGAGACGGTAGAATGCGATAACGCTAACATTAAGCATGGTACTTGCTTCGGACATGGGTAGCATCACTCTATTGACGTTCCCGTTTTTCGTTATCCCCCTTCTCTTTTGGCTTGGGATAATGATGATGTTTCTTTGGCTGTTCACTTCGAAAGAGCATCGAAAGAAAACGGGAAATGCCCTGCTTGGCATTGGCGTTGCGTGCGTGCTCATCTCCGCAGCAATCGCATTCTCATTTGAGGCCAGTCCCCACCCCGCACCCTAAACCTCGCCCACGGAGTCCCCGGGGAACTCCATTCTTCAAACACCCAGCACTCCCCACGCTCGTTCCACGCGTATATCACAGCCACCGCTCCGGTATCGTCGAAGTTATTACATATACTTAGCCTCTGCTCCGGCTCGCCTCTGTGGGCCCGTATGCCGTCCAGCGGACCCGTCTTGAACTTTGACACCAATGGCTTCTCTTCGTTCGCCATACACCTGCTCATGCCTTCGCGGAGCGACTGGATGTGATGCGCGTAAATGGTGATGGTACGAGGCGTCCGCAGTCCGGCCATGAATCCAGGGGGGCTTTTGGGAGTGTCCATGTCTCGATCGTACCTCGAGCGCACCATCATCGCAACTCACCCTCTCCGCCACGGGCCAGGCCCTTGCCATCCTCAATCGCTTACGCTAACCTGCCAACCATCCCGATCCAACACCTATCCGACCGACAGTTTTTGTTCAGTATTTGTTCAGTTTGTCAAGATAATAATCGTTTCCATCGAATATCTTGGCAAACTTTCCCTTGACTGGAGGTCAAGAGGTCGCGAGTTCGAATCTTGCCGCCCCGATTGGAAAAACCCTTGTTTTTCAGCCTCAAACTGAATTTCGAGGGTTTTTTCTTTGATGAGAAGGATATGTTGATTGGTTGGGAGTGGTTACCTGATGATCAGCAAAGCGATGTAGGGGATGATGATGAGTGTGATGAGGACGATTTTGTATAGGCCGAGGAAGGCGTAGATGACGATGTTCCAAGTTTCACGTGGCATGGGGAACCATTTGCTGTGGAAGCGGTAGATGAAATTGGGGCAGCAGATGAGCATGATGCTCCAGTAGATCATCATGCCGACGCCGAGGATGGTGGCCCACATGAAGAAGGTTGTGAGGGTTTGTATGTCCATGATGTAGCTCCTTCCTCTATTGATACGAATTGAGGCGGAGCTGGGGTTCGCGATATAGCGAGATTAGGGTTGTTGTGGCGGATTGCGCGGTTTGACGAGGCACCAGCCGGCGGATTCGGTGATGTCCCGATAGTGATATTCGTATGAGCCTTTGTTGTCGAGGCGGGCGACAATCCAGAGGCTTCCGACTTCATCAATCTCATAGATGCGTGACGGCCAGGTACGCTTGATCATCTGTTTCATGAAATCCAACATTTCTGTCGTAATGTGCGCATTGAGTTTTGACCATTCATCGGGGAGTGCGATGAAGTGGACCTTTTCGCCAATTTTGAGTATTCCGGGATCGGGCGTGTTGGACTCTATGTTGATAGTGTGGGATATCAGTTCATTCTATGTGGGTGTCCAAGCATAGGCGTTATGAAAAAACACCCGAAAACGCGAGTTTGCGAATCGGGTGTTTGGAGGTGTTTGGGAAAAAACTTGCTGGGCGGCTTGAGCGACTATTACTGTGTGGTTGTACCGCGCGGTTGCGTCAGACTAGCTGGAACCAGATTGACTCGGTGGAGGTTTCGTACCAGGTGAATGCGAGTTGTCCTTGCGCGTTGACTGCGATTTCGGCCCATCGGCCGCCGCCTGTGGCTTCTGCAGTGAAAACCCAGTTGGCGCGGGAACCGTCATCGTTGACACGGACGAGTGAGTCGTTGGTCTTGTTGAAGTAGATGATGGTGGCATTGTTGTTGTTATCAAAGATGAGGTTGGTGTAGAGTCCCTGAGAGTTTTTCTGAGCGATGGTCTGCGAATTCCATGTTCCGCCGTTGAGTTGAGCGAATTTGAGATCGGCGTTGAAGGAGTCATAGTAGGTTACGGCCGCGTTGCCGAGGGTGTCGAAGGAAAGTGAGGTGAAGCCGCCGCCTCCGATGGTTGGATCAATGGTTTGGGCGATGAATGTACCGCCGTCGGTTTGGTCGGCATATCGAAATCGGCCGTCGGTGGTGTTTTCGTAGGCGACGGACCAGCGATTGGTGTTGGGGTTCATGGCGAGTGACGTGTAGCGGCCAACGTCATCGGTTGCTTCGACAGTGCTGATTTCCCAGGCCCCGTTCATTTTGGTTGCGAAGAGGGCATCGCCGTTAGTCTTGTGGTAGTAGGTGATGGCGGGATTGTCGGAGGCGTCGAACGCGAGCGATGGATAGAGGCCTACCGTGCGTTTGGCGTGGACTGTTTCGACGGCCCAGTTGGCTCCGTCGAATTTGGCGTATTTGAGGTCACCGTTTTCGGCATCGTAGTATGCGACACCGGGGAGACCGTTGGAATCGAGGGCCATGTCGACATAGATACCGACTTCACCTGAGGTGTTATCGATGATGGAGTTTGCGGACCAGACGGCGTTGGCATCGCGTGTGGCAAACTTGAGTGTGCCATCGGTGGTGTCGTGGAATGCCGTGTATAGATTGCCCGCGGCGTCGAACTGGATGGCGTTGGAGAGGCCACCGGCGAGTTGGTGTTCGCGTGGCATGTCGTTGGAGACGGCTTGTTCGAGGAGGAAGTCGACTTTGACGTTACGGTCGACGATGACGACGTTTTCCGTGGTGATCTGCATCTGCTGACCCAGAGCGGCACCGGTGACGACGATGGTGTATGTGCCGGATGCGAGAGTAAGGTCGTAGTAGCCGGTATTTGTGGTCGTTGTGGAAGTTTCCGCCTGGGTGTTGTTGTTGATGGCGGTAATGGTGAGTCCGGCAAGTTCTTCGCCTGGGGAATAGAAGTCGTCATCAAGTATGGCGTTGTCATCGTAGGCGACGCCGGTGAGTTTGGGATCGGCGCTGGTTGAGGCGTAGCGTGACGTGACTACAGCGGCATTGAAGTCGATCATGGATGCGGTAATGACGCCCTCACCGACGGAGATGCCAATTTCGTTGAAGTTCTGGTTGAGCATGATGACTCGGTCGCGCGTCGAGAGGAATGAGCCGATGTGGGATTGTTGTTCGACAACGGACTGGGTGTTGAGCTGGCCTGAAGTGCCACCCCATTTGATATTTTCGATGTCGAGAATGGGGGTGTCAATGGTTTGAGCGGTGAGCTGATCGTTGGTGCGTGTTTCGGCGGTGGTGATGAGATCGTTGGAAAGGACAAGAGGTTCCTTGGGATCAGCAGTGATTTGTTGGTTGGGGGCGACGCCGGTGTTCAGGCGTTGGAGGAGTGTTTGTTGATCATTGCCGAGGTTGGTGCGTTGGACTTCGGCGATGGGGTTGAGGCGTGCGCGGTTGATGAGTTCGAGGGCGAGTTGGTCGAAGGCTGTGAAGGAGAACAGCGTGCGGTCTTCAAGGGATTCGAGAGAGTTAAATCGGCGGTGTGAGCTTGCGAGGGTGTGTGGCATTCTGGTGCGTCCGGAGCGCGGGCGCGACCCGGAGACAACACGGCCGATTGATCGGCAAAGTGTGCGAAATATGCTCATTTCAGGCCTCTCTCTTCCATTTCAAAACATAAGCAAGACTTGAGCTTCGTGGGCTGAATTGGGTGCGAATTCGTCTCTCCTCAGCTCGCGGTACGACAAGCGTGCTTTGACACTTAAATCATACATCAGGAACGGTTGAGTGTCAAAGAAATAACGAGGATTGGGTGGATTGGGAGGCGGGTTTTTACGTCAAAAACATCGTTTTTCGGTCGAGACAGTGGATTGTTTCAGCACATGAAAAAACATGCTCCGAACGTCTGGTTCGGAGCATGGAAAGAGATTCTGAGGTATTTGGTACGATCTTAGACGCTTGCGAACTGCAGGCTGGCGGTATTGGATTGCCACCAGGTGTAGACGGACGCCCCGTTGGGATTGGGAATAAATCGCGCCCATCGGCCGCCGCCGTTGGCGAGGGTTTGGAAGCCCCAGTTGTCGGCCGTGCCGGGGC
>JANQQT010000149.1 GCA_028284925.1 Phycisphaeraceae bacterium | reverse complement strand
TCTCAACTTCCCTCACCAGCTCCCCCCACTTCCGGTGGTCCGCATCAGCCATCATCCCCACCGAATCATGCGTCGCCAGAATCAAACGCTCCTGATCCTCACTCACATCCACAACCAACACCGGCACCATCGTCCCCCCCGGAAAATGGTCCTTCCGCAAATGACCATCCAGCAATCGACCCGTCCGCTTGTTAAACAAAAACGCCCCAGCCCATCCCACCTTCGCAAACGCCTCGGCAAACGCCTGCCGCTGCTTCCGGGGGTGCTTCCGCCAATTCTCCGGATGCCCCTCCAGCTCATCCACATCCACCCACCGCAATTCCACACCAGGCTTCGCCGCCTTCTTTCGCGTCGTTTTCCTTTTGACTGCTCGCTTCGCCATCACCTGGGTAACTCCACCGGCCGCCCCCGCCAGTCGTTTTCCTCACACCCCGCCAAGACCTTCCGCTGATCCGCACGCCCCTTACACGTTATCACCACCTGATAACTCCTCTTTCGCCCCACGTTGCGCGTCACGCCCTCCGCGTCCCCGCCGCCTCCTTGCATCCCATCCGCGCTTCCGGGGGCCTGACGCGCAACCTCGCCACAGCTCCGCTCACCTGAACCGTCCTTCAAGTTCCGGGGGCGAACGCTCTGCTCCGCCGCTTCAAAAATCGCCTGGATCGCCGGATCGTCTACCGCGATCTTCTCCAGCAATGCCTCCAGCGCCTCCCCATCCGCCACGGCCATCGCCGCCATCGGGTCACGACTCGCCAGGATCAAACGCTCCTGCCCCTCACTCCACCTTCCGATCAACACCGGCATCTCCGCTTCCGGGTCCGAAAGCTCCACCCGCATGTGACCGTCCAGCAAATGCCCCGTCTGCTCATTTAACAACACCGCCCCCACAAACCCCACACGCTCTAACAACCCGCGCATCGCCGCACGCTGGCCTTGGGAATGCTCCCGCCAATTCCGAGGATTCGCGCGCAGCTTCCCTGCCGGCCAATACTCCAGTCTCAAAAGTTTCATTGACTTCTTCATTGCCATTTCGTTATACTCGTTTAGTACTCTGCGGTAAAAAACAAGGAGGTCCAAATTGAATCAATCAACTCTACCTTTGTGGAAGATTTACATTTTTAATTTAATGCGCATGCTTCCACTTCCTATTGGACTAGCAATGCTGGGGAGTTATGCGATTTTCATGTTGGGCCCCTATAAATACCATTCAGATTTGACTTATGTTGGTCGTTTTTGTGGCTTCGTGCTTTTTCTTTGGTCGTTCTTAGCCATCCCGTCCTCCGTTGATCGAAATCAATTGCTATTCGTAAGAGTTTTCAGACTGCTTCTTAGTAATTGGGTTAAATCGGAACGGGAAAATCCAGACGAAGATCGCCACGAATACCGATCATGGCAAGACGTCGTTTCTGACATAAACCATAAACTGGATGCGATGACCCAACCAAAAGGGGAATCTGCTAACAGTGTTAACGTCAGCATCGCGGATAATGAGAAGCTGTGCGAATCGCTTCGGTTCGCCGTGACCAAGCAACTCGAAGAGACGACACTCGATGAACTACGATCGCATTTCAGCCTTGACGACATTATCCAAAACGCAGATTCGGCACGTCGACGATTGAACAATGCAATTAAGGTCACTGGAGGTCGTGTTACACGGAACCTGGCTTGGGGAATCCTCTTCGCCCTAGTGGCCATAGTCGTCCTCACAGTCTTCCTGTTCCAAACGCCTGAAAAGAATGACCTCACCACGGCTACAATCTTCTTCATTCCTCGTTTGGCATTCGTCGGCATCATCCAGACCATCTCCTATTTCTTCCTGCGCCTCTACCGAGGCGGCATCGAAGATCTCAAGTATTACCAAAACGAAGTGACCAACATCGAACTGAGAATCTGCGGCGTCCACACCGCGTTGGCACACGGCACGGATGAAGCAAAGACAGCCGCCATTCAATCACTTCTAAAGACTGAACGCAATCAAATAATCGGGAAAGATAAAACGTCCGTCCAACTCGAATCCGCGCGTCTCCAGGGTGAGCTCGACGCCTTCCAGAATGTATTTGAACAATTTTCATCTGCAATCAACGCCACCAAAGAGCCATCAACCAAAAGTCAGTCCGCCAAGAAGAAATCCAAATCCTGACCGCTACGCCGCCTCACCTCCTCTCTCTCCCCCACCATCACCCGCCTCAAGACGCTCCAAATGATCCGCGATGCAATTCAGCAAATGCCTTATCGCCAATTGCCGCGTCCCAAGCACCGGCGCACCCTCCGCCACAGCCATAGCATCAAAGCCATCCATCAACGCATTCAGCGCAACGGCCTC
Organism: Phycisphaeraceae bacterium; assembly: GCA_028284925.1. Lineage (GTDB taxonomy): Bacteria > Planctomycetota > Phycisphaerae > Phycisphaerales > Zrk34 > JANQQT01. The sequence goes on along the minus strand of JANQQT010000149.1, from coordinate 42,322 downwards.
CCGATGCTTCAAATGAATATCCAACCGCCTGCTCGTCGGCGCCCTCCCAGGCTTCAACGGCAATCCCCCTGGCATAAACACCACCCCCGGAACCCCCGCCCCCGGAAGATTGCGCGCCGCTCCCACCGGGGCTATCGAGGTAGCGTCGGGAGGCGCTTCCGTGATTTCCTGTTCCACCTCCACCTCTTCTTCAATCGACGCGTCTTCTTTCTTAACATCCTCACCGCCCCGCTCTTCAACCGGCGCTTCCTGCTTCTTCTCCGCCGCCGCAGCTTTCGGCTCGGCAGCCGCGGCGCCGTTTCTTCCCTTGTTCCTTGATCTTGCCTTCGCCATAGCCAATCACTCCAATTCAAAAGTGTCCAAAAACTAACGCCGCAACACGCTCCACGCCCGACCATCGGGCCTGCTCACGCCACGCGGCATCACCGTCTCCCGCTCTCCCCGCATCATCGCCTCCATCTCCTCCAAAGGCAGCAGGTTCTGAACACGCGCAATATGCGCAAGCGCCACCTGATATGCCTCACAATCCCAATAGTGATTCTCCGAATGATGCCTCTGCCACACCGTCACACCCGTTGCCGGGTCCAACACCGCCCGCTCACTGGCCATCTGGCGGTTATAAGTCGCATCATTCGCATCATTCAACTCCCAACGCTCCACGCTCAACACCTCCCCCGTCTCACGATCCACATCCGGCATCTCACCCTCAATCCAGCCCGCCAAAAGATCCTTCGCCCAATGCACATCCACATAGAAAAACCCCACCTCATATTTCTCCCGCCGTCGGTCAACAGGCGTGTAATCCCGCGTCTTCCACGAATAATTCATCCCCTGCCGCTCACTCGCCCCAATAAAAGGCTTGATCTGCCCGGGATTCCCCAACGCATACTGATACACCTCCTCCGTCCTTGTCGTCTCAAAACCATCCACCCCCGCCTTCCTGTTACCACCCCCCGCATCAATCGCCATCAGCTCCGGCCCGATCGCCGCCCACTTCTCCCCCTCATAGCGCCACGATGAATTCAACAGATCCGTCAGCTCCTCAAACGTCTCCACACGACCATGCCAGATTCGACGCGACCGCATCCCATACCCCCACGCACGCATCACCACCCAAAAGTGATTCTTCTGCGTATCCACCGTCATCAACAACTTCACCGCCCACCCCGGAACCAATCCCGCCTCCCCCGGAATAAGGGTCCGACCGTCTTCCGTTTCGCGCGTCATGCACTTCACCGCAAACGTATTCGCCTCAACCTTCTTCTTCTCATCAATAAACTCCTCACCCAGCGTCTGCGTCTTGAATTCAAACATCGGCTGAATGTCACCGTTCTCCTGCGCGTGCAACGCCTTCAAAAACTCGTCAATAATGTCCCCCCACTTCGCCCACAAAACGCCTATCGCATTAAACTTCGCGCCCACTGAATTACCAGGCGGCAAATCATCCGTCACATTCCCCGCCGCATCCACGATGATTTGATCCTCTTCGGTCGCCCACACGCCACCCTGCAACATTTTCCGCTTATGCTTATCCTCCTCAATCCGCCCCTCACACTCCGCACACTCGTACCAAAAAGCCTTCGACCCAATCAACCACGCCGCCAGCCCCAAACGGTCCTTTCCAAATTCCGGAGGCGTCTCCCACCGCAACCGTGCAAACTCCAGCGCCTGCAACGCGCCACAATGGGGACAATAAACCTTCCACAAAATCAATATGTGTGAGCCTTCGACGAGACGACAAATCACAGCACGTTTGCCTGGCGTCGATAGGTTCAACATCAATGGATTATCGAATGTACGTTGACGCTTCTTCCCCCCATGAATCGGGTCCGTCTCCTGCCCCACTCTGATCTGAAACTCATCAACCTCATCATTCTTAACCAATCGAGCCGGATGGCTTTTCAAACTGGAACCCGATCCCGAATATCCAAGATGCAACATAAACCCATTGTTCAATACAATCTGATCCAGCTTCGTATCCCTCGACCGACCCGACAAAAGACGCCGCAAACGTGGCGTCTCCTCAAACAAAGTCTGCACCCTCAACCCAATAATCTGCTTCCCCTTCTCCTTATCCGGCAAATTCAACAACGCCGGATCAACCTGTGTGTCCGCCCACCACCCCAACACATTCCGAAACCCCTCACTCGCCCCCGCCTGGCTGCATTTCTGAACATTCAATTCAGCGATCACCTTCACCGCACACAAATTCATCAATCCAACCAAATGCGGTGCAGCCTTATTCCGCCATTTACCCGGTCGGCTTGTTTGAGATGGACTCAAATACCGATATTTCTCCGCCCAATCTGCGGGCTTGATCTTGCGCGGAGGACATAACGCCTCGCGCTCCGCCGGCAACCACCCCACATCCGGGATCCGAATGCTCCGCGCCCGCTCCATTCTTTCCATTGCCGCCGTCTTCACAGTGTCAACAACTCCGATTCGCGTTCATACTCACTCAACATGCCTTCCACCGCGCCACGCACCATTGCCGACGCCTCTTCCAAACTGTCCGCCTCCAACACCAAACCCGACAACTGCGCCAACGCCACGCGAAAAGCCGAAGCACGCTGCGCCAACATCACTTCTGCATCCGTCTTCAACACGTACTTGCCATGCAAAATCGCATATTCCAGTTCCTTTTTCTTCGTATCCGCGCGCGTCTTGGCGATCGTGGCCATTGTCTTGGCTCGATCCAGATCCACCGCCATCGCCGCCCGATCCGGATCCGCATCACCACTCGCGCCCTTATGCAAATCTGCCGGATTCGGCGCCAACACCTCCGAACGCCACCGACGCACCGCCTCAACGTCATAAGGCCCCCGCTTCCCAAAAGGCCACCGCGCATCCCCCGCCCACTTCGATACGGTTTTCGGAGAAACCCCCAACTCCTTCGCCAAACCCCGCATCGAACCAACAGACCCAGCCGCGGAAGTCGCCGCCGAAGTCCTCTCGTCGCCCAACGCGCCATCATTCGCCACCGTGGACTTTTTCGCCCGAGCCTTTCCCACCTTTCTCTTCGTCGTCTTCGTTGTCGTCTTGCGTTTCGCCACATCACTTCAACTCAAATTACCAACCGCACACACCACACCATCCGACCCGCATCACACCCACCCGCTCACCACCCTGCGCCAACCACGGTGACCGGCGCGAACAGCGCCCACCAGCGCCGACCTGTTACCCCGCGCCAAAATCCCGAAAAAACACTTTTCGCACGACATGAACCCAACCGCGACCCCCCAGACCCCTCGCAAAGAACCTGACCCCCCTCCCCCCCACCCCCTCTAGCTGGCTGTAATCAACGTTCTTCATATCCACACACTCATACCTACCTACGTTTTCTTTCTAATATCAATGATTAAGGCGTCCCCAGTGACGCTGTTTCAATCGTGTAAGACCCGGATGCGTACACTGCCGAGTCCGTAATGTTCCATAGCTTGTACAACCAATCCGCCGCCGTGCCATTGTTCAAGGTCGTAGGCGCAATCGTGACCTCATTGCTGTTCACCCCCCCAACGCTGCCTGCAACACTGAACTTCTCCGTCTCATCCCGGTCATGCACCACAAACCTCACCGTCTTACCAGCCAAGTTGATTGGATCGCCATTGCCATCCTTAACCGGAAACACAAACGATCCCGCCTGGTGCTGAAACACTCTCAGGTTGAGCTTCGTTACACCAAACGTGGTGAGGTTCGGTGTAATCACACCCGCCTGCAAAGGCGCTACCTGGACCAATGGATTGTCTGGTAAGGTTAATATCTCAATCCGATCATCAACACTTACATCGAACTGCGGGGCTGATTTGAGGATGATCGTCTTACTTGCCCCGACCGAATACGAATTGATGAACGCAAATCCCTTTTGTGAATTGCTGACCTGATCAATGAATACCGCCAACCGATCCTTGTAAGCCCCGCCGTCATCGGACCCCGAGGCAATATCCATATCCAACTGCGTTCTCACAGTCGATATCGTGGTGGTGTGCAACACAGTCGGAGCCACAGGCAGAATCCCGAACCACCGATCGTACACCTCCGCCGGCAACACCGTGACTTCTTTCAGGAATGGCATCGTCCCAGCCACATCGGGAACAATCTGCAACCGACCTGCTACATTGGTGTCTGCTGCATTCAGGTTCACAAAATACACACCGAGAGAATCATGTACAGACGTACTTGTGTTGCTCTTGGCCGCCAACGTCGAACCGTTCTTCGACAACAACACATTGGCCGCAAGAATGGTCAACAGAGTTTCGCGGGTCTTTTGATCCGTATCATCAACAAATGGGCCGAGCTTGACGGTCGTTGCTGTGTTCTGTCTTAGAAATTCCATAACGTCACCTTGCGATAGACGACAAAACAACTCGCTGCTGCGCCCAGCGAGTCATTGGATCGGCACTGCAACCAGCACCGACCACCACCACACCACAAAGAAGAAATAAGGGGAGTTTGCTTCGCTTGGGTGACTTGATGATTTTCGTGTTAGCATCAAACCGACCGACTACCGCTATCAATCCACCCAATGCGCCAATGATCCCGGCCGCAACATGAGACAGCCGCCCTCCCTCTTCATTCAAATCAATACCAAAGACCACCGACAAACACGCAAGAATGGTGACAACACCACCCCAAACCGTCTTGCTCTTGTAAAAGGGTTTGAATCCCATCGCTTCGCCTTTCCGAACCACAACGGCAAGGGCCGTCTGATCCATAAAAAACTAAAACGCGATGGTGGATGCAGAATCCTAAATCCGTTTATCCAAAAATCAACCCCAACTCACCTACCGAGATGCCAAATCAGCCCGCCTCCCGTACCAAATCAGGACCAAATTTAGTGCAAAAAAGGTGGTAAATGTTCTCATCTGTTCCTATTTTGAATTGAAAAATCGTCAACAAAAAAAGCCGGAAAACCCTATATATAAAGGGTTTTCCGGCTTTTTGAGCAAGTACGGGCGGGAGGACTCGAACCTCCAACCGCCTGATTCGTAGTCAGGTACTCTATCCAATTGAGCTACGCCCGCAATCAGCGGACCCATTTTAACCCCCACGTCCCAACCAATCAACGCGACACCGCAAACCCTCCTAATTGCCCATAAACCTCTGCCAACAAACATCTTACGCTTTCGAACACATCCTTTGCGCCCTTATTTACCCCTTGCAATTAGCCAAAATTTGCCCTATATATCTTCAATATCCGTACAAAACCCAACCCAAGCTTAAGCGTCTACGATTAATATACCCTTCGTCAAACGTACACATCCTAATTTCACTTAACTAACCCCAACACCAATATAAACTGTTGACAATCAATATCTTACAACACCCCGATGACCACGCTACCCCCCGCCGTCATCAACTGACTCAAGTCACGCAACGCTACGCACCCTGCCGATAATCTCTCTCATGCGCCCATCGGAGACCTTGACTCGCCTTGGCCATCGAACTCAAACACCCCGAACAATTCTCCTGCGAATACTGCGGCGAATCCATCCAAATACCTGAAAACACTCAGGTTATGTCAACTGTTTGTTGTCCCCACTGCTCCACCGAACTTACCATTCCGGCCATCTTCGACAAGTTCTTGCTCACTCGCCTCATCGCTCGGACCGAGCACGCAAACATCTACTACGCCCTCGATCAGCAACTTCACCGCCCCGTCGCCGTCAAAATCCTCGATTCTACCGGAGAATCCGAGAAAATCGCTGCCGGAGCCGTTCGCGAAGCCCGCGCACAAGCCGCCCTCAACCACCGCTGCATCGCGCACATCTACACCATGGGCCGTCACAAGGGCCAGTACTACATTGTCTCCGAGCTTATCGAAGGCGGCTCCGCCCAGCAGTTCCTGCGACCGAACCAGTTCCTTACGGAGCCTCAAACCCTTGATCTCGCCATCAATATCGCTGAAGGCCTCCGCGCAGCACACCTCGCCAATCTCACCCACATGGATGTAAAGCCCGCCAATATCCTCATCGATTCAGAGCAGAACCCCAAGCTCATCGAATTTGGTACGGCCCAGTTCACACGTGACCCCACCACCGGAATCATCGGAACGCTCGAATACGTCGCTCCTGAGGTTGTCAAAGGCAAAAAACCTGGTTTTCTGGCCGATATCTACTCTTTAGGCGCCACGATATTCCACTTTCTAACAGGTCAACCCCCGTTCGACGCGCCCGATCCGGTCGATGCCGCCAAGCTTCGCCTCTCTAATCCAGCCCCCTACCTCACGGATCTAATTCCTAACATTCAGCCCTCCACGGCGGACATCGTCGCCCGTTTGCTCGCCACCAACCCCTCAAATCGCCCTCCCGATTACGACTCCGTCATTGCCGGCCTTAAGGAAGCACGCAGGCTTTCCCAACTCTCCGGCACACAATCACTTACGTCGACCGCTCCCCAGGCTCCCGCCGCCACCGCCCGCGCTACCCCATCCCGTCGCGGTACATCATCCCATTCCAAAAACACGCTCCACCCCCAAGGATCGCGCGCTTCCCAATACCCTGAAACACGTCGCAAGGTCATCATTGCCGTTTGTGCCGTCGCCGTCCTGCTCATCACGTCAATCATCGTTGCCATCGTATCCTCCACTTCGACGAACGAGACTTCCCGTGATACCGACCCCATCACCCGGAAACCCAAAACAAATGTTCCAATCACTTCCAAACCTCGAAAGAAACCTCCAAATTCCAATCAGAACGACAAACCGCCACCAATCAGACCATCCGTGGACATCACTAAACTGATGCCCCTCAACACCTTAAGGGCGACCAACAGATGGATCGCCCTAGATGTTGCCGCGGCCGAATCCAAGTCCAAGACCCCCGTGAATATCTCATCCGATGCGGTGATTACACTTACCAGTTCCCCTTCGGGTCACGACACCTATAAGTTTACCACCCACACGTCCATCACCCGACTTTCGGGCCTTCGTCTGGAATTGCTTCCAGCCACCAGCAACAAGCCGACAGCTTTCGCCCCGGCTAAGGCCTTTGCCATCAATCGCTTAGAAGTCTCCCAACATGCCGGTCGCATACCACTTGTGTCCCCACGTGCAACATTCACCGCGCCTTCATTTGATTTGAAGTCACTTATCTCCGCGACGCCACCCGGTTGGTCCATCGGTCACCATACGGCAACCTCCCATGCCGTCACATTCAAAACGCAGTCTTCCCCATCCTCACGGCACGGTTTCCGCCTCACCATAACTCTTGAGGTTTCCAACCTTTCCGCTGATTTACCTCAACGGATTCGACTGGCCGCCACTGAGTCGGCGAACCCCAGTGCCCAACTCGAATCCGCTACACACTTCGAACCGGCACGCGCGCTCTTCGACTTCGAAGCGTCGCCGCCCAACTGGCAAGGCACGGGTACAGCATTTGAAGCCGGCCCATATGCCACTAACCTTCTCCCATCGAATCTCAAATCTCTCCGCCCTTCCGGTAAAGCCCTCGCAAGCTCATACAACGCTCGATTCGCCGCCTCTGGAGAGAAAGCCAGTGCGTCCACCGGTCGCCTTATCTCTCGCCCGTTCCTAATCACCGCCCCCTACCTTCATCTCAGAATTGCCGGAGGTCATGACGCCAGGAAAGTTGGCTTTTCCGTCAAAATTGACGGAAAAACCGTCTCCATTGTCACCGCGCCAAAACGCGGCGCCAATCAACTCAAACCCCAAACCATGAATCTGAGTCGATATCTGGGGCAACGCGCCCAAATCGAAATCTACGATAATGATGCCGCTACCACCGGAGCGGCCTTTATTGCCGTAGACGACATCAAACTCAGCCATTCGTCCAATCCCGGTGCTGCGAAACGAGGGGTTTTCGCATTCCGTGACAGACTCCTACCCGACGATCTAGCCATACGACCCACAGGCAAGGTCTACTACCAACGTTGGCACAATACACGTGGCGCGGATGGCAAGGATCGCAAGATCGACTATCACCAACTCGTTACCAAACTCAACAGGCGCGCCTCGGTAAGTAAGGAAATTGGTCAACTCCACATCAAAGAAGGTGGGGACCATTTCGCGCAGCGTATGTCCGGGTATATCTTTCCTCCGGCTACCGCCAACTATACCTTTGAAATGTCGGTCGACGACGGCGGCATCCTCATGCTCTCGACCGACCATCTGCCGAAGAACCGCCGCCCGATCGTCCACACCGGCTTGCGAGGCGTGACTTCCACCAATCAATACAAACATAAATCCAAGCCTATACATTTGGAAAAAGGTAAACCCTATTTCATCGAAGCCATAGGCGTGGAAGTTGGCGGCCTGGCATTTCTTTCCATCGGATGGTCCTACTCCGGAAAAACAGATCGCCCCATCCCCGGTAAATACCTTGCCCCGCTACCGAAAGCCATGCGGACCAAGCCACTAATTATCGCCAAGGTCCCAGATTTACCTAAGCCTCCTCCGCCCAAGGGGCATCAGGAATTTAAGCACACGCGCGTATACACCAACACCAGAAAATCCGATCAAGGTAACGCCTGGCACGTTCTGGATATTGAAAAATCCACTTCATCCAACGGCGCCAAACTAGTCAAGCAGATGAACGACGGCTCGATCTTTGTCGAGAAGGACAAGAATAAGGCTACTGAAAAGTTCCAACTCTTTGCCACAACTGATCTTAAGAACATCACCGCTATTCGACTGGAAGGCATGCCGGATCCGCGTTTGGAGAACAATGGTCCAGGGGCGCGGGGATATTTCAAGGTTCATGAATTTATTGTCGAAGTCGCATCGGCGAATCAGCCGGATAGCTTAAAGCCCATTAAACTCAAGGACGTCAAGGCTACCCATCATCATCGCGGCGATGTTCCGAAGAAGGCCATCGATAAGAACAACGGATCATTCTGGTCCACACAAGGCAAGACGGGGCGTGCGGAATCCGCAACATTTGTACTCGAAAAACCGCTTGTGAACACCGGTGAGTTGATATTGCGAATCACCATACTTCACCAAGGGACAACACGCACGCTTGGTCGATTCCGTGTTGCCGCCACCACCCACCGTGACCCATTCAAACTAACCGCCCCCTCCCGCTTTCGTACGGACAACAGGGCTGAGAAATTTATCGCCGCCAAGCCTCTTTCCGTCAAAGCGGACAAGGGAACGACTTTGTCCATCGACCCGTCAAACACGATTTCCGCATCTAGTAATTCGACCCGAAATGAAACCTATGAAGCGACATTTCGGACCAACGCCACCCATATCACTGCAATACAATTGCTTACAATCCCTGATGGAAAAGGTAATCAAAAGCGGATTGGATATGGAGGTTCTGCCGGTTTTGTAGCCATCAGCGGTCTGGAAGTGGAAGTCGCCCCGGGCAATGCAGCAAGCCAATTTAAGATGGTCAATCCCGATAAGGTCTTGACGAGCTATGAGCAACCTTCCAAGAACCTGAAAGCCCAATTTCTTTTCGACAACAACCCAAAGACCCATTGGGCGGTAAGGGATCCAAGATTTACGAAGTCAGACCAGTCCGTCACACTTGTTCCGGCAAATCCCATTCGCCATGCAAGCGGATCGGTCATTCGTGTGCGATTCACCCATTCACTTGCATTCAAAACGCGGCGATTCGCTTTGCGTATCACATCTCACAGCAAACCAGAGGAGATCGCCCCGCAATATAAGCCGGATACGAAGATTCCCGGAGTAGTGCGCCCGAATCCCAGGCAACCGTTTGAGCCGTATGAACTGGCGATCAATGTGGGTGGGGATGAAATCAGTAAGTATCTGGGGCGCAAATGGATAGAGGGTAAGTCCGTCTGGCGGCGTGGGCATACCGGTCGGGAAGGCGGCCAACCCAATAAGCACAATGATCAGGACGCGCCGATGTTCGATACCGCAGCTGTAGGTATCCGGGCGTTCCGAATAGAACGATTGCCGATCGGTCGGTACCAGGTCGAACTGTATTTCGTCGAGAACTGGAGCGGAGAAACCGGAAAACGTCAATTCAATGTGATAATCGAAGACGAAGCACCGGTGAAGGTCATCACCCTTCGAAAAACTCGCTCATTCAGAAAGCCGCAGAAACCACTAACCAAAGATGTGGAGGTTCGTGATGGCGTTCTGGATATTTCATTCGAACCGATCCGTGACCAGCCGATCCTATGCGGCGTAGCGATCAAACGTTTGCGTGGTGTGGTGAGGCGAGGTTTCGACACACTGGCTGCCGACGAGCGGGCGGTATCGCCTTACCGCAACTACGTCATGGATCTGAAGCCGGTAGCCTATTGGGCGTTAAACGAAGGGCGAAGCTCGAAAGACATCGTTTTCCCCAGGAATGTACTGTTTGCCGACATCGTGGAGGCGACCGACCCTTATCACGCCTATCCCAAAGGGTTTGAGGGTAAGACGCTTGCTTCCCGAGGCCCCAGCGGCTCAGCAGCACGCGGATTTTCAACCCGAAATCTGGCGCCGAAGTTCGATGGCGAGAAGACCTATATTTCGACCCATTCGGTGGCCAATAGCCCGGCGGACGTACACAACCAACTCACACTCTCGGCGTGGGTCAAACTCGATGCGCGCCAACATGACCAGTTGATCGTGGGCAGTTACGAGGGCATCAACCACCATTATCGCCTGGTGGTGCGCAAGGCGGAAGGGGGTGGAAAACACGGACGGGTGGTCTTTGGAGGGGATAAGCTGTTCACGCAGACATCACTCAAACATTTGAAATTCGACGGAAAATGGCATCATGTTGTGGGAGTACTGGATAGCCGGGATTCGGCGGGGTACATCCATATCTACATCGACGGCCAGAGGGTGGCACAGATCAGCAATCAGAAAGGCACTCTCAAGCGAGGAAGAAATACCGGGCTGTACATCGGTGGTCGAAAGGCAGGCAATAAGATTGAGGATGCGGCGAAAGGCCAGATCGACGAGATATCGATTTTCGATCGCGCCCTTTCCAGGAGACAGATTGAGCAAATGTACTCTCTCGGGACCAAGGGACGAATTCAGTAATAGCTATTGAACTTTATTCAGCATTCAGCGCACGCCTGATGCGCACGATCTTGTCATTTGCTTCACCTATCCGCCTCGAATTCGGTTCTGCATCCGTCAAGTCAACGAAGATCGACAGAGTCCGATGCACCAATCTCTCTTTCAATACAAAAAGCTCATCGACGATTTGTTCCAACCCCTGAGAAAGAGATAAATTAATCTGTGACAGGTAGGGTGTCGCGGCTGCAATAGGCGAGACAGGTTCCCAATCAGAGTCCAGGCGCCACTCGGCAAAATCGAAGGCAGTATTAACTGAACATGAAGGTATCGCGGTCACGTCGGGAGCTGATTCGTGATGGGCGTGCAGGACTTCCATGAGAATACGAAGCTGGTCAGGCGTGGATGGTGGAGAGGCATGATTGTCTGTGGGCTGGACGAGTACGTGTGTTAACGGGTAGGTATGGGCGATCTCCAGAAGATATTTATAGTGGGTAACCAGGCCGTGAAAATCGATGGGCGGTGCATTCTCTTCTTCACGTGAAATTCGGCAAAAATGAGGCAGGACATCTGTAGCGGACACTTGGTTCGCTAGTGTACAAAGATTGACGAGGCGCGTTTCGACCTGATCATCAATCGGGATTTGGCCAACGAGCGTACGAATGTTTGAAGTTCGCGCCAAAACAACATCTTCAATCGCTTGAATGTCCTTTTGCGCGGAGGGTTTTAGCCAGGATTCATTCACAAACAGCGAGAACGAATTCAAATCTGTTGGGATCAAATCGCCCGTGAAAAATGTTGCGGCGTCCCGGGGTTCTGCAAAGGATAAAGCGAGGCCGAATTGGATTTCTGAATCAACCACGGCAGCCGAGTTTGTCCATCATTTCAGCTGTTTTGTCGTAGGCTTCGGTGACCCATTCGACGATGCGGTCGGGTTTGGGGGAATATTCAAGCTCGATCGAGACCGTCTTATCGAAACCGGTGTTTTGAATCTGTTCGAGATACTTGATGATGGGAACGACGCCGCGTCCGGGTGGAAGGTCGCCATGAACTTTGCCGTTGCAGTCAGAGAGGTGAACGTGTTCGATGAGTCCCTTGAGTTTTTTGACCTCAGCCGGCTTGATGCCCATGAGGTAGAGGTGGGAGATATCGCAGTTGGCGCGGACGATGTCGGGCATGTCGACATGCTTGATAAATTTGCGCATGGTATCGACGGTGTTGATGAGTGAGAGTTTAAACGGTTCAAGTTCGAGTGCGATTTTGATTCCGAGTTTTTTGGCGTATCTGCCGAGTTCTCGTGTATTGTTGACGCCAATGGCCCATTGCTCGGGCGGGGGAATAACTTCCTGTTGCCAAATATACTCGCCGATGACAAGAAGAAGGTTGTCACAGTTGTATTCATAACAGAGATCGAGGAAGGCTTTGCAGCGATCGACGTGGAAGCGCTGGACGGAAGGATTGAAGTCAATGAGCCCTACGGCAACACAGCAGATGCTTGGTATAGGAAGGCCAAGTTTGTCACAGGTGTCTTTGATCAGTCGACGCTCCTTGACAGAGATATCCAGTGGATCGGTAAAAATATCGACCGTATCGAAGCCGATCTTCCTGGTTTGCTGGAGGCCGAATTTGGTGCCTTTGCCTGCCTGGGCGAAGGCGGAGTTGATGAGGCCGAGTTTCATGGGGAACTCCTTGGTGTGTGATTGGAATATTGGGGTGGACGGTTGGTTATAGAGTCTTTCTACGAACAGATGAGCGATTTATGCGTTTTTACTTATGATCTCTTTGATGGGGACGGCGCGGTGTTCTCTGGCCGAGACGTAAGCGGCGTCGACAAGGGCCATGGTGTTGAGGTTGTCCTTGCCGCTAATGAATGGGGCGCGGCGCTGTTCGATGGCGCATAGAAGTTCGGCCATTGGACCTACGAATGCATCGGGGAACCAGACCTTCTTCCAACGGGGCTTGAACCACTTGCCTGTGGATGTGGTGGTGAAGTCGATGGTACTGGGTGTGGGTTTGGGGTATTCGGGCCATCCAATGGTTCCGCGGGCCATGCCATCCATGCCCTCGACACGCCAGTTGATGCCGATGTCTTTGGCAGCGCCTTCAAGGGCGGGACCGGCCCAGACATCGTCCCAAGCTGCGGCGCGGAAGCCGTTGGCATACTCGAGGATGTAAAGACAGATGCCATCAGAGTGTTTGAACTTTTGAGCGGTTCGAGGATCTTCACGTACCGAGGCGAAGACGCGAACGGGGTCGCCAAAGAGATAGCGGAACGTATCGAGGTGGTGTATGGACATGATACGCAAAGTCACCCAGCCCTGACGTTCCTGCCAAGGCATCCAGTGGGGGATCGCTCGCATGTCGATACTGGCGAAAACAGGATTGCCAAGGTAACCGCGATCGAGAACACATTTACAGGCGCGGATGGATTGGTCGTAGCGCATGTTTTGATTGACGGCGAGAGTAATGTTGGAAGCTTCGCAAAGATCGACGATGCGTTTAGCTTGTTTGTAGTTCACGCCGAGGGGCTTTTGCGCAAGGATCCCGCGGATGTGGTTCTTGCGTTTGACGATTTGCTGAATGACCTTAAACTGGATATCGGGGGGAACGGCGACGTCGACAACCTGGACATCGGGGTCATCGAGAAGCGCTTCGTAGGATTGGTACGTGGAAGGAATCTTGTGTCGTTTGGCAACGGACTGAGCATTCTTGAGGGTTTGGGAGGCGATGGCAACAGGATTGAATCCAGCCTGGCGATAGGCAACGAGGTGGCAGTCGGCCATGATGAATCCGGAACCAATACAGCCGATGCCGAGGGACTTGTCCTCGGGCATTGGCACGTTGTAGTCGAGTCTTGCCGACACCTGCGGCGTCTTCTTGCGCGTGGTTTTCTTCCTGGCCATGGTAATGCTCCAATAGGGCGGGCAGTTTACCACATTGAGAGAGGTGCGGCATCATGGACGGGAGCAGGAGAGATGGGTGCCCGATCCGCCATGAGCACCTGGGCCTGCCTATTGTTAGCGACGATGGTAATAGGGCTCTTGATTCTGTTTGCGACGGCGGCCAGTGTTCTGATTGTGATTGGAACATTTGGTGTGGCGCATATTCTGGCGCATCCACCGCGGCGGACACTGGGCAATGCGCTTGCACGGGGGTTGCCGGCGGACCCGGTGGAGGGTGGGGCAAAGGGATATGAAGAAGTAGCGCTGGTTGGCAAGGACGGAAAGGAGAGAGTGATGTGGGCTGTTGAAGGAGATTTTCCGGGAGGGCCGACTGTAGTGATGTTGCATGGGTGGGGTGACAGTCGGTTTGGGTTGCAGGCGTGGCTTGGGGCTTACAAGCAACGGGCATCTCGCCTGGTCCTGTTTGATTCACGGGCACACGGGGAATCGAAGTTTGAATTTTGTACATGGGGTGTTCGGGAAAAGGAGGATGTGAGTGAAGTTGTGGATTGGCTTATAAAGAAAGGATTTGCTGAAAGCGTTGTGCTCGCCGGGTTTTCGATGGGGGCTTCGGTGGCATTGCAGGCCGCAAAGGCGAATGTAGGCAAAGGCGTGGATGGGATAATTCTGGATTCGCCGTATTTACACCCGAAAGAAGCGATCCGTGGGACGATGCGGGGTCAGAGATTGCCTACGTGGCCCATTGTGGATCTCGCCTGGGGAGTCATGTGTATGTTGTGGGGCGAATTAAGACGTGCGAGTTCCTGTGAACTTGTCAAGAATGTAAAGCGACCGATCCTGATCCTGCATGGAGAAGATGATGCGGTAACACCAATGTCCAGCGCGCGGTCCATTTGTAACGCGGCGGACGATGTAGAATTAGTTGGCATTGAAGAAGCAGGTCATTTGCAAGGAGCGTGTGTGGATTTCCGGCGATATGCGAAGGCCGTCGGGACGTTTCTGGATCGAGTTGCAGGGGAGAGGGGTAATGGCTAAGCGGCGGCAATTCTGGGTTGATGTCGGAGGTACGTTTACAGATTGCGTGGAATGCAATGAGCGCGGGGAGATGCGTACGTGTAAGGTCTTGTCGAATGGGGTAGTGAAAGGGCAGATAGATCGAGTGGTCGAAGGTGGATTTGTTGCCAACCAGCGTATTGGTGAACCGGATGGGTTTTATGTGGGGTGGGAAATCGCCGTGTTGGATGGGGCTGGGGCGATAGAAAGCAAAGGACGTGTGATCGGATTTCTGGGCAAGGCAGGTAGGTTTGAGATTGACGGGATTCCGGAGGGAATAACGCGGGAAGGATGCAGATATGAGCTGTCGAGCGAAGATGAAGCGCCGATCGTAGGGATACGGATGTTGATGGGGTTGGCAGCGGATGAACCTATAGGAAAGGTGGACGTGAGGCTGGGAACGACGCGAGGGACGAACGCATTGCTGGAGAGAAAGGGAGCAAGGACGGTGTATGTGACGACAGAGGGGTTTGGAGATTTGCTGGAGATTGGAACACAGGCGCGTGAAAAGCTATTTGACATTCGCGTGCGAAAGGCAAAGCCGCTTTACGATTGTGTGATTGAGCTAGCAGAGCGCATTGACGCGCAAGGCAAGATCGTGAAGATGTTGAGTGCGGATGAAATTCGCCAACCGTTGCAATCGGCATTTGACGCGGGGATTCGATCTGTCGGAATCTGTTTCGTCAACGCATATTTGAATGACTCACACGAGAGAATCGCTGCGGCGATCGCGCGAGATATCGGATTCAATCAGGTATCGGTTTCGACGGAGCTTACGCCGACGATTCACATGCTGAATCGTGGTGACACGGCTTCGTTGGACGCGTACCTGTCACCGGTAATCAAGGATTACATCCAAAGCATCATGGCAAAGGCGCCGGAGGCGCGCCTGCATCTGATGACTTCCGCAGGTGCGCTGGTCGATGCGGGGGCATTCAGCGGGAAGGACAGCCTGTTAAGCGGACCGGCCGGAGGCGTGGTGGGGTTTGCCCACACAGCGGAGGCGGCCGGGTATCAGAAAGCAATTGGGTTTGACATGGGGGGAACATCGACGGATGTGAGTCGTTACGATGGGCATTATGAGTATCAGTATGCGGGGGAAAAGGCAGGGGTGCGCGTGGTTGCGCCCATGTATGCGATTGAGACGGTGGCGGCGGGCGGAGGGTCGATATGTCGGTTTGACGGACAACGGTTTTTGGTTGGACCTGAGAGCGCAGGCGCCAACCCGGGGCCGGCGTGCTACGGTCGCGGAGGGCCGCTGACGGTAACCGATGTGAACCTTTTGAATGGGAAGATTGATGCCGAGCAGTTTCCATTTCCGCTTGATGTAAAGGCGGTCGAAACGGCAATCGACGTAATTGCGATGCAGATCATAGCGGCGACTGGGGAACGTATGACGCGAACGGATATCGCGAAAGGGTTTACACAGGTAGCGAACCAGAAAATGGCTGGGGCGATCGCAAAGGTGTCGGCGGCAAAGGGGTATGATCCCAGTGAATATGCAATGGTGGCATTTGGAGGCGCGGCGGCGCAACACGCATGCGCCGTTGCTCGATTGCTGAATATAAAGAAAATCCTCGTGCCATCCTTGGCGAGCGTTTTGAGTGCCTATGGCATCGGAATGGCAGACATAACGCGTTTTGGAGAGCAAGGGTTGTTGCGCGTATTTCACGATGAGACCCGTGCCGACATTGAAAAAATCTTTGAACGATTGTCGGCGGAGTTAAGGGAGGAAGTGCAGACGACAGGCTTACAAGCGGAGGCGATCGGTAAGGCATCGCGACTTCTGGATATGCGATATACAGGAGAGCAAACACCGATTACAGTGAGAGAACCGGAGGATGCGGATTGGGTAAGAGCGTTTTCAGAGCTACATAAACAACTCTACGGGCATACGCATGAGGATAGGGAGGTAGAGGTTTGTACGGTCCGTGTTGAGGTAACGGGAGAAACCGACAAGCCCAATGTTTTTGAAGAGAACAGGGTTGATCATCGTGATTTCAAGTCAGACGTTACGCGAGAAATTCAGCTTGAGTGCGGTGTGCGGCAAGCAAGCGTATATCAGAGGGAAGCCCTGAAATCAGGTGACCGAATTGATGGCCCGGCGATGATTCTGGAAAAGTTGAGTACGATCATCGTCGATCCGGGGTATGAGGCGGAAGTGAATGCGCACGGTGATATTGAATTAACGTGTGTGAAAGAAAATGAAGAAAAGAACGAGTCGGTTTCAAATGCATCAGAAACGAAGGATCTCGTCCCCATCTTGGCTGATCCGATTCGGCTTGAGTTGTTCAACAATCACTTCACGCAGATCGCCGCACAGATGGGTGTGACGCTTCAAAAGACCGCAATCTCGGTCAATGTAAAAGAGAGACTTGATTTTAGCTGTGCGATACTCGATGGAGACGGGAATCTGGTGGTCAATGCGCCACACATACCCGTACATCTGGGCGCGATGAGCGAGACAGTGCGATGCCTGAACAACGCAATCAGGGACATGCAACCCGGCGATGTTTACCTTACGAATGACCCGGATGAAGGTGGATCGCATTTGCCTGACCTGACGGTGGTGACGCCTGTGTTTGACGAGGCGGAAAAAGAGATTCGGTTTTTTACGGCCTCACGGGCACATCATGCGGAGATTGGAGGACTGCGGCCGGGATCGGCATTTCCGTTTGCAAAGAATTTAGCAGAAGAGGGTGTGGTGATCAGGCGGATGCGAATTTCGAGAGGTGGGATTTTTGATGAGGGAAAGATAAGGGAGAAACTAGGGAATGGACCTTACCCATCGCGGGCGGTTGATGAGAATGTTGCGGACATACGGGCGGCGGTGGCGGCGAATCGTGTTGGGCAGATTGAGTTGGAGAAACTGATTGCGCAGTCGGGTTGGGGAATGGTCGAAGCATACATGGGTTTTATTCGCGATGCGGCTGCGTGGAAGACCAGAGAGATGATTCGGAAGATTGCCGACGGAAGATATGAGTTTGAGGACGAGTTGGATGATGGCGCGACGTTTAAGGTAGCCATTGATGTGGAGAGCGAAGGTTTGCGGATTAATTTCACAGGTACAGGAAAGGTAAATACAAATTCGTTGAACGCGAATGAGGCGATCGTACGGGCGGCGGTATTGTATTGCTTGCGGTGCATGATTGATGAGGAGATACCGCTGAATGAGGGTGTCATGGAACCGGTGGAGATTGTATTACCGGAGTGCATGTTGAACCCACCGAAGTCTGGTGATGCGCATAAGCATGTGGCGGTGGTTGGTGGAAATGTGGAGTTATCGCAGCGTGTGGTGGATCTGATATTTGGGGCACTTGGGGTAGCAGCGGGGTCGCAGGGAACGATGAATAATCTCGTGTTCGGAAATGAACGGTTTGGGTATTACGAGACGATTTGCGGAGGCGTTGGAGCATGTGAGGGGTACGACGGGGCGTCAGCCGTGCATACGCATATGACCAATACAAGGATGACCGATGTGGAGATTATGGAGCGGGAGTTTCCGGCAAGAGTGGAGCGGTTTGCGATAAGGCAGGGAAGCGGAGGGAACGGACAATGGCGCGGCGGCGATGGTGTGGAACGTTGGATCAGGTTTTTGGAGGATGTTGAAGTATCGTTGTTGACGCAGAGGAGGGTAGTGGCTCCGCCGGGATTGAGTGGTGGGGACGATGGGGGAATTGGGCGTAACCTGTTATTTAGGAAGAGTGGGGTAGAAGTGGATGTTGGAGGATGTGCCGAGTTTGGCGCGGACGCGGGAGATTTGCTTAGGATATCGACACCGGGTGGAGGTGGATGCGGCGTCAAAAATAATGATTGAAGGTATTCCGGTTATGTCTAAGGTAATACTTCGTTACTGATGGATCACGGAATTGCTAAGCGTGCCAATCTGGCTAATGGCCATCTCGATTTGGTCACCCTCTTTGATAAAGACCTGGGGATCACGGGCAACGCCGACACCGCTGGGTGTGCCCGTAAGCAGAAGCGTACCGGGCAGGAGCGTCATACCCATAGAGAGGAACTCGATAAGTTTGGCCACAGAAAAGATCATGTCGGCCGTGTTGGAGTTTTGCATTTCCCGGCGGTTGAGTACGGTGGAGAGTTGGAGCGCTTGGGGATTAGGAACTTCGTCCGCAGTGACGAGTTCCGGACCGACGGGACAGAACGTGTCAAAACTCTTCCCTTTGTTCCACTGGCCGCCGGAACCTTTCTTCTGCCACCAGCGGGCAGACACATCGTTCGCCACGGAGTAGCCGAGGACGTAGTTGAGGGCATCTGATTCAGCGACATTCTTGGCGGCATCGCCAATGACGACGGCGAGCTCGACTTCAAAATCAACCTGGTGGGGATCGGTGCAACATGGGGGAAGGACGATTGGAGATCCGGAAGCGTGAAGGGCGGCAGGATTCTTCATAAAAAGTACAGGCCGCTCCGGAATGTCAGCACCCGTCTCCTCCGCGTGTTGACGATAATTGAGACCGATGCAGAGGATGGCGGGCGGTGTCGGGATGGGGGCGAGGAGAGTCTGGACCGCTTGACGATCGTTGGTTGGTGTTAAGCCGGTGAAAAGGTCGCCGGTGAGGATGGTGGCGGAACCGTCTTTGTAGTTCGTGCCGTAGTGGATGTTTCCATTTGAATCGTGAAATCGGATGATTCGCATTATGTATCGCCTTGTTCGCCCGTAATTTACGGGGTGAATAACAGTTTGCTTCCGAGGGTAGGTTAACGGATTCGCAGGCGGATTCAATCCGTAAACGGTGTTTCGCCCGATCGGTTCGAGAGAGGTAAAATGCCGACTTACTCACGTCCCATGCACCTGGAGTTTCCAGCCCGAACGGGAACTCTTTAGAGATGAAGTAGCCCGATATGAGCCAAACGCTGGATAAAGCTTACGCCCCGCATGATGTACAAGATGAGATCGCCGAGTTGTGGGAGGAACATGGATCTTTTCACGCCGTTCCGGACCAATTGAAGGATCCGTATGTGATCGTCATTCCGCCGCCGAATGTGACTGCGGCATTGCATCTGGGGCATGCGTTGAACAATACGTTGCAGGATATTCTTGTGCGGCACCATCGGATGCGCGGATTTAATACGGAGTGGATGCCAGGGACGGACCATGCGGGCATTGCGACGCAGACCGTCGTCGAGAAACGCGTCCAGGCGGAGGAAGGGAAGAAGCGGACGGATTTTGAGCGCGATGAATTCGTTGCGCGGATCCAGGCATGGAAGGACGAATACGAAGCACATATCACAAAGCAACTGGTGGAGATGGGGTGTTCGTGTGACTTTGATCGGCAGCGATTCACCATGGACCCTGTATGTGTGGCTGCCGTGCGGGAAGCGTTCTTCAGGCTGTTTAAGGATGGGCTGATTTATCGTGGAAAGAGGTTGGTCAACTGGGATCCGGTAACGCAGACCGCTTTGGCCGATGATGAAGTGGAGATGGAGGATGTGGCGGGCCACTTCTGGTATATGAAATATCCCGTGGTGGATGAGTCGGGAAACGATACAGGCGAATTCTGCACGGTCGCAACGACGCGGCCGGAAACGATGCTGGGTGATACTGCGGTAGCGGTGAATCCGAAGGATGAAGAGCGCGCGAAGTTCATCGGTAAGAGTGTGCGTCTGCCCATTATTAACCGGATTATCCCCGTAATCGGGGATGACTATGTGGTTGTGCCCAATGCTGAGTCGGACGATACCAAGGCGCGATTTGCTTCAGGTTTTTTGAAGGTGACGCCGGCGCATGATCCGAACGACTGGGAGATTGGGCAGCGGCATGATCTGGGGATTATCAATGTCATGGCTCCGGACGGATCGATCAGTGTGGAGCATGGGTGGGAGGAGATTGACCGGGCAAATGCGGACACGTTTTTGGACGAGTTAATCGGAAAGGATCGGTATGAGGTGAGGGAGGCGATCGTCGCGTGGTTTAAGGAGAAGGGGTTGCTGGCGGACGTACGGGATTACACCCATGCAGTCGGGCATAGTTATCGCTCACATGTGGCGGTGGAACCTTATCTGAGTGATCAGTGGTATGTGAAGGTGACGGATGATCGGTTGGCAGGAGCAGCTCTGGATGCGATTACGAAGGGTCAGCGGGAGGATTCGGAGGGACCGGTATGGCGAGAAGGTGAGTCATTTACGAATGGCGATGGCGGGTTGACATTTTTTCCCTCGCGTTATGCCAGGACTTTTCAGACATGGCATGAGAACATTCGGGATTGGTGTATATCGCGGCAATTGTGGTGGGGGCATCGGATTCCAGTTTGGAGTCGCGTTGGACTCCCAGCACAAACTTATAGGCCCGGCGAAGAACGCACGTTTCTAAAGACTCTCTTAGCATTTGACGCTCAAGACAGGTTATGTTTCCAGGGTGCCGGTCGAAGAATTGAAAGTGACTTGGATGTTGAGAACTTGACAGGTGATCCAAGTTACTTTGCATGTGTCCACCAAGCCGATGACGAGGAGGTGATTGAGTTTCTTGAAGCCAATGGTTTCGTTCAGGATGCCGATGTGCTCGACACCTGGTTCTCTTCCGCCCTCTGGCCGATTTCGACCATGGGATGGCCAGATCCGTCGGCGTTTCCGAACGACATTCCGGAGGGTAATGCGCTTCTTGAAGCGTGGAACCCCTCATCAACACTTTGCACTGCCCGTGAAATCATCACACTCTGGGTTTCCCGCATGACCATGTTCAACCTCTACTTCCGGGGGTGCTTGCCCTTCAAGCATGTTTTTATCCATGCGATGATTCAGGATGGTGAAGGCCAGAAGATGAGCAAGTCTCTGGGGAACGGTGTGGACCCGCTGGACATTATTCATTCGCATGGGGCGGATGCGATGCGGTTCACGCTGGCGGGGATGTCGACGAATACACAGGATGTGCGATTGCCGGTCAATGTGACGTGTCCGCATACGGATGAACCGTTTGAGCCGAAGATGGTGACGAACAAGGCCGGTTATCGCGTCATGGCGCCGGTGCAATCCAGCCCGAAAGATCCTACAAAGAAGATGGTCACAAGCTACGGCGTGGCTTCAGGCGAGGCGGCTCCAACCGACAAGATGCCGCTGGCAAGAAACAGCAGTAGCAAATTCGATTCTGGAAGAAACTTTTGCAACAAACTATGGAACGCCATGCGGTTTACAATATCAAACCTTGAATCCCAGACCGCAGGCGAGAAGGGGCGAACAGAGCAAGATCGGTCACTGGCGGACCGATGGATACTCTCGCGACTCGCCAAAACAGTGGCAACCGTGAACGATGCGATATCAGGTTACCAGTTCAATCGCTACGTGGAATGCGTCTACGATTTCTTCTGGCGGGATCTGTGCGACTGGTATCTTGAGGCAATAAAACCTGTGGTGCGTGAGGACGACTCCGCCGGCCATACAGCCCGTGCGACGATTGCCGCCTGTCTGGATTGCGTACTTCGGCTCTTGCAACCAGTCACGCCGTTTGTGACTGAAAAACTGTTTGGCAGACTCAATGAAGTGATTGCGCACCGATCGATTGATGGTGTGAGGGTGGACGAATCAGGTTTGTGTATTGATGCAAGCTGGCCCGACGTTGATCACGGATTGGTGGATGAGGTGATCGAGGGGCGGTTTGAATTGATGCGTGAGTTGATCGTGACCGTGCGTAACATTCGCAGCAAATACAACGTGCCACCGAGGGATGTGGTGGATGTGATGATTCGCGCGACGGGTGATGATACGACCACGATCGAATCAAATGCGGACTTGCTGGCTACGCTTGCAAACGCGAATCTGACTGCCATCGGAAGCGATATTGAGGAACCGGACAACGCGACTTCCACCACATGCGGAGCGATCGAGATTTATATCACCGGCCTCGTGGATGAGGAGGCGGAAAGGGAATTGCTGGCCAAACGTCAGAGTGAATTGAAGAAATCCATCAAGGCACTGGCAGGACGATTGGCCAACAGGGGCTATACGGACAAGGCCCCCGCCCATCTGGTTCAACAGACGCGAGATCAATTGTCCGAGGCGGAGGCCGAATTAGAGAAGGTTTCCAGCAAGCTGGCGTGAATGAAAGCACACAACTATTCGCGTTACGATTTTTCCGATGTCGTCCATTCAGATTTGAGGTATAGTCTCATCTATCGCATATCCATATCTCCAATCCCCTTCCTATTAATGAAAGGTGTTTCTTATGTCAGGTGTGATTCGATCGATGCTGGCTGTCGCCACCGTTGGCCTCTCCGTATTTCTGGCTTCCGGTCCAGTGCCTGCTGCGGAATCGGGGAAGAGTATCAAGCATTCAATCTTTATTGCCGGTCCAACCTTTACCGGAATCCTTGACGAGGACGGCAAGGAAGTTTGGAATTCCGGAAGAGGTGGGGCACGCGACGGCTTCGTATTGCCCAATGGGAACATTCTGATTGCATGGGGAAACGTCGTGAAGGAGTTCACGCGAGAGAAGAAAGTTGTCTTTCAGTATAGCAAGTCGAAAGAGAATCGGGAAATCGGTACAGCCCAGCGTCTGAAAAACGGCAATACGTTAATCACCGAATTAGGCAAGAAACCACGCCTTCTGGAAGTAAGTCCGAAAGGGAAGATTGTTGTCGATTGTCCTTTGAAACCGGAAACCAACAATGGGCACATGCAAACCCGAATGGCTAGAAAGCTGGCCAACGGGAATTACCTCGTGCCCCATCTCCTGGCGTTCAAAGTGAAGGAGTACACGCCCGAAGGCAAGGTGGTCAAGGAGTTCAAGACAGACCTGAAGGAACTAGGTGGTAGAAAAGCGAGGAATTGGCCATTTACCGCCATTCGTCTGGCAAACGGAAACACACTGGTATCGTTAACCAATGGGAACAAGATCGTTGAAATGGACAAGACCGGGAAGGTCGTGTGGAAAGTCACCAACGATGACCTGCCGGGCAAACCGTTTGTGGACCCTTGCGGGGCACAGCGGCTGGCGAACGGCAATACAGTGATTGCCAGTTATGCCGCCCGAAAGGGTATCAAGATTTTCGAAATTACGCGTGACAAGAGAATCGTGTGGTCGTATTCGGGTAAGCACAGAGCTCATGAGATACAGGTGCTGACCACCAACGGCAATCCGGAAAAGAACCCTCCGATGAAATAGGGTTTCTACAGACAGGCTTTGCAGGCAAACGTAAGAATATCAAGGGGACACCAAACAAGAAATCGTGTTCGACGTTGAATCTCCGGACCGATAAAAAATCCAACGAAAGCGAAAAATCACACTAAAAGCTGACGAAAGTCGCACGTACGCGTAACTTGGTTGCAATTTTGCGCCAATTGCAAGTATAATGCGTAAGCAAGTTGAAGAGGCCAAATCCCCGCCTATGTGGCATGTCGAAATTCGATCGACACGTGTGGATGATGCAGTTTTGGGAGAAAACCATCCATTAGACAGTAGAAGAAGAGTCGGAATCTGAGGAGAAATCCGTTGAAACGCTGGAAAGAAGCCACGTCCAAGAAGCGTCGTTATAGTCGAATGCGGCGTGCAAGGAAGAACGCCTGCGCTCCTCTGTTGCTAAAACCCTTGGAGCCGCGACTCCTGTTGGCCGCGGACGTGGTAATCAATGAAATTATGTACCATCCAAGTTCAAGCGATCCTGCTCATGAATACATTGAGTTGGCGAACTTTGGAGACGAGGCGGCGGACCTCAACGGCTGGGCATTTACCAAAGGCGTCAATTTTACGTTCCCGCCCGTGACCATTCAGCCGGGCGAATTCCTCGTGGTGGCGGCGGATGAAGCCGCTTTTGTGGCTCGATACGGCCAAGTAGACCATATCGTTGGAGGCTGGACCGGAAAACTGGCCAACGACTCTGAGCGTATCAAGCTGGAGAACGCGGAAGGTGATCAGATTGACGAGGTGACTTATGCCGATGAAGGTGACTGGGCAGATCGCAGACCCCAGGCAAACATTTTTTCCGGTTATGATGGGTGGACCTGGGAGGCAGGTCATGACGGTGAGGGAAAGTCGCTTGAATTGATCAATCCCGCGCTATCCAACAAACGCGGTGTGAATTGGGATGAAAGTGGGCCGGATGGCGGAACTCCGGGCGCACCCAACTCCGTAGCCGCAAATGATATTGCTCCGATCATTCGCGACGTCAGTCACCTCCCAGCCGTTCCAACATCGACAGACCAGGTAACGGTTACCGCTGAATTCGAAGACGAAATACTCAATAACGTCTCGGCAAGCGTTTTCTTTCGCAAGGCGGACAGTAATGCCGGACCGTTCACGGAAGTACAGATGTTTGATGACGGTCTGCACGGTGACGGCGCCGCCAATGATGGCGTTTGGGGCGCGATTCTACCGATTCAGTCGGATGGTGTAATCGTAGAGTACTACGTTGAGGCCACGGACGGAAACCTCGTTAGAAGCTGGCCCGCAGCATCGAACGACGCTGGAACGGAACACGATGCCAACGCCCATTATCAGGTAGACAATGAAATCGTCGATCCGGACGTTCCGTTCTATCGCATCATCATGGCCGAACAGGAGATGGATCGATTCAAGGGTATTCCAAACAACAGCAACGCCCAGATGCAATCGACGTTCGTCAGCCACATCGATGGCGAGTACAAAGTCAGGCATAATGTCGGCGTGCGCATTCGCGGTAGCGGAAGTCGAGGCCGAAACCCGAAAAACTTCCGTGTCAATTTTCCTTCAGATGACACGTGGGAAGGTGTGCATGGGATCAACCTTAACGCGCAATATCCCTACAACCAATTGCTGGGCATGACGATCTTTCAGAAGGCAGGCTTGCCTTCCGAAGGCGGCAGGCGAGTCATGCTGCGCATGAATAGTGAAGACGAAACCCGCCAAACGCACAACCAGTTCGGCTCATATGTCCATTTGGATATCCCCTCAACCGAATGGGCGGAAAAGAACTACCCGGCTGATTCGGACGGAAATTTTTACCGTGGCATTAACGGTGATTTAAGTTATCGTGGAGAAAGCCCCGGTAGCTATCGCGGGTCATATGCAAAGAAAACCAACGTGGAGGAAGACGACTGGTCAGATCTGATTGCCATGACGCGGGCATTGAGTGAAAGCGAGACGCCGGATGAGGTATTCGTAGAAACACTGGAAGCTGCAGCTGATGTACAGCAATGGTTGCGTTTCTTTGCAGTCAATGCCCTCCTGGTAAATGAAGAAAACGGGTTGATCAACGGGCGTGGTGACGATTACAGTATGTATGCAGGAGCCAATGACCCGCGTATCCGATTTGTCGTACATGATCTGGATACGATTCTGGATCAAGGCGACACGGCGGGCAGCCCAACGCGTAACCTGTTTGAAGTTGAGAATCACGGACGTCTGGATCGTGTGTTGCAGAATCCAACTTACCGATCTTATTACTATGCGCACCTCAAACAGCTGGCTGAGACCGTCTTCTCTGCTGAGCAGTTGAATCCATTGATTGATGAAGTTCTTGGCGACTGGTTACCAACATTCGTTCTCAACGACATGAAAGATTTCGCAGCCGCCCGCGTTAATTATGTTCTAGGTGAAATCCCGCCAGGCACCCCCGAACTGGATCCAATTCAGAATGATCTGCGCGTTACGGAGATCATGTACAACCCGCCAGCGCCGACAGCTGCGGAACTTGCGGTCGACCCAATGTTTGACAACGATGATTTCGAGTTCGTGGAATTGCGTAACGTAGGCGATACGACAATCAACCTGGAAGGCGTATCCATCGCTCAGGCCATCGACTACACATTCTCTTCGGTTGATCTGGATCCGGGTGAATACATTGTCGTTGCCAAGAATCTCGCAGCATTCACTGCACGATACGGCACATTGAATAACGTCACCGGCCCTTTCACCAGCAGTCTTTCCAATGGCGGGGAGCAGATCATCCTGAGTTCCGCAATCACCGGACCATTCCAGAACTTCGAATACAACGACGGAGCCGGTTGGCCTGATCGTGCCGACGGTAATGGCGCATCCCTGGCAGTCAACAACACGGAAAATGATTACAACGATCCCGCCAACTGGAATTCCAGCACAGAATACGGCGGCAGCCCAGGTCGCGCAGGACTTCCGAAGCGATCAGACGTTGTTGTCACGGAGGTCTTAACGCACACCGACCTTCCGGATGTTGACGCAATTGAACTGTTTAATGCAAGCAGGGATCCGATAGACATCAGCCACTGGTATGTCAGTGATGATGCCGACAATCTTTTCAAATACCAGATACCAGCCGGCACAGTACTTCCGTCATTTGGATACCTGGTGCTGGACGAGAACGATTTTAACGTCGGTGGGCCGAATAATCCTACGCCATTCGCCTTGAACTCTGCCGAAGGCGATGATGTCTGGCTTCTGGAAGGCGATATTTCCGGCCCCAAGCGATTCATTGACCATATTGAATTTGGTGCAGCGGCCAACGGCGTTACATTCGGAAGATATACGAATTCAGCAGGATACCTGGATATCACGGCGACGTCGGTTTCCACACTGGGCAGCGTTAATGCTCCGCCTGCCCTAGGTGACGTCGTCGTCAATGAAATCATGTATAACCCTACTCCCGGACATGAAGAGTTTGTTGAACTCGTCAACCGCAGTGAATCGAGCGTTAATTTGTTTGATCCGGCCAATCCGGCAAATACGTGGCAGTTCACTAACGGGATCGACTTTACGTTCCCGCAAGGTGTTTCGCTGGCTCCGAATGAGTTGGCTTTGGTCGTTCCAATTGATCCGGCTGCCTATCGAACCGCCCACAATATACCTGTCAATATTCAGATCTTCGGGCCATATTCAGGCAGTCTGGATAATGGAGGTGAATTGCTTGAGCTAAGTCGACCCGATACGCCTGAATTGGATGATTTCGTTCCGATGATTGCCGTCGAGCGAATTCGATACAACGACAAGGCGCCATGGTCGGTGGAAGCCGACGGATTAGGACCATCCCTTTCACGTACTGATCTGAATGCGTGGAGCAACGAACCGGACAACTGGGATGCAGGAATCGATGGCGGCACACCGGGACGAGCCAACGTATTGAGCGATCCTTCACCTCCTTCAACACCGGAAGACCTAATCGGATCCATGCAGGGAGAGAACCTGTTATTGAACTGGTCACCTGCAACCGACGATGAAACCGGCATCGGTTTCTACCGCCTTTATCGAAACGGCCAAGTGGTGGATACAGTTCAAACAACCTCGTGGACCGATACGCAATTCTCGATTATTCAAGGTTTTTCATACGAGGTGTCGGCCGTGAACGGAGCAGGTTTAGAAGGCCAAAGGAGCGAACCGTTCGCGATACCCATACTGCAAGCCTCCTTCCAGACAGGTGTCAATCCAGATGGCGCCTACGACGGTACATCGGACGCATGGATCGCTGAAGGTGTGGAGAATGACAATTTTGGCTCCGTCCAAACCATCGAGGTTGATGGCTCGGATGACGATACCGGTGGCAGCAATCAGATGTCATTGATCAAATGGGATATCAGCCACATACCTGTGGGAAGTACAATACTCAGCGCTTCGATCACGCTTGACTACCTTAATACCAGCAACGGCCAGGAATACGAACTCTACCGGATTCTGCGAGACTGGAATGAAAACGAAGTTACATGGAATCAGGCCTCCAACGGAAACGCATGGGATGCCGGTGGCCTGACTGGCGCCGGTGATCGCGACACGGAAGTTTTGGCAACCATCAGCTCGTCGAATTTTGGTGCCATCACGCACAGTTTGAATTCTCAAGGACTTGACGTCATTCAAAGTTTTGTGAATGACCCCTCCTCCAACTTTGGTTTTCTAATTGCCGACGGGCAGAACACGAACGGTTTCAGCGCACACTCCAGTGAATCCAACACGGTCGGAGCGCACCCACGCCTCAATCTTACGTATGTAGAACCTCTGCCCGTTACAGAAACGGATGTCCAAATCGCTCTGACGCCGCGTATCCTACCGACGAACATAGAGGAATCAGCGACCATCCCCACTTCCGACATTAACCCGGTGACCGGAGCGGGCGGCGAGGAATTCTGGCAACGCGAAGGACAATCCTACTGGGTGGAAGTCTGGATGAAAGCTGAAGCCACTAACGATTCCCTGGAATTTGCTACTGTCAGACTCGACTTTGATCCCGCGACGGCTCGCGTGGACGCCATCGACCACAGCAACATCTTGGGCGGAGACGACCATTCGGAAATAAATCTGATCGAAGGCTGGATCAAGTTTGGCGGCGAGGCAAACCAGGGAGCCAATGCAGGTAATGACTCGTACGCACTTCTGGGACGCGTCCTGTTTACAGGTATAGCACCAATCGATCCCGCCAATACGACATTCGGCCCGTATTCGATGAATCTATCCGTCAATACTCTGGACACGACGGTCACCACCTACAACAACGGTAGCGTGGAAGCCGATCCGATATCCGAACCAAATGTGGATATTCGTGCAGTCCTTTATGACTTTGACAACAACGATGTGGTCAACTTCGCCGACTTTGGATATTTCCTCGCCGCCAAAGGTAAAAATACGGGGGGCTCTGAACCGCCTTTCATAACATGGGCGGATTTCAATAATGACTCAGTTGTCGACGATAACGACCAGTTGCTCATTCTGTCCGCTTTTGGCAAATCCATTGATGATCTTTCTATCCTCTTTGATGCGAACGCACGAAGCGAGGGTGTTAGCGGAGGAGGGGGTGCTATCAACTTGATGGAGGTGGCGGATGGTGTCGTAATTTGATTAACAATAGGTCACAATAAACTCATCATGTAAAAACGCCGCGAAATTTCATTCGCGGCGCTTTCAAATTCTCTGAATACAAAGAGGGATACCCCATCATTTGATGGGTTCATAATCATCGATCTCACCGGGCAACTTAACCGTTCCGACCATGTTGGCCACTTCTTCCCATTCGGTTACATCCTTATCGATCGTCTTTTTCTTGTCGGATTTTTCAACCTTGAGATCGTAATCCATTCCCTTGCCCTGAAGTACCAACGCATACTGCCCCTTCGGAAACGTATACACTACCGGGCGAATCTTCGTGGTTCTTCGCGTGGAAATCACGCGTTTGGCTCGGATCCAACTGTCTTGGCCTCGCTTACTCCGAAGGATAAAAAAGGTGACAATACACGAGCAAATCTTCTTTGTTTTCTTCAACGTACCCGTCAGACGAAGGCGGTACTTGTCATCAAGTGTAAACTTTGTTTTGTGGTGGCCGAGAATTCTCTCATTCACCGCGCCATCCGCTTCGGAAACGGTAAAAGGGATCACCACAGCCGATCCAGCCGCTAACGCCGCAAACTCTCTTCTGCTTAAAGATTCCATTGTTCTACCTGTCTACCTGAGAAAGGGGGACTCGGATTACTCATGTCAACCGGACACTTCAAATGCCTCGGCCAACAAACGGGACCAATATTCACAAAACGACACTTGCACACATATGATTGCAAGCATCAATAGTATATACGCGTACTTTTCGCATGTAAATGTAAAAACAATGTAAACTCGTTGAAAAACGGACGGTTGCTATATCCCTCTGGCACAAATACTTTTTTATCCTAGCCCTAATCCAATCCGTGATACGCCAAAAACTTGTTGGTCGCCTCTCGACCCATATATCGAATCATCGTCCTGCGATCCGTGGTCGTTGCATCCACCAGCATGAGCCCATCCAAAGCATCACCAAATTCCGGATCCACGTTGAACCCCAGCAGCTGAGCATTCAGTTTCAGGTATTGACGCAGGAGTACAGGCATACGCTTGCGATCCGATTCAAGATCACTGATCAGATCATTCACCTCATCCAGATCACGAATGACCGTGGAAAACTGCCGCGCATCCCAATCCCGATCCGGTGAAAACTCCGGCGGATTTTTGGGGTGAATCAGCTTTCCCAATGCAGGAAGGTACTTATTGAGCTTCAGGAACGCCACAAGCAGATGGCGAGACATGGTAGTGTATTGCGCGCTGATACTGACCGGACCGATCAAACGCGTGTATCGCGGATTCTGTGCAATAAAGCTCCCAATCCCTTTCCACAACAGCATGAGAGGTGCATAGCTGTTCTGGAACGCTGGATGGACAAATGAACGACCAAGCTCAATCGCAGGATTAATCTGATCAAGCAATTCCTGCTGGTACCGGAACAAGGTATCGGTATACAACCCTGCCTTGCCGAATCGCGGCAAGATTTCATCCGTCAAGCCAAGTCGATATGCGCCGACAATCTTGGCCTCGGTCTTGTGCCAGATAAACAAATGCAGATAGTGCTCGTCAAATCGATCGATATCCAGTTCAAACCCTGTCCCCTCACCAACCTGCCGAAACGCTATTTCACGTAATCTTCCCAATTCACGCAAGAGGTTCGGCGCCTGCGAACTGCGCGCGAAATAAACCTGTTGCTCCCCACTTTCAAGCATGAACTGGTCTTTGGGTAAGCCTGCTATCTCATCAGCGACAACCTCGGGCGATACCGGATCAACGATTCGAGCATACCCCGGCCTGTCAATAATCTCCGCCCGCGGTGGTGTATCTTCCTTGCGGTTTTTTTTAAGGATATAAGTCCGGACGCGCATGTAGTCTGTAAGCTCTGCAGGATCCTTAAAGCGCTTGGTTCGCGCAGACGTCAATGGACTCCCGATTCGCATTCGAATCGTACCGTTTCGTTTCTTCAGGAGTTCACGAGGTAACATCGCGGTGCGAAGTCGCGGATGAATCAACCCCATCATCTGAAAAAGGTTGCTGTTTCGACCATCCACGAATACTGGAAGAACGGCAGCCTCGGCCCGCTGAACGATCTTGGCGATCGTCGCATCCCACGCAGGATCTACCACACGACGCTGACGCCAGTGCAAGTGAGATACCTCGCCCGCCGGAAACGTGGCGATGGCTCCACCATCCCTGACCCAACGCAATATCGAACGCATGGCGGCAAAATTACGTTCCGTCGACGTCGGCTTACCAAACGGGTCTACAAAAAACGAAACATCATGCATCTCTGGCATACAGGACAACAGATAATTGGAAACAACCTTGATGTCCGGTCGAACGCGATTCAGTAACGCAGGAAGAAGAATCCCTTCCAGCCCTCCCAGAGGATGGTTTGCGACAACGACCAGCGGACCGGATTGAGGAACGCGTGCCAGTTGCTCTTCGTCAACATCCAACTGCATCCCCAGGACCTTGGACACGCGCTCAAAAAAAGTACCTTCGCGCTCGTCCGTCCGCCCTCGGCAGGCATCCAGATAAACTTGATTCAGCGCGGGAAACTTGAGAACGCGTTCAACAACTGGCCGGGCTGCGCGCATCAACATCCTTCCAAGAGTCCCAGCTCGAGGAAGATCAACCTTAAACGGCCTGTCTATCGCGCAGTCCCTAATCATGTTAACCCCACCCCTCTAAGAGGTCCGACCTGTACCAAACGACATCCACGCAAACCATGGACTCCCGTACTACGCCTATCATTCTACACTCAAATCCTCAAACCGGCACCTATCCATGCAATTCCTTCCAAACAATCTCATTGCTCCAATCCCCCAACTGGCCGAAGCCGCATCGCTATTCAATCTGCCTCACGTGTTCAGCATTACCGTCATCATTATGCTGATCGTTACGCTAACTTGTGTGGGTTGTTCATTAAAAAACGATTCGATTGCCCGGGAAGCAGTCTTTCGACGGGCTCTCGGCACGATCGGATTGGCCATATGGGCATTTACCGCCTCTTGGTACGGCGGCCTCCGACCTGAAGGATTTGACGTACAAGACAGCCTCCCCCTCCACTACTGCGATATTGGCGGTCTGGTTGCTTCCCTGGTCCTAGTCTTTCACACAAAAATACTGCGAATCGTCTTATTCTTCTGGGGAATCGGCTTGTCCAGCCAAGGATTAATCACGCCTATCGTCGAACACGGTCCCGATGCCGTCGAATTCTATATTTTTTGGGCATTGCACGCCCTTATCGTCGGAGCCGCCTTCTATGACCTCGTCGTACACCGCTTCATCCCCACATTCAGACAGGCAGGCCTGGCAATCCTGATCACATTCGTCTATGGCTTCGCCTTACTGTTTTTGAATCTGCAACTTGGAACCAACTACGGATATGTCAGTAAAACAACGCCTGGCTCCACCACCATCATTGCCTTCCTAGGCCCGTGGCCCCTACGCCTCGTCTGGCTGGCACTTATCATTGCCTCTGGCTTCGTGTTACTTACGGGAATAACA
Organism: Phycisphaeraceae bacterium; assembly: GCA_028284925.1. Lineage (GTDB taxonomy): Bacteria > Planctomycetota > Phycisphaerae > Phycisphaerales > Zrk34 > JANQQT01. The sequence goes on along the minus strand of JANQQT010000149.1, from coordinate 9,216 downwards.
CGACTCGCCACGCAATCCATAACAAAGCAGAAACGGAGTTAACGTTCCTGCGGTTACCCCCCGTCAATCATCTTCAGAGTCCGGCGTCAGCAACGCTTCATCCTCTTCATATACCTCTTCAACGTATTCAATTTCAGCATCCTCCTTGAGTTCCGCCACGCGATGCTGGATCAAACTCTCTCGACGGTCCTCCAGAAAGTGCGCCTTGACTTCGTCCTGAATATCCGCAAAGGGTATCGGCTCGGGCGACTGAATTTCCGTCACCGTCAGCAAGTGATATCCATAGTGCGTCAAAAATACCGGACTTACCTCCCCGACAGCCATCGAAAAGGCAATGGTGGCGAACTCTTCCATCATCTCGTCCTTTCCGAAAAAACCAAGATCAATGCCGTCACCCGCATCCGGATCCACTTCTTCCGCCTCTTCAATTTCCTTAACACGATCCGAATGTTCCTTCGCAAGTGCCTCAATACTCGCTCCCGACAGCAATTCGTCTCTTAGCCGCATCATCAGCTCAAACGTCTCTTCCTTTTCCTCCACCTGCGTGATGGCTTTCAGGATGTGAGATGCACGCACTTTCTTAGGGGTCGTATAAGTTTCAATATTCGCCTTATGGTAATCCGACAGATCTTCATCCGACGGCTCAGCCAACGCATCGGTCAATTGCTGAACGTATGCCTCCACCTTCAGTCGATCAGTAACATCCTTGCGAATGACCGAGTCGTCTTCTCCCTCTTCCACATCGTAAGCAATCCTAAGCATGTCCATTCCCCCATGCTGCTCCGATAGCTCATCAATTCCCGCATCAATCCGCGCCTCATCAATCTGAATCTCGCCCTTAACCGCCTCCTGCATCAGAAGAAATCGGGCCGCCACATTCTCGCGCGCATAGCCGCGAAACTCATCATCCCGCTCGCAACACGAAAAACTGCCGGACATTGACTCAAATTGAGCCTTGATATTGGAGAATTCCTGCTCGATCGTCGACTCGTCGATGGTCTGACCATTGATTATCAGAGGCATATAGATAGTTCCTTATCGCTGGAGAAAGAGAATTATAGAGGGATGCCTCAATATTTCGGCTAATAACCAATCTTCCGTGCCATTTCGAACAAATTGATATAATCTGTTAGAAAAACTGAAATCTCACAGAAAAATGCTCTCAGACCCCCTCCGTATGCCGAGCATACTGATACGTTCATGCCCGCAAAGCACCTCCTATTCTGCTAAAAAAACGGGCATACTTTGAGCCGCAATCGACTGAGTTCCGGGAAAAACGCCATTCTCAGCTCACAATCAAGGCTCCATGTCAAATATAGACACCTCATTTTTTTCACCTTTTTCTAAAAAACACCTTGCGAGTAGATTCACCGTCCTTTATACTGGGCCCGTTAGCAAATTCTCTCTGTCGCTGATACAGGGGAGTACCAAGCCAATTTTTCGGCTCTCTCGGAGGAATTCAAGTGATGATGTGCAATGACCATAAACGGAGTAGGGTAAGCAGGATGGTAAAACGACTATTTAAAACAGCGTGCGCCGCATTCATCGGACTGGCAAGTGTCACCTCCGCCAATGCAGCTTTGGTAGATTTCACCTCCGAAGTTCAATTCAATGGTGCCCCTCTTCCACTCAATAACATGCCAACCCAACGATTCGTCGTCCCCGAAGGAGGCTCGATTGATGTGGCGATCAGCATTCGAACAGAGCATTTGCAAGGCGCCAACGGAGCTTCAGTTAATATTGACGCCGACGCTGGTGCAGCATCTTTCACAGGCATTACTCTTCCACCTACGGTCGTTGAACTCGGTGTTACCACAATAAATATCGTCAATGGTAATCAGATTTTGGCTGGTGGAGGATTTTCAAAATCCATTATCGACGACGCCGCTACCGGAACGGGTCTTGGTGCGGACGAAACCACAGAACTTCTGCTTACTGCCGGTGTTGATATACAAGCCGGTGCAGGCACCGTCATTAACTTCAACCTTTCCGATGGCGATAACGGCTGCTGTGGCGCCCCGATCGGAACATCCCTTTGGTTCCCCGATTCCAGCCAGAACGGCTTGGTTGACCCTGCAAATATCTCATTCGGCGGGGTAGAAGTCTGGGTTCACGCAAGGGGCGATATGAACCTCGATGGACAAATCGACGTGGATGACATCAACCCGTTTATTCAAGCATTAAGTGCCGCTGCCGCATATGAATCCGCCTTTGGCCTGTCTGGCGTTGTACTGGGCGACTTTAGCGGCAATGGCCTCGTTGACGTGGATGACATTAACCCATTCATTGCCGCCCTTCAGGGTGGTGGTGGTGGATCATTCAGTGCTTCGTCGATCCCTGAACCAGCGACAATATCGCTGCTGGCTGTCGGCGCAACCGCATTGATTCGACGACGTCGCTAATCCTGCAAAAAAGTAGAAAAATGCAAATTAAGCATTGACTTGAACTGTGTAATTCAAGTACATTGAATGAAGAGAACTGAGGGAAGGCAAAAAAAACCTCAAGAGAATTAAATAGGCAGGTTGTTTAGCCTGTAAAAGTCTTAAGAAGGAGACGTATTATGAGTTGGTGTGCAAAGATGAAAACCTTGGCCGTTATGGCAGTGGCGCTTCTAGCGTTTAATAGCCAATCGAATGCGGCGGTCGTGGTCTTTCTTTCAGAAGCGACCGGCGTTGGGCAAGGCGCAGCGGTGGGTAATCCCGCAGGGGAGATGCTCGTTTCCGAAACGCCACAAAGTCGTACGCTTGGTGTATGGGTAAATCACGAAGGGCTGGTTGACAACAGCATCAGTTCGATCTTTATCGATGTTACAACTGATAACCCCGACGTTTTGCGATTTACTGGCGGAGAAGTCTTTAACGCCAGCATTCCAGCCTTTCCCGCGCCGCTTCCACGATGGCAGACCCCTGGCGTCTCAGTAGACAATAATGTGGTAACCCTCAGCGGCCTCAATGTTACTGCTGGATATGGTTTGAATCCACTTGCGGCAGGCGCAGGCGGTACCGAAGCAGATTTCTTTGAGAATGGCAATTTCCTTTTGGGTACGGTTGAGTTTGACCTTGTCGGCGAAGGCCAAGCCAATATTTTCATGCAAATTGGCGCACAGGGCATCCTTCCCGGTAACCCGGGCGGTAGCGGTTCAAGTAGTCAAGTTGACGTTACCTTCGGCGATTCGGAAACGCGCTCTCTGAATGCAGGGAATGAACGTCTCACGCCAAGTGATGTTCCCGATGCTTCGTATAAAGTAAACCCCGACGATGTGATTATCCCTGAGCCTGCCACACTTAGCTTTCTCGGCTTGGCAAGCTTGGCATTCGTACGTCGAAGAGCCTAAATAAAATTTGAACTCAACATATTGGAATCACATATTCAACCCTTCGGCACTGGTTGTCGAAGGGTTTTTTCTTTTTCGTATTCCACGCAATAAAATCATATGTGATCCACACTCAACCTCGATACAAACTTCAAGTGAGGTGATTACACAAAGCCAGTTTACCCTCTGATTTCAAAAAACACATTGCGGAATCGATTCGATTGATGTATAAATGTATTAATCCAAAAACGCTACAATAGCGACTAAATGCCGTCTTTGGCGGATTTTACGGAGAACTGGTATGTCCAGACTTTTTGTGACATTATTTACGTTGGTTATAACTACAAATACGGTATCGGCTGCAATAGTTGACATTCAGCTTGCAAATATCCCACATGCAAACACGTTTGTTCTGTTTGGTACTGTCTCAAATGCGGAAGTCGAGCCTGGTTTCGGACCCAATGGCGGACTTGCCGCATTTAACCTTGAACTCACCAGCGCGGATACGCTGGACTTGGCGACGCTTTCCGGCGAACGAACTGGAGGCGCACAAACTGGTTTTATCGTTGACACTACTCAGATTTCGCTTACCCAAATTGGAGCTGGCCAATTACCCGATCCTTCGCAACAGCCTGTCGCTGATCTTGTTTTCGGTTTTGGGCAGACGGACGGCACCATTCCTAACGAAGTTGGCGGAGGCGACATCTCTTTCTTCGGACCGCGTGCCTTGTTGGGAGTCGGCACTTACTCTGGGGCCGATCCGTCCGCAACCGCCGTCAGTGCAAGTGTTTGGAAACAACCTGGTGTTTCCGGTAATCTCAGTGTGAACGGACTAGATGGTACGGATCTCGACCCCGACGATGGTGACGTTCAAGTCATCACGACCACGATTCCCATGGGTGATATGAATTTGGACGGTCACATCGACGTGGATGATATCAATCCGTTTATTCAAGGGCTCACAGGCGGTACAGGTTACCAAGATCGATTCGGTATTCCCGCAACACTGCTGGGCGATTTCAGCGGCAACGATATTCTCGACGTAGATGACATCAATCCCTTCATCAATGCCCTTCAGGGAGGTGGAGCGGGCACATTCAGTACATCATCCATACCCGAACCAACATCTATCGCCTTTCTCTCACTTACAACCATTGCCTTGATTCGCCGCAAATCTTCCAATGCTTAATTCACACCTCAATTCTCCAACTTGTTGAACCAAAAGACCCGTCACAACCGACGGGTCTTTTTCATCACGAACTTCCTCCTCGGCCAATCAAAAATACGTCAAACTTCCTTGGAAAAGTCCAATAATTGGCAAGAACTTTCTCTCCATTCAATCATACCGCCAATGGATGCGACCGATACACTGGATAGAATATCCTTTGTCCGGTGAACACTTCGCACCTCCCGCATTTCGATGAGGATCCGTTGCGAGGGTAGGTAGGTATATAAGAGGACGAAAGACGCAGGCGTTATCTCATGGCTCAACAGACAACCTCAAGAACAGCCACGACTCCCGCGGAGTTGGTTGAACACCTTATGCAGTTTGATGGACCTCCCGAAGAGTTCCTCATGCAACTGCTTACGGTCCAGTGCCACGTAGGCGCCGCCGACCAAGGAGTAATCCTACGCGCTTCCCGCCAGGGTCGTCCCGAAGTCCTTGCCCTCTACCCACGTCAAAAGAAATCTGACGCGATGCCTGACTGGCTAAGCCAGGCCATCGAGCTTTCGCCAAATGTATTAACCTCCGGCAGAGGCGTAACCGCCCCGCTTAGGTCCGGCGAAGAACTCTACGGTGTCGCCCCCAGCCGATACCTCTTGGTCATGCCCATCCTCGGAGGAGCAGGCGTACGCGGCGTCGCCGCATTCATCATCAACAATGGCGACACCAACTACGTTGAACAATGCCGCCAACGCCTCGAATTGACTGTCAGCCTCCTGAGCCTCTACGAGCTACGTCTTACCATTCAACGCCGCGGCACCGACCTTGAACGCCTCAAACAGGCCTGCGAAGTTCTCGCCGAACTGAATAAGCAGGACAAGTACAAAGCCGCCGCGATGGCCATGTGCAATCAGATCGCCGATGCATGGAAGGCCGACCGCGTCACATTGGGGCTCCTCAAAGGTCGCTATGTTAAATCACAAGCACTTTCCCACACGGAAAAGTACTCGCGTAAGCAGAATATCGTCCAAGCCATTGAAGCCACGATGGAAGAGTGTATCGATCAGGATATCGAGGTCGCCTATCCATCCGACGCCGAAGCAACCACGGTTTGCCGAGCCGCCAAGGAGCTATCCACCAAGTTTGGTCCGACGGCAGTCCTGTCTCTTCCTCTACGGCGCGGCGATGAACCCATCGGTGTGATGACCATCGAATGGGCGCCCGAGCACGTCATTACCATTGAGGAAATCGAAACACTCCGACTCACCTGCGATCTGTGCACAGCTCGCGTCTCAGAACTCGAACAACGTGATCGCTGGGTCGGTCAAAAGGCTCTGGACACCGCACGCAAGGGCGGGAGTAAACTGGTAGGTCCAACCCACACATGGGCCAAGATCGTCGCCATCGTACTCCTCGGACTCATCATCTTCTTTTCCGTCGCGCAAGGCACCTACAAAGTAGAAGCTCCCTTCGTCGTCGAACCCGTCAAGCGCCAAATTGTCGGTGCCCCTTACAATGGCAAAATCGATCAGGTCCTTGTCGAGCCCGGCGACCGGGTCACCGAAGGACAGCTCATCGCCAGCATGGACAGGCGCGAACTGGTCAATCAGCGCGATCAGAAACGGGCGGAGATCAACCGCTTGGGTATTCAAATGAATGTCCATAAGCAAAAGGGTGAAATACCTGAAGCACTTGTCGCCCAAGCGCAGATCAACGGACTTCGCGCAGAACTTAATCTCGTCAATAAGAGAATCACGGAATCAGAAATCCGAGCGCCGATTAACGGTATCATCATTGCAGGCGACCTCAAACGACAGGTGGGCATCACACTCAACCGCGGGCAAACCCTTTTTGAAATCGCCCCCCTTCAAAACCTCAAGGTCGAACTCGACGTCACCGAAGACCAGATGGCTGAATTGGAAGTCGGACAGACCGGCGAGCTTGCCGCCGTCTCCCATCCCGGCACGTATTTCAAATTCAAAGTCACCCGAATCGAACCTGCCGCCGGTGTCGTGGAACAGAAAAATGTTTTCAAAGTCCGAGGTGAATTCGTCGACACGCCGCCCACTTGGTTCCGACCCGGCATGAAGGGCCTCGGCAAGGTACATATCGATCAACGAAGTTATCTGGAAATCTGGACCAAGCCCATCGTCAATTGGATCAAAATGAAACTCTGGATTTAACCCCCCGGAAGCCCAAAGGCCCGGAAGCAGTGTTCGTTGAGTTGCCTTAGGAGATAGAACCCAGTCCCAACACCTGGATAGACAGAGTACCTCATGGCCGTAGATCGTCCCACATTTTCTGAATCCTGGCACCGCGTCAAAGAGCTGAAGCCCCGACTACGCGCCTCCATTCAGACATTTCGTCAACAATACCGTGGACGACTCTGGCAGGTTCTCTCCGATCCCGCAGCCAACCAGTTCTTCCGCCTCGATGAACCGGCATATCACTTTGTAGCCCTCCTCGATGGCAGAAAGAATATCGCAGAGGTCTGGGACATCTGCAATACCGAACTGGGCGATCGCGCCCCAACACAAGGCGAGGTCATTCGTCTTCTAGGTCAGCTCTACACCTCAAACCTCCTCCACGCCGATCTCCCACCCGACGCTCACCAAATGTTTGATCGCTATCGCAAGCGACGCGTCCGCGAAGTCGGCGGGTACTTCATGAACTTCCTGTTCATCCGAATTCCACTCTTCGACCCCAACAACATCCTGCAAGCTTGGGTAAAGGTATTCGGCTGGATGTTTGGCCCGATCGGCTTCCTCGTCTGGGCGGCAATCGTTGGCATGGGGCTATACCACATTACAGGCAACTGGGAAGCACTCTGGGCCAGTGCTGACCCGCAACAGTTACTCAAGACTGAAAACCTTGCATTGCTCTATCTCTCCTTCGCACTCATCAAAGCCATCCACGAATTTGGTCACGGTTTTGCCTGCGCCCATTACGGCCTCAAAAACGGAACTGGCGGGGAATGCCACACCATGGGCATCATGCTTCTGGTCTTCATGCCTGTTCCATATGTCGATGCATCCTCCTCTTGGGCCTTCCGAAGCAAATGGCAACGTGCCATGGTCGGCGCCGGTGGCATGTATATCGAACTTGCTGTCGCATCCGTCGCAGCCGTCATATGGGCCAATACAAGCGAAGCCTCTCTCATTAACGCCATTTGCTACAACGTCATGTTCATCGCATCCGTCTCCACCATTCTCTTTAACTCCAACCCCCTGCTACGCTTCGACGGCTATTACATCCTCTCCGATCTCCTGGAAATAGCCAACCTCAATCAGCGGTCCAAGCAATATCTCTATTATGTGGTCAAGAAATACGTCTACGGCGCCCGAAAGTCGCAAAACCCCGCACACACCGTCGGCGAACGCTGGTGGCTCATGTTTTTCGCCATTGCCTCAACCATCTACCGCGTGATCATCTGCGTCGGGATCATACTCTATATCGGCAGCATGCTCGCTATACTCGGCATTATCATGGCCTTGGCTTCTGTTGTCGTTTGGGTATTCGTCCCGCTCGGCAAATTCATCAAGTTCCTCGCAATCAACCCCGAGCTGGAACGTGTCCGTTCCCGCGCCGTTCTCGCCACGCTCCTGTTCATCGCGTCTCTCGTCTATCTCATCGGTTTCATCAAATTTGATGACCACAATCGTGCCGAAGGGATCATTCGCACTGCACAAATGCAATCCATCTTCGTGGAATCTCCCGGTGAGATCCAGAGTGTCCTTCCATCAGGAACGCCGGTCGTCAAGAACACGATCCTCATTGACACTGAAGACGATGAACTGATCTACCATCGTCAAACGCTGCTGTCTCGTGAGCGCCAACTCATCATCCAACTCCAAATCGCCCAAAGTGGTCTCTCCGCTGATGACCAGATCCAGAAAGAGCAGGCCCAGTACTATCTGCGCGAAATCCGAAACGTCCGAAAGGAACTCCAGCTCAACCAACAGAAGATTGATGCGCTCAAAATCCGCGCGCCCTTTGACGGCATCTGGGTCAGCCCATCCGCGTCACGCATCAAGGGCCTTTACGCCCAACCGGATGGTAAACCCCTCGGACAGGTGATCAACCGCGACGAGCTCCTCATCGTCGCACACACCAACCAGGAAATCGGCCCCCGTATCCTCAACGAAGTCGGCATCGATGCTGAAGTCGAAATGAGAATCAAGGGCAGAGCCGACCTCCAATTCAAAGGCAAGATCGTCAAAATCCTTCGCATAGGCGACAGACAACCCGACTCCGAAGCCATGGCCACCGTCGCCGGCGGTGATATCAATATCGACATGCAAAACTCCGATCAACTTCAGGCATCCGAACCTATCTTTAAAATCCATATCGAACCCATCGTCGACGACAAGGAAGAACTCAAAAAACTCCTCGTCGGCCAACGTATGGTCATCCGATTCACCTTACCGGAAAAGACACTCGCCACGCAATGGTGGCTACTCATACGTCAGTTGCTGCAACGACAGTTCAACGCCTAACGCTTCGAGACACCTTCATGGAACCGGCACTCTTTCCAACACCAGAAGCACCCAGCGGAACGGTCCCCGCCCTTCCAAGCGGCATGTGGCGACAGCTTGCCGGTAAATCCACCCCAGCCAAACTCCCCAAAGGCCTGGATGCGGCATGGGCCGCCCTCGAAGCCCGCGCTCAACAAAAACTCCCGCGCAAGTCACGCTACATGCGGCGAGCGAAAAAAGTACTCGTCATGCGGGCACGCTAT
>JANQQT010000135.1 GCA_028284925.1 Phycisphaeraceae bacterium | reverse complement strand
ACGATTCGGGCCGGGGGATCTTTCCGGGTCAAAATCAGCGATATTTGCGCCAAATCGGCGACATGGATGCGGTGGACGAGGCGATTGCCGGCGGGGAGGGGCTTGGATTGGAGGATGCGGGTGATGATGTTGCGGGCCGCGCCGTAGATGCCACCGGGCCGTACGATGCGGCAGTCGAAGTGGTCGCTGAGGATGGATTCGGTGAGGCGACGGGCGGGGCCGTTGGGTGTATCGATGTCGGAAAGATTCGATATTGAGCTAAAATCAGTGTTTTCAGACCAATTCCCGGAGGCGTTGGGGTAGACGCCGGTCGTGGAGATGTAGACGAGACGGGTTATCTGCGGGCGGTTGGCGGCCATCCACCTGGCCCAGTCGAGGATGGGCTGAGCCCGCTTTACGGCCGTGGAAGCGGGGTTGGATCCTTGTGAGGAGTCGGGGGAAACTCCGAAGGATTTACCGGGAGTGCATTCCGGCGGAGGGTTGGGGATCGTGAAAATCAGCGTTTCTGAGCTGTGAGGAAGGTTTTGGTAGGTGTCGGGGTTGGTGAGGTCGAAGGGGTGAATGTTGGGGAGGTTGAATTTTTGAGGATCGCGGCTGGTGGACCACCAGGGGGTATCGCGGGGTAGCGCGCAGGTGAGGTGTTGGGCAAGGTAGCCGTAGCCGAGGATGCCGAGCGGGGATGTACTTGACTGTGTTACCATAAACTATTTATCTACAATGACTTACAGGATACACGATCGGGTCGCACCCTCCATTATATGCATCATCGCGAAACATCAAACGTCTCCAGTATGACCCTCAAAATCGATTCCCGAGTGGTCAAAATTTGGCTTCGACAAGCCCAATCCTGACGCGCACACCCTCGATTTTCGCCCAATTTTGGGTGTCGAAACAGGGTAAAACGGGAAAAATGGGGCTGTTTTTGGGAGGAAATGGCGCGAAAGTGTGCTTTTTGGCGTGTTTTCGGGTCGAACAACGAACCGATTGTGCGCGCCCCCGGAATTTGGACATTGGAGTTGACGACAGGCGTTGGTAGGCGGTAAATGATTTGAGAATAAGTAGTTAGGGAAACTGGGGCGGGCTTTGTGACAGTGGGGCGCGCACAGGAGGCTCGCTTTTACAATTCAGCGTGGATTTTGATTGTAACAAAGCAAGCGAAATGGAATTTTGAATTGTGATTTGATGACGTTATCCATGTGTCGAATGGGGCGAAAGTAGGCGAGTAGGTGAAAATAACGAGGGTGTTGTGCGCACCGTGAGATTGGATGGCATAGACCAAGATACAGTGAGCCCCTTCACACAACACTTCGGCCGACAACATGGCGGGATGTCGTTGGCATTCTCAAGGTCCGTTGGCAGAGTCATTTCTGTTGACTTACTCCTGTCCACGTGGGTAATTGGGAGGATGACTCTTCCCCCAATAGACACCGTCTTGTCCATGGATACAGAACATAACTTTGGATTATGTCTCAATCAATATTGCATCCTGCCATTATCCCCTCATGAGATTCACAGCATTATTCAGAGGGCATAGATCCCTGAATTGCATTGTAAGGCATGTTCAGGCGATAACTCTTGTTCCAGGCATCCACCACATAGTGCTGGCAATTTTGAAGTCTGCCCAAGCAAGAAAATTGCTTGATTTTATGGCTGCCGCGAGTTTACATCTGTGATTGTCAATATCTAATCTACTTAGTTTTGGCCAATATTGATATAGTAACATTTGCCTTGTTTGTTATCACTATATCGCCATCATGCGACACTCATCAAAACCTACACCGCCAAGCGTTGACTGACCTTTCCGTCTATGTCTGATTCTTAAGTTGCATTAGAGCTAAATTATGATCCGTGTGACCCAGACATCAGTATTCCAGTGGATCTCAAGACTTCTTAAGCCATGTAAGTATTGCTAAATTTTTCAGAATCTAATAGAATTCAATTCGTTACGGTTCCCAATTGAAAGAGGTCTGATTATGAAAACCGAAAGAATTGTCGTCGCAGCATTCCTGCTGTCTACTTTCCTTATGCCCGAGGTCTCAAGGAACACTTATGCGGCCGTTGTATCGACCGGCGATGTCATACCGCTCATTAACATTGATCCATCTGTATTAAGTGAAGATTTGATTGTTGGCAAAAACGCCATTGGAATGTTAGAAATAACCAACGGTGGAGAGGTTAGTAATTTCGCCGGCTTCATTGGTGAATTAGTCGGTTCGATGGGTACGGTGACGGTGGACGGAGTCAATTCACAGTGGGTGAATTCGCAGGAGCTTTATGTGGGGTATACGGGTGTTGGTGTGTTGAACATTCAGAATGGCGGGATGGTGTCGAGTACGGGAGGCTTTATTGCCCACCTGCAGCAGTCG
>JANQQT010000132.1 GCA_028284925.1 Phycisphaeraceae bacterium | reverse complement strand
CCTTGACCTTGACCTTGACCTTGACCTTGACCTTGACCTTGACCTTGACCTTGACCTTGACCTTGACCTTGACCTTGACCTTGACCTTGACCTTGACCTGATGCTACAGCAGCAGCGACAGTAGCGGCCTGACCTGCAATTAACTTGGCGGATCCCGTCGCATCCTGAGGAATCAAGCCTTCTCCTTGGCCCTGTCCCATGCCCTGTCCCATACCCATTCCTTGGCTTTGACCTTCACCCATTCCCATACCCTCTCCCATGCCTTGGCTTTCGCCCGTCCCATCGCTTTCCTCCATTCCCATTCCCTCTCCTTTACCTTGACCCTCTCCCATGTCCTGGCCATCTCCCATCCCCTCACCTGGCCCCATTCCTTCACCCTCATTCATTCCTCCATCTTCACCCATACCCTCCGCGGGCGCAGGGCCTTGCGCAGGAGCCTGTTCACTATTCTCCATCGGAGTACTACTTTCCTGCCCAAGCGTCGAAGCAATCTGCGCCGCCTGAGCAATCGGCTCATTGGCCAGATCAGTCTCGCCCGTCAATTGAGCCACCGTATCACCAATTTCCGTAAGCGCGTCCGCCTGCTGAGCAATCGCCGCAGCCGCATTTGACGCGGCTGCCGCCTGAGCTGGCGTTTGAGCAGAAGCATTTGACTTACTTGCATTGTCACTCGCGTTTGCATCTGTGTTCGTATTCGCATTTGCGTCTGCGTTCGCATCGCCGGGATTGGCGTCATCGGATTTCGCATCTTCTGAATTGGAGTCATCTGAATTTGAGTTGGTCGCATTCATGTCGTCTGAATTGGCGTCTTCACTCTTAGTATCATCAGTCTTGTTGTCATCCGAATTGGCGCCGTCCGCATTCGTCTCATCTTTGCCGTCCACTGCATCCGCAGTAGCCGCTTCAAACTCATCCCTTGCATCCGCGATTGCATCCGCTGAGGATTCCAACTCTTTAGCCATCTCCAACAATCGTTTCGCCAGCTCAAGTTTCTCTTCAAGCTCCTCACGAATGATGTCCGAAAGTACACGAGCACGCTGCATATCACGATTGACCTTATCGTGAGACGACGCAATCTCACGCGCTTTCGCCGCCGTATCCGCGGCGTGATGAACAGCCGCACCGACTCCTGGCGTCTTGACAAGGATTGAATCGCCCAACTTTCTCAAGTCCCCAACCGGAGGATGTGGCTGGGATTTGACCGCCAGATGAAGCGGCTTCTCCATTGTCCCGTGACTCTTTAACTCACTCTCCACCACCTTCACCAACGCAGTCGCACTCTTGACAATCTCCTTGCGCAACTGCGATGCAATCGCATCCGTCTGTTGCGAAATCTTCGTTGCCAACTCCGCCGTCGGTGTAGGATCTTCATCTTCTATCAACGAAGCCGTCTCCTTCAACGCCGAAACCATACCCGGAACGGTTGAAACCACGCCCGTGGCGACTTTTTGAGTAATGTCTCGTGTCTTGAGAAAAACGGACTTCGCGTCCTTGACGTTCTCCGGCTTAAGCGCCCCGCCGTCCGACAGACTACGTTTCACTTCACGCAATGCACCCGCCGCTCGTGCCAACGACTCCGTCGCACGATTTAACTCGCCAAGCTTAATCGCCAGCGCGTTGCGACGCGCAGTTGCCCGAGCCTGAGCTACCTCACCCACCGCATGGCGAATTGAACGTCCGGCATAATCGAATGCAATATCCCCGTCCTTCTTCTTCAATCGAAGTGTCTCCGCTAACCTGCTGGACGCTGCTTCGGCCGCTCGAATTCGAAGCGTGATAAAATGAGGAAGTTTCTCATTCTCTGCAGCCTTCTTCAAAACCCCAGCGACACGACCCAAAGACATGTCATTCTTCTTAATATGCTCGCCCAATGCCTTGCCAAGTTGCCGGCCAGTCTTCGTCAATTCCTTATACAACAGCTCATACTGAGCCGCAGTCAGATTACCGTCAAGACGGCCCGATCGTGTCTTCAATTCCCTTGCCAATTCCGCCAATGCGCCGATCACACGCCCCTGTTGATCAATCGCAGCGTCTCGCTCAGCCGCAAAAATATTGTCACGCGCCGATCCAGCCGAAGATTCCGCCTTCACCGCCAGCTTCGTCAGAAAGTCATTGAATGGAATCGAATTTTCGAGACGCCTCAACTTCTGCTGTATCAATGACTGGCGTTTCACCAACTCATCCAATTGCGTCTCCACATTCAACTCAGACGCCCTAACATCCGCACGAATCTTTTCTTGCTCCATGAGTAACGCCGATACCGCCTTCAATAAATCCTTGTCTATCGCAGCAGGATCTCGGAGTTGGCGAATCTTCGCCACTAATTTCTCCAGTTTCTCAATTACCACCCGTTGTCTCTCACTCGACTGATCAAACCGTGTCGCCTTCAAGGATACAAGAGCCTCGGAAATATCCGCACCTACCTTAAGCTTAATAATCTCCGAACCCAACGCTGCGGCAATAGCCCCCAATTCACCCGGCCACTTCTCCACCTCCGTCAACATTTTCGTGTACTTGCCGAACAGCGTTTCCACAGTCGCCTGTGAATCCACCGTCGCAATTACCGCCAATTCCGCAGAGTTCGTCAACGCCGAGGTTGATGCACGTGTATCCTTCTGCTTCGACAATACCTCGTTCAGCCGATCGATCAGTTCCGCATGCTTTCTTTTAATCCGAATACGCTCACGCTCGGCCAGCAGCTTGAGAAGAATCTTGTGCATCTCCGCACGCGCTTCAAAAAAGAGCGCTTTGCGTTTCTCATCCGTCTTTGCCGCGGAAGCACGCGTTAACAACTGTCCCACTTTGGGCATGGATTGTGCCGTCAGTTCGTCCAGTCGTCCGCGCAGAGATTTCAGATCTTCGTAAATAGGTAACCGCGTCAACTTATTATCTTCAAGCTGCTGCAAACGGGACCTCAGGATTGCCGTAACAAGCTCCGTGGTCAGATCCCGTGCATGAGATTGGTTCGCCTTCTGGCGATCTATCGGATTGGCCTGACCTACCGCCTCCGACCCGATCCATGCCAAAGTGCAAATCACGCTCGTCACTAAGATCCCAAGTCTCGCATTGTTCATGGCCTGTCTCCAATACCCTGTTGAGCTCTGATGATCTGGTCCAATTTCTTATCAATTTGCGTCGGCAGATCCTGTAATGCTTCGATAATGCCATTCTGATCCGTAACCTCAAATACAAGCTGCTCGGATACAGTCACCTTCCCTGCCTTACCCTCTCCCCTATAGTCCGTCGCCTCAAAGGCGACCATGACGCGATCGCCCTTCAACAATTTTAAATTCAGCGAGTTACCGGAGAAATTCAAACCAACACGACCTTCTATTGTATCATCGTGCTTTTCGGGGCGAGCGATGATTTTCGTATGAATGAGCGGCTTCGCATCTGCGTCCGCCTCAAGAGTCATCGGACCCGGCTGAACCAAGATTCTTGCCACAAGTTTCGATATCGCATAATCATCTACCACCTTGTACACCACTGTCGGCTCGGCATTTGGCAGAATCCTTCGCGTGACCGCAATGGCCGCCACCGCGGGGGGCTGATCGGCCCGAACCTGTAAGACACCCGAAATCGGCCGCTCCAAAGATACACCATCGGTATCCTCCACCTGGGCTTCCCAATGAATCGTCTGCTCGACGCTCTCGAATGGATTTCCCTTGGCATCCAAAACCCAGCGAAGCCCCCCTCTCGCAGAGTCCTTCTTCAAATCGTAAGTCGTTTCATCAATCGTCATCGACGCTGATCGCAACGGCTTATCCGACACCAGAATCGGCATCACACGCGACCCTTCCAGCACAATGGACCGTCGCCCATCAACACTTCTGGCGCTGAACCGATTCGCAGCATGAGACGGCGTTTCCGTTTCGTACTCCACTTTAACAACCGGTAACGGAATCTGCTTGATCTCTCGCGGATGCGTATAGGCATCGCCAAGAAAGATCTGATAGGTCAAATCATCCGTCAACCGATCCAGCGTCACAGCAAACATGGACTCATCATTCTGATCCTTGACGAGCTTTAATTCGGAGCGAATCCCGCTGGTAACCGCCGTGATCCGAACCCGACCCGACTCAGGTAGGTCGCCGGCCACCTTGACCTTAAAATGCACTGGCTGACCAAAAGCCAACTTCTCGCCTGGCGAAACAATCTCCTGAATAATCGTATTGGTCGGATACATCGCGTTCCCCAACGCAAGTCGATTCAAAAACGCCGCAACATGATCGCCAAACGCAACAACGGGCAACATCGCTATCACCACTGTTATTACCATGAACATGCCGCGATTGAATAGCTGTCGCCGACTGAATCCCTCAAGATAATTGATGTTGGGCGACATTGCATCGGTGTAAGATACGATCGCTTCGCGCAATCCCTCCGAACCAAACTGCTTTCTGGCCTCATCCGAAAACTGAAGTGCCGCCACAAAATCGGTATTAACCCCCTGCCGCCCCTCAACAAGCAATGCCAATTGTACTTGGGATTCACGCACACCCATTACCGGAATCAGGAAACGCTTGAATGTGAAGACCAATATGATCAAGCCGATCGCCACGGTCACGATACGCTCAAGAATTCCCATATGCGTCAAAACATCCAGGCCGAAGGCAACCAGAAGAATCCATAATGCCACCGAAACAAACACGCTCCATGCCGACCCCAACCGGACCAAAGTCCGAAATCGCCCCACTCTCGCCAACCCTTGATGTAACGCGTCCAGTCTTTTCATCGCAAATTCATCGTCTTTCTTACAAGCCACTCTCCCAGCATCAGTATCAGTATCAGTATCAAGACCGCCCATGTATTCCAAAGGGCAAATCGCTTGTCAGTCGTTTCCGCATTCTTTGGAAAACGCAGTGCCCCAGCGATCTGATCCAATTCATCCAATTCCAAATGTCTCCCACCAGTCTGATTCGCCAAATCCGTCTGTAGTGTCAAGTTCCGGGATACTGATCGTTGCTCCACGGTGGTCGGGGTCACCATAAAATTGATCTCACGCTCGTCCCCGGTCAGCGGATCACGCACCATCAATCGATGCTCACCATCTGCAAACACGGGAAACGTCGTCTCAAAAATAACATTGTCACGTGCCATAGGTATGGTAACGTTGGTCGTAATTTTTCCTGTAGTCCCATCGCCCTTTGGCGCAATCAGTCTCGCCTCCAGCTTATCCGTCCGCATGGGCTGATAATTCTCGTTGTATCCTTCAACCGCCACACGCACTTTCTCGCCAGCTTGGTAGCTTCGCCGATCCGTCGCCACCTGAAACCGCTTCTGATCACCCAGATTTCGCCTCAAACCCAGGCGATAAATCAACTGTGCCCAGAACTGACGATAGTAACGCTCCCCATACTTTCGCCTCAACCGCCACATCTCATTGAACCCGACATAGATCACCTCACCCTTGCCGTATCGCCGTGTCGCGACAATCGGCTGCAAGGTCTTGTTATCCAAACATCGCTCATATGGATGCTCCGCCAAAACTGTCGCCAGCGGATGAGGGCGCATCACAGGTTGATACCATTGCAACTCACCGAGATTCGACCATGCCTTATTGTGCTCCAACTCATCCTTACCCAGGCGCATAAAATCCGAATCCTTGGCCGCCGTCGTCAACTGCAATCTGAACTCACTGTCACGAGGCTCAGCCGACTGCTCAACCACCACCGGTAACATGTCCCCAATCTTTGTTCGCGCCAACTCGCCAATACCATGATTCTGACCGGCAATCACCACCAGCCCGCCTCCGAATTTTTCCACATACTCCATCAGCGACGTCTGAAATCGATCCGTCAACATCTCAGCCGGAACGTCGGACAGAAGAATCACGTCATATCCAAAAAACTCGGCACGCGGACGAACCAAGGTCTCCAAAAACAGATCATTCGTTCGTCGCACATTAAAATCAGCCGACCTCAAAAACGTCCTGAACCCCTTCTGCCCGATCAACGGATCGCGATGAAATACCTCTTTTACAAATCGCCATTCCCACGTAGGCTCGTGTTCCACGAAAAACAACTTCAGAACATCATCCGTCACCGATACGTTCTTCTCAATCCGATTATTCTTCGGCTCGGTCTCATCCGCCAACGCGTCTACCTTCGCCTCAATAACGAAGTCACCCTCCGCGCTCGGCTCAAAACTTACAGGATGTTCCACCACCGAATCGTTCAGCAATACCAGAGCAGGCGGAGCAAGCGGACGAGCCGTCACGTCAGCCCCGCCACCTCGCCTTGTACCCATTCGACGGGAGGTCAAATGCACACGCACCCGCCTGCCTTTCAACCCAGTTTGACGCAATCTAATGGTTGCCGTCGCCTTCTGGTCCTTCTTTAGAGTTGGGTGTATTTGCAGATCCACCGCCACATCCGCCACCTCCAATGGTCCTACACCCACACTGATCACCGGCGCCCCTAACTGCTTCGCCGCAACTCGTGCGTCCACCCCCGCATTCTGGTCGTAATCACTGAACACCACAACACCCGAGAGCAAATGAGACCGATGCCGACGCTTGACATCACCCAACGCCGCGCCCAATGCGGTAACCTTCCCGTCGGCCGACAATTGCTTCGCAAGATACGCCGCGTTAAAACCCACCTCATCATCTCGTTTAGCGGCGTCTACCTCCCGCACCTGCCCCACGCGATCAATAACATATGCACGAATACGAGTATCCTTGGCGATTGACTCGAATTCCGTTCCTCTTCGCTCCATGGCTTGCCTGACCAACTCCATGCGCGATAACGTCGACGTATCCAACTTCTCATTCGGCCCAGCCAACGCCTTGTTCAATCGGTCTGCCTGGTCGATCGGCAACTTATCCTTCTTGTTCATGCTGTCCGATCCATCGAACAACAGGACAACCAACGGCCTCGGCTTCTCCGCAATGGTCATTGCAATCACCGGCTCCGCCAACACCAAAAGGATCAGCGTCAAAATAGCTGCCCTGAATCCCGCCATCAACGCACGCTCGCCCTTACGCGAAACATATTGATACCGAAAGTAAAACACCACGCCAATCATCACCATCGCCGCAACACCAAAGATCACCAACACAGGGTTCTCACTCGCCCACGGAGCGGCAAACTTCATCTCCACACCACTAACGGATTCCAGATTCTCTATCCCCAGTATTTTCCCAAGCCACTCGATCATTTTGATTCCCCCGCATTCTGAGGCTTCGCCAAAAACAACATCTCGACGACCAGACACATCAGCACTGCCAGAACCAGATACTTCCAGATGCCGTGCCCAAATAAAGCCGACCCTTCAAGCGACACCTTTTCCTCTCCTCTCACCCAACGCACATCGGGAAGACCCAGCCGCTGACCGACCGACTCGGGCGTCAACGAAGTCAATTCACTCAACTGCGAATCCCCGTTCACCGCCAGCAACATCGGCCACTGCGTTGAATCATCACTCCCCGTCGCCCCGTCACCCTCCTGACGCTTGATTTCATAAACCCCGCGTTTGCCAAGGGACCGTAAAATCATGCCGTAGGTGTTTTCGCCCAACGCGTCCACACCCATAGGCCCAGGCGTCGTATCGCCCGGCGTCAATAAGGAGAACTGCGCCGCCTGATCCCGTGCCGCAACCGGCAAGACCAATTCATTCACAGGCCCAAGCGTCCGATCCGGCATCGAATTCATCAACAAATAACGCAACGCGGAATCAAACAAAAATGCATTCTCCGGAAGTGCCAGTGTATTCCAACCAAACCAGCATCCGGATGTGATCATCATCACCGTCCCCTTGCCAATATGGCGCATCACCGCGAACGGTTGACCTGAATCATATCGACCCAATACCGTCGGCCTGGCACGCGCAACCCAACGCTCCACACTAAGCGAATTTGGTTCAGTCGCCAGCGGATTATTCCACGCAAGCCATTTCGGGGAGGATTTACTCATTGACTCCCTTGCATTCTCACGTTGTTTTGCCTCATCCGCACTCAACTCCCCTTCAGCCTCCTTTTGCGCCCATGCCTTTTCCCTCGCCGCAAGATCCTGGACTGCCTTGAATGTCGCCTCAAATCGCTTACGTTCAGCTTCATCAAATCCCTTCAATCCTTCTTCATCTACCGCAACCGCCTTGTAGAAAAACGGATGGGTCAAAAACTCCGCCCGTACATCCGCATCCTCTTCCTGAAGCGTAAAAACGTCGTTACGAATAGACTGCGGCGACAATCGAAACTTCTTATCCTTATCCTCGGGGCCGGGTATCTTCCCGACAATCTTCCCATCCAACGGAGCAGGCAATACTCCCGCCCCTCCATCCCATCCAATCTCATTCCACGCCACCGGATCAAAATCAGCCCCCGCTCCTATGAACACTTGTCCCCCCTGCTCTGCATACTCTCGCAACAATTTGACTAACACCGCGGGCGGCGTCCGAACACCCGCCATCACTACCAACCTCGCATCTTTCAACTCCTCCCGCGTAACCTGTTCCGCTCGAAAATGGCGTACCTCAATCAATGCGTGCTGACGATTTCGACCCTGCTCATCTCCAGGAGCCAACAGCGCACGCAACTGGTGCGTCTCACCATACTTATTAATTTGAATCTGCTCATTCTCTCCGTATTGGTCGATAAACACGACCGGCACTTTCGAGACCACAGGAATCACCAGCGTCCGAAAGTCATCATGCGGCAACCGATCATTGGAGATTTCCAACCGCGTCTGAACAAACACCGGCTCAGCCGATGTACCTACCGCGTTAAAATCATGCTTGAACTGCAACATCCGCGACTGACCATGCTCCACATCAATAAAAGTCTCTCCCACCACGTCTTCGTTGATGCGTAAAGTCACTCGTACACGTTTTCGCGGCTCACTTCCTTCATGTCGAACAACACCAAAAAAGACCGCCGTCGTATCACCGTCCGCGATCCGATTCTGCAACTGAAAATCCGACACCCACGTGTTGTCCCGCCGTGTCGGTCCCACCTGCACGATCTGGACATCCTTAAGCTTTTCAAACGATGCCTTCAGATTACCCCCTTGCCACGTCTGCTCCTGTAAATCCGAAAAAATTACGAAGCGTTTGGTCGGCAGGTTCGGCGCCCGCTCTGCAGCACGACGCGACATATCCGCCGCCTCTACGGCAAAGGCCGGTCGATCCAGAACCTCAATCTGCTCCAACGCCTCAATCGCATCCTCCGCCGTCGCATACACATTCTGCGTATGCCACTCCTCAGCGTCCGCCAGCGGCAAAACGGAAATCCGAGACCCAGCGGGCAAATCCGAAATAAACTGCTTCGCCTTATCCTTCGCAATCTCCAGAAGCGATTTATCCAACTCCGTGTAGCCCATCGATAACGAATTATCGATCGCCAGTACCGCGTGCACCGGTTGTCCGTCGTACGCCGCCGACTCGTCTGATGCGAAGAATGGGCGTGCCATCGCAAACACGAACAACGCCACCGCAAGCGTGCGCAACAACAGCAAGATAAAGTCGCGAATCTCCATGATCCGTTTATTACGATGCATCGCCTTGCGCAGAAAATCCATCGCCGCCCATTCAACCGTCCGGAAACGACGACGATTCAACAAATGGATCAGCGTTGGACCCGCCGCCGCTGCCATTGCGGCCAAAAACAAGGGTGATAAAAAACTCATTGAAGAAAAAAATACTCCAAAATCTCTTACTTAATATCCCGCCAAGGGTCTTGCCTCTTCCCGATTCACTCCTCCCGATGAACCCCCTCTTTCCCCGCAACGCCTAAAGCCACCGCCGTACGCGGTATCACCTTCGTATAAGGCATCTTTGATCGGTTCAATCGCCCCGTCGCCGTCCCCTTGTCCTCACCTTTCTGTAGAATCGGAAGATAGCGATTCGGAATGGACAACACAAACACGCCCACTGCCGTCCCGAACAATTTGCCCGGCACGCCTCCGACACGCTCCGTATTCCATGATCCATATTCAGTCCGCGTATTGGAAGTATTCTGTGTCTTAATCACCGCATCTCGTATCAATCCATAATGATCCTTCCACCATCGCCCGCCAATCTGATACAATCCCTGCCCAACGTAATACATCGTGTACGCATCGAATGGCATATGTCCCTTCCGGATTCTCATCTTGGTTCGAATATCCTTCACCACTCGATCCATACTACGCTTTATTCGAAAATCCTTATACTCACCAAACTCCTGCAGACAAACAGCACCCGCCGCTGCCATCGCTGTCGTTGATTTGTTTCCGTTATACGTAAACGCACCGGGTCGCTTCGCAAGAGGATCCGTCGAGCCATAATTCTTCCCATCCGGTCCGCCTGACGGCTTGTATCGCTTACGGATAAAACTCAATGCTTCCACTACATCACGCTTGGGAATCTCCAACCCCATGTCCATCGCCGCACGCAATGCCTTCGCCTGCATCACTGCCAGCGACAGATCCGCCCCATTCCCACTTCGATGCGCCTCATATCGCCATCCCCCATCCTTACACTGCACATCCAATATCAGTTTAATCCCCTTCTCCATCACCTTCGAAATGCGCCGATCCTTGGTCATCCCATAGGCCTGGGACAACACAAACACCGACAATCCATGGTTATAATTATCACGTCGTCCGGATGCAATATTCAACAACCCCGACGGCTTCGCGTTCGTCAGAAGATAATTAATCGCCCGTCGAACAACCTTGCCATATTTCCCCCGATCAGGCATATGCCCCGCCGACATGAATGCCAGCGCCCCAAGCGCCACAAGCCCCAGATCATTCGACCCCCAATTCCCCGCAGGCCCCTGATTTCGCGCCAACCACTCCAGTCCCCGCTTCACCGCCCTCTCCGAATCCGGCGTGATCTCCCAATCACCCTCCCCTAACGCCCGTGTGGGCCACACCACCACGCTCACAATCAAAATTTGTACGATCCACTGTTGCTTCATGTCATTCTTCCAAAAGATCCAACGCCTAACGTACCGTCAAACATCGCATATTCAAGCATTCCCCAAACACGCACACCTCTTATTGCAATCCCAATCCCGCCGGTTACAGCAACATCGCCTAAAAACGCATCCAATCTATCAACATCCTGACAAACCTTCCTTTTCCCCGATCCACCACTCAACGCACCATGAATCCAGGATTCCCAAACGCTGGATGACTGTGCTGTCCTTTCAACCGAATCGTCAACACCTTATGCCCCGCAGGTATCTCCACGCGCCATTGCTTGGCCGGATCCAGTCGCCCCAGCACTTCCGTCGTCACATGCTCCTCACCATCCAGCAGGATCTGATAGGGCCCGACGCCCCTCCAGCCCTCGGTTGACAATCCAATCACCGCTACAAACGCCTTATACTTCTTATTCAATAAATATGTAATTTCTGAATCCCCGTCCGGTATGCCAAACCCATCCTTAAAAGCCAATCCGCGAATGGTCAGATCCCGCCCGGAGTACAGCTTGCCCTGTCGAATCTCATCCTTCCCCGCACTAAACGTGACCTTCAGGGGCTCAAGAGAACTAAGCGGTACATCCGGCTTAATCGGCTTACCACTCGAAGACAGATTCGTAACAATCGGCCCCATCGAAAGCTTGTGCAACACCAGTCCACTCACTCGATTCCCCATTGCCTTCACCACCACACTCACCTTGACGCGTTTACCGATTAATGATCCAAGCGACCATTTACGCTGATCTACACTTCTGTGTCGCTCCGTCTTGATATGCCCGTTCATGATCGATCCAAATCGCTTCCCGTCCACCTCCACATAAACCTCAAACCCGTCTCCAATCACATGTCCCGCTACAATATCCAACCACGCGTTGGAGTGGGTAACCACAACAGTCCTGCTGAACCTCAAATCCGTACCACGATCAATCGAACCACGTTTCCGATCCACCATCAACGCGTCATACCAGCGGCCCAACCTTAAATCCCAATAAGGCTGTGGCGTCAACCGTTTCTTCGTCGCATCGTCCAGTGTCCATCCCGACAGTTGCGGCACGGATTGCGCCAAACTCACCCGTCGCGCTTTCACCTTACTCGAATCCACCCGCACCATCGGAAGAAGCCAATTCAACTCATCGCGAATATCCAATGGATCAGCCCCACTCGGCCGACCTTCATGCCCGAAATCCACTACCATCACCACCGTCTTCGCCGTCCCCAACGTAATCGGCGACAATCTCACCACTCCATCCGATCCGCGTAAGTGCTTACTTCGAAAAAGTACCTTACCCGATATCCCATCAGCTAGAATTGACGCCTTCACACATCCACCTTCACCAACCGCCCTATCCATGCCTACCCAACTTGTCAGTTCTCTGGCATCAGGTGGCAACTGAAACTCAACGGCTGAATATGAATGCATACCAATTCCTAAACGCGTCTGAATCGTTCCGGAATGAAGTGCCGCCCCATGCAAATTCGCGTTCCGCTTCCACTCCCACTGGTGCCCCGTAAAACTTCGCTGCGATATTGTCCGCGCCGGCAAGAGCGACAACGGAATTTCATCCGACCTTCGATACGTACGAAAACCAATCTCGTCATACGGTACGCGGATCATGCTTAGCGACCATGCGGGCTGCACGGCATGATCATACTGCGGCCCCTTGCGCCCCCGCTCCCTTTGCAATGCCTTCGTAATCCGCATCATTGAACGACGATACGTTAACACACCGCCATCACGCGTGACAATTCGCCCCAACAGTCCTTCTCCCGACGGATCCGTTGAGATCGCATCATCCATCAAAGCCTCGATACAATCTCGCTTCGGAGGATGGACCTCCGCCAAGTCGACCCATGACGCCCGAAATGAGCTATCCGCCGTCAACGCCGCAATCCCGGTTATCGTCCATCGCAAAGCCTTGATCTTTACACGGCGACCATCCGCCAAAACCACAGTTCCCGGAGAAATTGGCCCTTGAGGGCGTTCACTCAACACCACGCGCGCAATGTGCCTATGGCGTATCGAAATCTCAGTCTCCTTGGAATTCCACGGAATGAGAGGAGCACGCAACGTAACCACCAAACGCGAGGGTGCGCCACGTGAGGCATCCGCCGCCATCGCACGTACTACCGTACCGGGCAACACATCCCCATTGGCAAATTCCACTCGCGGCCCCACCGCCTTCACCTCAACATCACGATTGCGAACCAACCGGGCAGGATTGCGCTTATCAAACAATCGACGACCACTGATATTCGGATGTCGACGATCTTCATACCAATCCCGAATCTCACCGCTCTTGACCACCGTGCCGTCCTGAAACAAAACCACAAACTGATCACTACGATACTTGACGCGATCACGACGCTTCTCTTCATTTCCCCATAACATACCAACCCCGAAATAAAGATAAATCGCTACAAACCCATATAGCCACCTGCCGCAATGCTGTTTGCTCGTCCTATACATCAAGCCCTACGTCTTCCTTTATTCCGATTCAATTGCCACAATCTTCGGCGCCGTCTTCTTGGACGTTCGCTTCACAGATACATTCGTCACCGCAAAAATCGCCCGTCCATCGGTAATCAATTCACCAGCGTTATACGTCGATTTCCCGTGGTCTTCCAAACCCACTCGCCCCACAACCTCCCCTGTCTTCATGTTTACCCATTCAATCTGTCGTGTTAAGAATATTGCCGGACGTTTCGAACCTTTGCGCTTCTCCATCCGGTCAAGTGTCAATACCGCAAGCGTCCCACGCTTGCCCCGAATAACCGAATCACCAAGCCCCGATAGCCGACGGTGCCACTTCAACTTTCCTGTCGCAGAATCAAGAGATTCCAAACCATACTCGGATGAAATCAACAACTGTTGTTCAACCCTCCCAATGATCCTTCGAAGCCCAGGCCGCACGTAGGTCCACACCACTTTACCACTCGCAATGTCCACACACCAAACCTGTGGCATACGTGGCGAAGTCACATAGACCTTTCCATCCATAACCACCAACTCGGACAACGGACGCTCCGGACCAACCCTGGTCTCCAAATCGCTCGGAATATACGCTAACTTACGAATCCAACGGACCTGCCCAAGCAGATCACATTGAATCAGCGAATCTCCCGTCCGAAACAGTAACGCATCGCCCACTACTTTCGGCGTGCCCACATCAAAAAGAGAATCCCGCATCCGAACACGCGCCACCGGTGAAGCAAACACAGACTCCCCCGTTTCAGGCATCACGCGACGCAACAATACCTGGCCATACCCACCCGCCTGCCAACGCACACTCAACACATAAAGCCAACTCCCCACCAACACCGGATCTCCCGCCATCCAGTCATCATACGCTTTTTGCCAGATCAACCGGCGCTTGGACAACTCGTAACAGGCCAATGTCAATTGTGAGTTGAGATAAAGCGACACGAACATCCGATCCCCCACGATCAACGGCTTGGACGCCCGTGGCAAATAGTCCGGCGCTTTTCGAAAACCATAGGGCTTGCTCCACGCCAACCGTCGCTTCTCCGCATCAATGACAAAAAGATTGCCCGGCCGATTGATCACGACCCATTGCTCATTCGCCGACCATGCCATGCGCAATCGATGTTTGCGCCCCAGCCGCTGATCCCACTCCGAACGCAACGCCACAAAATCACGCATACGCGCGCGTTTCATTACACCCGGGGCTTCAGGGATTTTTGTAGGAGCTGAGTGCTTTATCGAGCGACTGCGACCACGACGCCTGACAATCTTATCGAGCAATTTCTCAAATTCATCTACCTCTATCACGCCACCAGGCATCTTCACAGGGCCGACAGCTTTCTTACCCACTTTCTCACCCGTCATAGCCATCGCCAGTCGATACTTCGCCTCAACCTCACCCTTGCTTTCACCCATTCCTCTGTCAATCACAAGCTTATAACCTGCCGCCGCTGAATAAAACTTCCCGATCGACAGATCACGATCCGCCAATCGCAATCGCGCCTCCACCGCTGCGGGAGTACCGTGAAACTGAGCGGCAATAGCCTCCAACACATTCATATCATTACGCTTCAGCGCCTGACGCAATCGAATCATCCCTACATCTGAAAAATCCGTATGAAGCTTTCTCCGCAACGGCTGATATTGATCAATCATCTGGCGCAACATCACAAGCGTCGACTTTAACAGCATCCCTTCATCATCCACCGGTGAGATCCCACGCGGCAAACTTCGACGCGTCAGAATCCGACATGCATCTCCAAACGCCCCCTGCTTCACCGCTGCACGCAATTCTGCCACGGTGTTAAACGTCTCACGATCCACATCCACTACAAACGGATGGTCCGCATCAGCTACCGCAAGAATCCCCAATACCTTTGGCGTACTCTGAAGATGACGCCCCACCTCACCTTGCAAATATGCCGCCAGACGCATCAATCGCGTGCGCTCCGAATAATCCACCCAAAGCCGATCCTGCCCCGTACTCAACAAATTAAACCGCATAACCGACCGCCGAAGCCCTTCCCAATCCTTGGCCTCCAGCAACCTGAAAAACTCCATTCGTGTGAGTGCCACAGGTGCCATCAGGCGATACTCGTGCCACGCCATCTCACGCGCACACTCCCGCTCAAAAATGGATGCGTAAAGCAGTCCCACCAACTTGCGCTCACCATTGACCCAAAGGTAATGTCCCACAAGATCAAATAACTCGCGAAGCCGTTCCGCTGAATTGACCACCTCCCGACTCCCACTTATCTCCAAACGGCTTGGCAACTCCATCATCGCTGCCGCGAGCTTCGCCGGCTTGACCCCTACATCAACTGCCGAACGAAATGCCTCCATAACCGCCGCCAGGCGTAAACCCACAGGAGTCTCCCGCGCCATGATCGCCCCACAAAACGCCAGACGCCATGCAGCCTCACTCGTATCCTTAGGTCGACGTTTACGAACTTCTTCCCAAATCTCATCCCATCCCCGACTCTCATCCTTGCCTGCATCAATTGGCGGAATCTTCGCTACCAGATTCGCGTCGAACATTCTCTCAATATTCGCAAGGTGACGCACGTGAAACCGCTCCAATTTCACACGGCGATCACCCTTACCCTTCGCCAGCCCGATCCCCAAACGACGTGTCGGTGCTACACGCGTTTTCTCATAGACATGATGCCTGCCATAGGGAACCCATAGCACGCCATCCCGACTAAACTGGATTGACATCCGGTTAATGGCATATACCACTCGGCACCAGAAATCCTTTTCAAACACGAAACCACCCTCATCACGCCGTCGCAGGTAATCCGCATGGTCGTGGTACTCAGAAACCACGAACCGACCATTCCGTTCCCCGACAACCATCCGTACGAAACTCCCCACCCCAACCGAATGTTCAATGAAGATGCCAGTCCCTACTGTTGCATCCGTCACCTTCAGCGTCACCACCGTATTGCCCGCCACCGTAGACACGCGCGTCGTAGCCGTCGCCCATTGCTCCCCCTTCAATCGCACAAGCCCAATACTCCCGCCCGCCAGCCTCTCCAATTCAAAATCCTTACTTTCATCGCCCGCCTTAACTTCCCACTGCCGTGCCGACGGCTTCTGGTCGTCGCCTCGCCTGGTCGCATCTACGGCAAATGGATCCTTCTTCAGCTTCAACGCCGGGTAATACCCCACCCCCGCCTCACGCAACCGCGTCTCTCCGGCAAACCACATCCGCTTGGGAACACTGGCCATCGGCAGACGCAACAGCTCAACATCCGAACATGCGACGATCACATGACCATCCTGATATCGAAAATCCATTACCCCCTGCCTGAACCACCTCCAAAGCAACCCGTCATCCGAAACATATTGACCCCGCGTCTTGTGCGAAATCGTCGCGCTACTGCCACTAACCCGAATATCATCCCGCATTTCCCTTCCCCAGCAGTAATAACCCGTCAAACCCCGCGCTGCGCCCCGAACCCCAGACACCCGAAACGCACCACCCGGGATCACCTGCCGACCAAATCCCGGCCCGGCCCATTCCAACTTGATCTCCGAGACAGATGAACTGTCGTAATACTCCACAACAATGTCATGCAATCCCGCATCCAATTGTGCCTGGCCATGCGATACCTCCGCCGCACGATCATGCCACCCATCTGCAATACGATTGCCATTGATGTACACACGCACACCATCATCCGATGTGGCATAAAACCGGTATAGCCCCTTCTTCGCCACCACCAGCTTGCCTGTCCACCTCACAGCAAATTGGTCCGACGCCATCCCCGGCATCGCCGCGTCCTGCCCCCAGTTAAAATCAATTCGTGTATCCACCCGCACCCGAAAATGCTCGCGCAAAAACCGACTGTCAACTCCCTGCGGCAAACGAGGTCGCCGCGGCAATTCAACAACCTGAACAGGCTTCCCTTTTTGCACCTTCTTCTGTTTCGCCTCTTTCGGCGCACCCCGCATTACCCAACCCATCAAACGACGATCCTGCCCCATCTCCACACGAACCACTTCCTGATCGTTCTCGAAATCAAAACGAAGCTTTTTTGGATCATAGAAACGAAAACGTACCATCCTCCCCTTTTCATCCGGCGGAATGACACCAAACACACCGCGTAAATAATACTCTCGCTCCCGCTCGTTTAACTTCATCGATCCCCCCGCCGGTCGAATCATCGAATCCAATTCCGCCATCCAACGCGTATCCCCCCGAACGCTCGGCATGTCGTAAATCATCCATGCCGGCAAGAGCGGCTTGACTTTCAATTCCGTCGCCTTGAATAGTCCATTCTCCTCATCCTTGGAAACCACCGACTTTTGCCCCCCGCCGTTCATACCAGCCTCGTCAAACTTCCCTTTTGTATCATTCCCCTTCTGTCCATCCTTCACACCCTTCGGAACATCCACATGCTTCGCATTCGGATCCACGTCACCCTGCTTCAATTTGCCTCCCGCCCCCCCTTCTCCATCCTCCTTCGCCATATTCCGCCCACCATTCTCAGTATGCCGTGGTATGTAATAGACGGATGCGAGAATCACCGCACAGAGAGTCAGAATAAACCACGCCGAATACTTCGCCCACTTCATACGCGAACGCGCATTGGCAATCTGCTCAATACGATCCGCAAACTCATCACTGTTTTCGAATTCCGGAGCATATCGCGTTGCCAACCCCTGTTCCAAACGAATTTCTTCCAGCAACGCCTGACGCACATCATCGCTGTAACGCATTGCCTCGCGCAAACGCTTGATCTGATCAACCGTCAGATCCTGCGGCAACTCGTTCTGCAATACCTCAATTAATTCGCGTTCCGCTTCGGTCATCTCTGCTGGCTCTTCGTATAACCTTGGATACAACGTTTCAAAGCCTGACGCGCTCGAACCATCAGCACCTTCACCGCTCCCAATGTTCGCCCCATGTGGTCCGCAATCTCCGCCACCTTGCGCCCCCCCATGTAATGACTCTTCAATGCCTCTGACCCCGATTCATTAATCTCGTTCATGCACAACGGTACGAAGTCCAGAATATCCTCAAACACACTCTCATCTTCCTCCATCTGCTCCTCCAGATCCAGGCACAACTCAGACCACGCAACTTCGCCGCGCCGATGCTTCTTACGTATAAATTCCCGCAGCACATTCCGGGCGATCCCGAGCGCCCACGGCCGAAACAATTGATCCGTATCAAATTTCGCCAGCGCCTTATAAATACGAACAAACACCTCCTGTGCCATGTCCTCCGCATCATGTGAAGCCAATACCCTCGCCCTAAAATAACCAAAGACTGCGGAAAAATGACGCGCATACAGCGTTGCAAATCCACTGCGATCGCCTTTCCTCGCCGCAAGGACCAAATCAGCGTCGTCTCGTAATTTCGTCTCTGCCAAGGCCGTGCACCAAACTTCTTCCGTGAAATCGAACAACACTACACATGCCGGCCGACATCACACTTATTGCTCTTTCCCTTTTCGGGGTTACGCACACCGAATCCCTACCCATCCCCGCCTACAAGAGCATTCGGATCGCTAGCCCATCTCGCATCGCAGCAGGGAACAATCATACGTATTGTAATCAAAACCCGTCCGCCATGCATGTCATACACTCAATTTCGTCGAGGATCCGTGCGTGCGATAATCTCGCTGATCCCGGTCTGATTAAACCCTTTGTACCCATCATCCCGCTGCAACACTTCCAGGTGCGACCCAATAGCCCCCTGCTCCATGAATTGCTCTGCCTGTGCCTCCGTGATATACCCACCTTCCAGTGCCGCCGACACCCTCGACGCGTCAATCTCCCACACCTCGCCGACGGTGAACGCCTGCTTCAAATATTCAAAATCTGTAAACGGCGCCATCGACTCGATACCTTCGCCAGCCAAATGTTCACGCACAAGATCGAAATTAAATTCGCCTTCCAGATGATGCATCCCTGCACCCAAAAACGCCTCGCCATGCAACTTGCACCAGAGACCGACCGTTCCCAATTCACTTTGCACCTCCAGCCCCTCATGCGCAAAATCCTCCGTAACCTCCTCCGGTCGTAGATCGACATCTGCAAAAATAGTAATCCCCGCACCCTTCTGTTCCAGAACCTGCGCGCCCCACCCTGCCTCACGACCCGCATAAAATCGTTCGCGGCAGGAAAAACCTAATATCTCCAACACCGCAACCAGACTTGAGAAATATTCCCGACTCGAACGATAGGTGTGATGATCGTGATTAGCCCACCCCAGGCCAAGCGCATCCTGCCTGGCTTTCTGTACGCGCGCCGCTAAATTACGACTTTGCCAATATTCCCGCTCAGCTTTGAAGAATAAATCGCATGTCCAGTTTACACCAATCTGCTCCGATGCTGAGCGAACTAAGGTTGCTGCATAATCAAACCCATCCCGATCATCCTTAAAATGACGTTGTCGCCTTCTAAATAAATCCAGGTGTCTCAATACATTCGCAGCCCGTTCCTCACAATCCTCCTCCGGATAAAACCCCTGATATCCATGACGCTCGACAACACTCACGATGGCATCGTCACTGGACCACACCTCCGCAGTGCGAAATGGCGAGATCACCCCACCGCTCACTTCACTGGAAGAACCTGAAGCATGAAGAAAATCCACCACCGACTCTACCTTGACGGCAAACTCCAAACGATTATCATCCCTGATACAGATTCTCGGGAAATGACCCCCACCATGTGACCACACCAACTTCCCATCGAGACTCGTCACACTGAATCCCGCAGATTCCAATTCCGAATCTGTAATGAACCCGCCCGGCACCCCCAAGTGATCCATGAAGTCCGTCAGCCGAGTACCGGTCTCGCGTCCCAGGCGATCTTCAAAATCACGCAGATAATCACTGTGTTCAAGAACCACATCCACAACGCGCCGAACCAACTCCGCCGCCAACGGTTGCGGTTGCCAGTCAAAATCTCGATTGAATGCAATCCCTTGATCATGCATGATGATCAATTATAGGATCAAACCATTAGCGAACTGTGTTTCCAGACATGTTGCAGGTTTTATTTTTTTGCAGCCTTTTTCAAGGCATCAGCCTGTTTCTTAAGCTTGTCGATCTCCGACTTGTGCTTATTGATTGCCCGATCGATCGCCGCCTTCTGCTGCTCCGCCTTCTTAAGTTCAACATCGATTGACTTGACCTTGTCGTTAATCGAAGCGAGCTTGAACGATCGCTTGAATGAATCGGTGACGGGAAACTTGCCTGCCTTCATGTCCTTCAACACCGCGACAACCGTCTTCGCCGGTACGGCATAGGAATTCACCCGACCCGCACGGGCAATATTAATCCCAACCGTCCTGCCCGACAGATCGACGACCGGTCCACCACATTGCTCGGGAAACAATATCGTGTCGTGCTGCATCACAGTGGGAAAATCTTCGCGACGATCTGAAAGCTCACCGCCAAGCATATTCTGACGATCAAATCTCGCCCGTCGCGCCGGATCCATCTGCCGCTTGCCCAATACGGCGTCTACCTTAACTTCCTTACCGGCTCGCTTCAAGTGAATCGCAATCTTATCACCCGGCAAACGCGATCGCAGCAAATCGATAACCTTAGAAGGTGATTTGACTTCCGAGCCATTAATTCTGGTGATGACATCATTAACCTTAATGCCCGCGCTTGCCGCCGCGGACCTGGGGAAAATCTGGCCAATCTTAGGTTCGGTGGAATTGGCGGCGAAACCGATACCGAGGAAACCTCGCGCCTGCAATGAACGCGCCGCTACGGAGACAACACCTACAGCCACAGGGTCTTCTCCGATCCCCGGCGTTGCGAGAAACGAACCGACCGATGGAATCGCCGAGGAAAACTGCACAGGCGTCAGGTCATTTACTTCCATCTTAAGAAGCGCCAGATCATGTTTTTCACTGACGGCAGCAATCTTAGCTTTGAGGCGAGGGCCGGATTGAAGTTTAATTTCAATGCCCTCTCGCAATTCCGAAGCCTTGGTCAAAACAAACCCGTTCGGCGAGATGATCGTGCCCATGGAAACATGTCGCCCACCGGCCAACACGCGAACCGTCGACTTCGCCGCATTCTTTATAACAGGCCGCCACGCCGCGCGAACGACCGAATAGTTTTTCTCATACTGGCTCTTCTTTCGCGTTCGCTCAGCCTTGCGAAGACGTTCAAGATAAGCCTCCCTGCGAGCTGCCGCCGCCTGAGCCGCACGTCGCCTTCGCTCAGCCTCTGCCTTCCTTCGCTTCTCGGCTTCCGCTTTCCTGCGTTTTTCCTCTTCAGCTTTCTTTTTGGCTTCGGCGGCTTTGCGAGCCTCGTCCGCCTTGCGCTTCGCTTCGGCGGCGCGTTTGGCTTCCGCTTCCTGCTTCTTGCGAAGTTCGTCAGCCTTCTTTTTTTCGGCGGCCTGCTTCTTAGCCAGCTCCTCCTGGCGTTTCTGCTCGGCAAGCCTTTTGGCTGCGGCTTCGGCGGCCTTGCGTTTTTCTTCAGCAAGTCGCTTCTTCTCTTCGACCGACTTCTTTGGCTTGGCGGGTTGCTTCTTGGGCGGTTTGGCGGCTTGAACTTCCTTCGCAGGGGCTGCAGGCTTTGTGTTATCCGCAATCAGCGTCTGTGTGGCGACAAAAGAAAACAGGGTCGCAAACATTAGAATGATGGTGACTTTCAGGGTTGACATTTTATTGTCCTTATATTCAATGCGTGAGTCACGCGTTGTCGTCCTTTGAGTTTCTCTTTCGATTAATCAACGATCCGAACTAAGTCGAAACACCCCCAATACCAGACCGGAATCGTTCGGCCTCACGCATAGCGACAAGACCAAAACTTCCGGGGGGGGTTAGCCACCGAATTTGCCGATGGTCAATTTAAGTTTGACGGTCTTACCACCTCGCGTCACTTCGACATCGATCTTGTCCCCGGGTTTCTTGGTTCTAACGATGGCCGCAAGTGAGGCAAAGTTGGTCACTTTCTTTCCGGCCAACTTGGTAACTATGTCACCTGCTTTTAATCCTGCCTTGGCGGCGGGACCATTGGGCTGAACCGCACTGATGACCGCGTTGCGAGCGTTGGGATCACCGGACACACCAATAAATGGCCCGTTTCTCCTTGGCCCCTGTACCACTCGTCCTCCCCAGGCTTCGCCCTTCTTAAGGCGATCCATGGTCTTGGTATAAGTATCCACCGGAACGTGGATGTTCGACATCAATGTTCCGCCAATGCGGGAATTGATCCCGATGATGCGTCCCTGCATATCGAAAAGCGGCCCGCCTGAATCTCCTCCGACCAACATGCAGTCGGTCATCACGCCATTGGGAGTATTGTTTAGAACACGACCGATACGCACCGGAGCCGTACGATTGGGATCGAACCCGCCGGGGTGTCCGGTCGCCATGACCCACTGGCCTCTTTTGAGAGAGGTGGATGCGCCTAGTGGGATAAAGGGGTAATCACCCTTATCGGTAATCTTGATGAGACCCGAGTCAATGGCACGATTGGCGCCGAGCGTTTTGGCCTTGAGCTGTTTGCCGCTGGGGAGGATCACCACGCAGTCCCGACCGGGTGCGCCGCTGACGTGGCCGGCCGTCATGACATAGCCGTCCTTAGAGATGATGACGCCCGATCCCGATGCCCGCCCGATACGAATACCAACGGTGGCAGGAAGCACTTTTTTGGACAGCTCCTGAAAGCGTTTCTGCATGGCGGCAAGTTCCGAAGCGTTCTTCGGCGAGCCGCCTGCGAGAATCTTCTCCAGAGCCTCACTGGAAACCTGCTGGGCCTGCGTGAGAGGCGTAAGTGTGAATAAGAGGGCCGCAATGAGCGATGTACAAAGGGTGAATTTTGCTCGGGAGGGCATGGAATTCTCCTGATGGGATTTTGGGTGGTTTGGTCATTATCAGTAAGACCAGTGACTATTTTATCAGACGTTATTGCACGGATTCAAGCATAAGTGTAACGGAAATGTCACTGTAACTGGAATCCATTTGTCGGACGAGGTCGAATCCGGAAGGAAAATCAATACGGCGGGAGGTGGCTGTACAATCACCTTGCACATCTCGAAGCAACGTGCGTGACTTTCCAGATTGAATCGGAAGGAGAAGATTTAAGAACACTATGAAGGACGGAAACGAAAATGGTCCATGAACGGCAGGGAAGGATGTGTTCGTCCAATTTGCGAAGCGTCATGGATTGAGGCGAAGCCGGCTGCGCGCTCGGTTTACCGGCCAGGCACCACATTGGGCCGGGTTCGCAATTCGGATAAGTGGCCGGAGATGCGATTGACGAACCCGGGTTGTGGATCAACATGATGCGGGGAGAGGATTTCGAGAGGCGATGGCAGAGGCAGAGAACGGGATTCCCCTTGAGAAGCGTTAGAGAATGCGAGGGGTGATGGTGAGCTTGCTTATGCGGGCGAGGCGGTCTATCGTGGCGTGTTCGCCAGGGGCGCTGCGGCGTGTGAGCCTGCGGCTGAGAAGACCCTTGGAACCTGATCAGTGATGGCGTGTGAATTTACATGCTTAGCTGCGTAGGGAGGCGAACGGCGATGAGCCAGTTCAGGTCGTTTTTTTCAATTTCTAACCTAACTTGCCGGCAGAGGATATTGGTTTGCATTGAATTAACTCAGTGCGACAATGTAGTTTGCTGGAATGGAGATATTTCATGATTCAGGGTAATTCTAAAGATGGGTATCTGGGTGCAGATCGTTTTGGTCGACCGATGGTTGGGGGTGATCCTTCGAGCGAGGGTGTGGGGACGACGCCGGGGAGTTTTGCGAATCCTAACGACGTGGGCGGTCCACGGATGTTTAGTTCGCCGGACATGCCAGGCATGCCGGGGGTAAGTGATAAGACGGCGTGGGATTTTATGCCGGCTGACTGGACTTATGTTGGGGGAGAAAGTGATGACAGGACTGAATCCAAGAACTGGGAGGCACCGGCCGGTTTTGAGGCGATAACACAATTGGAGTTTGCGAGACTAGGAGCGGTGACGAATGAAATGCGACGGGTCGCTGAGCGGGAGGGGCATCTGACGGCGGAACAGGTGAGATATGAAATCAGTTGCGGGCGGATGATCATTCCGGCGAACAGAGTTCACCTGAAATATAAGTTGGACCCTATGAGTATTGGTCGGGCGGGGAAAACCAAGATCAATGCAAACATGGGAGCTTCGCCGGTGAGTAGCGGGACGGATGCGGAGGTTGAGAAACTTAAGTGGGCGGAGAAGTGGGGGGCGGATACAGTAATGGATTTATCGACGGGCGGGGATTTGGATACCTGCCGGGAGGCAATTATTAGAAACTCGACTGTGCCGATTGGGACGGTACCGATTTACTCGATGATTATTGGGCGAAAGTTAGAAGATCTGGATGAGGAGGTCGTGCGGGCCACATTGAAGAAACAGGCGGCGCAAGGGGTTGATTACTTTACGATTCATGCGGGATTGTTGCGTGAACATTTGCCGCTGGCGAAAGAGCGGGTGATTGGTCTGGTTTCGAGGGGTGGAAGCTTGCTGGCGAAGTGGATGCTGCATCATGGTCGCGAGAATCTAATGTATGATATGTGGGATGAGATCTGCGATATTATGCGCGAGTATGATGTTAGTTTTTCGATCGGTGATGGTTGTCGGCCGGGCGGACTGGCGGATGCGACAGATGATTTGCAGTTGGCCGAATTGTTTACGATTGGGGAATTGACGGAGCGGGCGTGGCGGCGGGGTGTGCAGGTGATGGTGGAGGGGCCGGGGCATGTACCGTTTGATCAGATTGAATATAACATGAAGATCCAGAGGAGGGTTTGTCATGGGGCGCCGTTTTATGTCTTGGGGCCCTTGGTTACGGATGTGTTTCCGGGTTATGATCATATTACGAGTTGCGTGGGCGCGACGGCGGCGGGTTATCATGGGGCGTCGATGTTATGTTACGTGACACCCAAGGAACATCTAGGTTTACCCAAGAAGGATGATGTGAAGCAGGGGTGTGTTGCTTATAAGATTGCTGCGCATGCGGCGGATGTTGCATTGGGCATACCGGGGTCGAGGGATTGGGATGACCAGCTCACCAAGGCGCGAGCTGCGTTGAACTGGGAGAAGCATTTTGAACTGGCGTTTGATACGGATACCGCGCGGGCGTTTCATGATGAGGATCTGGATGTTGATACTGATTTTTGTGCGATGTGCGGGCATGACTGGTGTTCGGTGAGGATCAGCAAGGAGATTACGGAGTGGGCGAGCGGGAAGGATGAGGAGATGAAGTGGGATGCTCCCAAGATTACTGATGCGCTGACGGAGGAGCAGAAACATATATTAGAACAGCGCGGGGTGTTAAGTCCGGAAGAGGTGCATCGGCTGGCGAGCAAGACGCGTAAGACCATGAAGGGGGATAAGGAGAAAGCGAGTTGTCATTCGGATTATGTGGATGATGAGGGAGCGAAAAGGCAGCAGGCGGAAACATTAGTTTCGATCGACACATCGGAGGCGCATGGATTGAGGAAAGGGGATTCGATTATTTAAGCGAGAATCAATATGGGTTCGGTTTTATTTTCGATATCTAATGTTTTGCGACGGCAGAAATCCTGTTTTTGACTTGACTTTTGGCGAGTAACAAAAACGAGCCGGGGTCGATTTTGGGCGAAAAACGGGGGTCGAAAACGGTCGAAACGGGAAATTTGGAGGTGATTTAGGGGTGTTTTTGGGTCGAAAAGGCGCGAAGTGGGAAATTTTGGAGCAGATTAACGACCCGATTGTGCGCGCTTCGGCGGAGTTAGGCGAGGGCTGACCGAGGAGCGCGAAATGAGCGTAAACCATTACCCATCAGGGAATTAGGTGGATTTCATTGAGAATGGCGAAGGATTTATGCGCATAAGTGATTCGTTTTTTGCGGTCTCAAGTTGGTCGATCATCGGGCAGTAAGGTTGGCGTTGTGGAAGCGAAGCGTTTGTGCGCACAGGGGCTTCGTTTTCGGGGGCATCCAGAGTGGATTTTGGGGTGAACAGGGGCGGAATTGGGACGATTGGGGAGATCTGAAACAGGCGACAAAGAATTAGAGCTCAAGAGGTAGACATTAGAATTGCGTAACGATGTCAAGCGTTAATTTTATCGAGCTAGTTTTGAATTCTAATGAGTTGGGAGGCAGCGTTGGGGATGGGGAAGGTGGTTTGGTTGTTGGTGAGTTTGAGTGGCTTCCATGATTTGGTTTTGCGGTTGAGGATGGCGAGAGATTTGGGGCTGGTGTTGGGTTTGAATTTGAGCGTCATGGATTGGGAACCGTGGGCGTTGTGGTTGGCGAAGAGGAAGTGGGTGGTGGACTTACTGGTTTTGAAGTGGGCGATGACGGCTTCGCCTGATGTGACGGTGAAGGGGAGGGTCTTTGGGAGGGGTTTGAGGGGTTGAGGGATGGAGGGGGATTTGTCGCCTTTGGGGCGACCCTTGTTGGTGAGGGTGGTGGGAGTGGAGTAGACGGCGTGGGGGTTGGGGAGTTTGGAGAATTCGGGGATGAGAGGGTGGAGTTGGGCGTTGATGGCGGCGATGTCCTTGCCGTATTGGGTCCATTGCCATGTTTTGCGATTGACGAGGTCGTGGCCGATGAACCAGAAGACGCCTTTGAGGCCACATGCGATGGAGGTATTGAGTGTGTAGCGGGCGCGGTCGGGGTTGCCGGGTCGTCCGGGCGTGACGCGGATCCATCGGTAGAAGACGGCGTTTTTGTTTTTGGCGGTGTTGAGTGCGGAGATGAGGTTGGGGAAGTGTTTGTGTGTGCCGCGTCGCCAGTGGAAGTCGTAGTAGGCGTGTACATCAGGGTTGATGAGTCGGGCGTTGCCTGAGAGTTTGTATGAGCCGACGTAGGTGGGATGGGTAGGATCCCAGGTGTGGACGTTGGCGATGTCACGTGATCGACCTTTGGCTGTTTTGTAGTTCATGTCGGAGAAAAGATGGTAGCCCCAGATGGTGGGATTGTTTCGAAGGGAACGGCAGAGTTTTTCGGCGGCGGCGGGGTTTTTGTAGACGTGGTGTGCGGAGTGGAGGAGGTTGACGACGAATTTGAGGTTGTGCTTTTTGCAGAGGTCTACTTTCCAGGGGGCGTATGTGCCCATGACGGCGGTGTAGTGGGCGGCTTTGATTTGGGTGAGGAATTTTTCGTAGGTTTTGGGGTCTTTGGGGAAGAGGTCGTCTTCGCCATACCCGAAGGAGAAGAGGACGGTGAACTGGGTGGGAAGGGCGGCGGGTTTTTGGGCGAGGGAGGGAGTGGGTGTGAGGAGGGTGGTGAGTGATATGAGGAGGGGGAGGGTTGAGAGGACTGGGCGAAGGGGAGAAGTGGCGGCCATGGGGAATCCTTGACAAAGAGGTTTTGTGATGAGGGGATTGTATGTTATTTTTGGTTAATCGGGTGGGAGTTCCGGGTGAGGAAGGAGTATGAAGTTGTGTATACTCATTTGGCCTGGAATGTTTCG
Organism: Phycisphaeraceae bacterium; assembly: GCA_028284925.1. Lineage (GTDB taxonomy): Bacteria > Planctomycetota > Phycisphaerae > Phycisphaerales > Zrk34 > JANQQT01. The sequence continues at coordinate 4,910 of JANQQT010000132.1, read as the reverse complement.
GAATGGAATAAGAGGGTGTTGGCGATTGTGACGGGGTTTGTGTTGTTGGCGGGGACGTGTTTGCTTGGGGTGGTGGCACCGGAGAGGAGATGTGAAGCGAGTGAGTGTTCGAAGAGGTCGAGTCTTCTGACGCAACTTCAGACGTTGCGGAGTCAACTGGAATTGTATCGGGTGCAGCATGGAGAGAAGTATCCGACGATTTCGGAGCTTAATGCGGACTGGATTGTGATGGTGCATAGGACGCGGGAGGATGGGGCAGTTGATCCTGTGAATGGGGAGTTTGGGCCTTATTCATGGGAGGTACCTGTAATGGGTTTACCGTGCCGTGGGATCTTACGCCTAAGGCGGAAGAGGCGAGTCCGAGCGCAGAGTGAGTCTACGATAGGAGTTCTGATGAGAACGGAAAGGCAAGGTGGCGGGAGAGTATTCCAAGTAAGGTCGGGAGTCCGGCGCGGTAAGTGGTGGGAACTAGAGAGACTAAATCAATGTTGATGGTATTGGAAAGCCCGAATCAAACTCTCGCTTAAAGCAATCAAATTCTGAGCTAACACCACGTTCAAACGAAATAGCATCAGTAAAAGAACGAACCCCCCACTCACTCCCATCAAATTGCAAGTAATGATCAATGATGAACAACCCCATTATCTGCCTTTCGGAAATCCACTCCATCATCTGCGGGCGCAACATTGTTCCGATGAATTGACACCTTTTTCTATGAGCTCGCGACAGCTCTGCATCACAAACATTTGGCAGGTCTTCATTTTGCGGATTGGCCAACGGTGAAATATCCATAACGACGAATCCGACGGGAACTGAATTGTCAATTTGTTTCAGCGCATACTTAAACCGTTTTATCAAACCCTCTTCGGATTTAATTCTCTTCACAGCGATAGCCCGTTTTGCCCCATTTAAGTTAACGATAATATCTGGCTCCAATAATTCAGGATACAATCCAGCTTTCGCACATATAGCTGCAACAAATAGCTGAAATTGGAAGTCGCGCCCAGGTGAATTAGTACGATCAATCTGGGGTAATACAGAATCCTTGACGCAGTGCTTTAGACACTTTTTCAGTTCAACACTTTTACAAATTGGTGCTAAATGCTCAAACACAAACTCCAGCGTATGTATGTCACGTACAGATTCTCTGGCAATCTGAAAATCTTTGTCTTGGGACGAAATGACCTTGCCACGAGAAAGAACTGCGTGCATCCTCCCAAATCTCGATGATGGGGGAACATTGACTCCAAACTCTTCAAACTTGGCTAGTACGTATGCCGCAGCTTCTTGCTTTGATCGTCCCATCAATCATCATAGCTCAAAAGTAACACTGAGGCGTCAAGGTATAATTTATCTACAAACAACGTACATCACTTGCTCACTTAGGGGCGGAGAGGTGCTTGGAGGGGGTGCGGGATTTTGTTGTTTTTACAGGAGATGGATGTTGGTTGGTTAGATTTGGGGAGAGGCACGGATTCTTTTGAGATGCAACACGGGCCCCACGTGGGGACACGTGGGGCTAACGGGGTTGATATGGGTTGTTTGAGAGGGTGTGTGTGGATTTGGTGGTGGGAGGGAGATTTGATATTGAATGAAATAGATAGACTTTATCGTCCTCTGGTTCGCGCGTTGGGTAGTTTTCTGCGGCGCGCCCCACGCGCCCCCGGAAGTAGGGCGTGGGGTTAATAAGGGGGGAAGATTGGAGTCTGGATGTGTAATCGAGAAATAGGGAAATGGGAGTGTGCTATTTGTTGGAGGTGATGTTGTTGGTTGGATTTGGGGGAAGGCGCGGATTCTTTTGGGATGTGACACGGGCCCCACGTGGGGACACGTGGGGCTAACGGGGTTGATATGGGTTGTTTGGGAGGGTGTGTGTGGATTTGGTGGTGGGAGGGAGATTTGATATTGAATGAAGTAGCGAGATTTTATCGTCCTCTGATTCGCGCGTCGTGTAGTTTTCCGCGGCGCGCCCCACGCGAGGGCGCGTGGGGTTAATAAAGTTTGGTACTCGAGTTTGGGAGTGAATTTGGAAGGCGTAGGTAATGGGTGTGCGGTTTTTGTTGGAGATTATAGTGGTGGTTGGATTTGGAGGGAGGCGCGGACTCTTTTGAAAGGCAGCGTGGCAAGGGAAAGGGGTTATGAAAATCCCCACGGACCTTGAGTTGGTTGGTACGTGGGGTTGAGGAGAGTTGGTGTTTCTGTTGTGGGAAGGGAGCGAATCTCCTGGGTTAGTTTGTGGGGCGTCTTCGGATGAATGCGAGGGAGGTGACGGCGAGGAGGGAGAGTGTGGCGGGTTCGGGGATGACGGGGGGTTCGGTAAGATCGATGACGGGGATGACTTCGAAGAGGACGATGTCCGTACCGTTGGGGTCATCCTGCGTGGCGTTTGATTTGCCGCCGGGCCCGACGGCGGTGATTGCCTTGAGGAGGTGAACGCGGATGTATCCCTGGGTAACTTCGAGGATGGGGCTGTCCGGTCCGGTAGCGGAAATTTCACCATCGGCGCCGTAGTCGACGAAGACGGGTGTTGCGCCGGCGCCCTGTGGTAATGGCGGGAAGAAATCGGTTGCGAGAATGTCGGTGAACCCGACGCGGGCGAACACGCCACAGCCAAGGCAATCACCTCTTGCCTGGCCGATGTTGAATTGGGACTGGTCGTGATTTCCGACGAGGATCTGGTGATTTGGGCCGAACGCACCGATGGCCCCTGCGCCGCCATCCTCGACGATGACGCGGTGTCCGTGGGGGTTGTCTGAGTCACCGAAAGCGCCGACGAAGCGGTATAGTCCGTTGGGGACATCGATGCGGAAGATGCCGCCTTCCGGCGGATCGTGTACACGAGGGGTGGAGTAGGATTTGAAGCCGATAAAGGAATCGTAGATTTCATCGGGGAGGGAGTCGGCGAAGCGGTTGCGACCGTTTGGTGAATCATCGAAGGGGCCGAATCTGGCGGAGGTGTTTCTTCCGCCGTTTCCAGGGCTGAGGACTTCGAAGCCATAGCCTCGTCCGGCGTCGTATTGAATTGCGTCATAGCCTGCGGGACTGTTGACATGATGGATCATGTCATAGGGATTGTTGATGTTGTTAACATCGTTGGGTGTGTTGTAATTGAGTATTCGCGAGCCGAAGATGCCGGAGAAGACGGGCGAATCGACGACGATGGTGTCGACTGCGGACGCTGGTTTGGTTGAGAAGAAGAGAAGTACGGCGACAAGGATAGAGGGCAAGCGAAGTGCGCGCGAGGGCCGATGCCATACGATCATGCTTCTCATTGGATTACCTTTCAAATCAAATTTCTTCCAATCACTCAAGAACAGAGCACTACTGAAATGGTGGATCAAACAGACTCTACCGGATGTCTGTGTTACAAATTAGCAAAATTTTGGTTAGGACGCAAGGGGATTTTCGGCTCCACGGAAGTTTTTTTGGATGTTCTTTTTGTTGACGTAAGGTATTGGGTATTCAGGGGTTAGAGGCGAGGAGGGGTATATGGAGGTGTGAGAGTTTTTTTGGCGGGAGTCCGTTTGTGGTTTATTCGCTCCTGATGCGCGCGAATAGTTCGATTTACACGGCGCGCGCCCGACGAGGGCATCGGGGGCTAATTATGTGTATTTTAAGGAAAGGGAACAGGGGTGGTCAGGCGAGGAGTTTGTCGGCGACTTTTCCGGCGATGTCGGTGAGGCGGTAGGGTCTGCCCTGGAATCTGAAGGTAAGTTTTTCGTGGTCGATGCCGAGGAGGTGGAGGATGGTTGCGTGGAAGTCGTTGATGTGCATGGGGTCTTGTGCGGGGTGGAATCCGATTTCGTCGGTTTTGCCGTAGGTGTAGCCGGGCTTTGTTCCGCCGCCGACGAAGACGGAGGAGAAAGCGTCTTTGTGGTGGTCGCGGCCGGCGCGTTTGGGTTGGGGTGTTCCGCCGTTGGAGACGCCCTGGACCATGGGGGTTCGGCCAAACTCGGAGGCAATGACGATGAGAGTTGATTCGAGGAGGCCTCGTTGTTTGAGGTCTTTGATGAGTGCGGCGATGGGCTGGTCGATTTGTTTTGCTTTTCGCGGGAGGCCTGATGCGATGGCGGAGTGGTGGTCCCAACCCTGATCGTTGAGCTGTACGAAACGGACGCCGCGTTCGACGAGGCGACGTGCGAGGAGGCAGTTGTTGGCGAAGGAGGCGGATCCGGGTTTCGTGCCGTAGAGGGTGTGGATGTGTTGGGGTTCCTTTGAGGTGTCCATGAGTTCGGGGACGGAGGTTTGCATGCGGAACGCCATTTCGTACTGGGCGATGCGTGTGGCGATCCGGGGATCGGCGATGTCGGCGAGTTGGATTTTGTTCAGCTCGTTGATTTTGTCAATTGTTTTTTTGCGGTCCGCGAGTGTGACGCCGGTGGGGTTGGAGAGGAAGAGGACGGGGTCGCCTTTGGAGCGGAACTCAACGCCCTGATAGACGGAGGGGAGGAAGCCGGAACCCCACATGGAGTTGCCTGCGCCGGCGATGAGGCCGGTGTTCATAACGACGAATGCGGGGAGGTTCTGGTTGAGGGAGCCGAGGCCGTAGGAGGCCCATGCGCCGATGGCGGGACGACCGTAGCGACCGAAACCGGTTTGTGCCATGAGTTGTGCGGGGGCGTGGTTGAATTGTTCGGTGTGGAGGGAGTTGATGACGCAGAGTTCATCGGCGACGGTGGAGAGGTTTGGGAGGAGGGAGGAGAGTTGGAGGCCGGAGGCGCCGTGTTTTTTGAACTTCCAGAGTGGGGCCATGAGGTTGGGTTGTTGGCGGACGAAGGCAAGGCGGAGGCCTTTCCAGAGGTGGTCGGGCATCTTTTTGCCATCGTGTTTGTAGAGGTCTGGGCAGTGGTTGAAGAGGTCGAGTTGTGAGGGGGCGCCGACCATGTGGAGGAAGATGACGGACTTTGCTT
>JANQQT010000111.1 GCA_028284925.1 Phycisphaeraceae bacterium | reverse complement strand
ATGAAGAGGGAGAAGGGGTTGGGGGGGTGGTCAGCGAACGGGCCGGTGGGTTTGAAGCCGAAGCGGGTGTAGAGGGCTTGTGCGGGCGCAAAGTCGTTGGTGGAACCTGTTTCGAGGCTAATTTGTTTGAAGTTTTTTTGTTCGGCGATTTCGAGAATGTGTTTGATGAGCAGGGAGGCGACTCCTTTGCGGAGGTGTGGTTTTGCGGTGCGCATGGATTTAATTTCGGCGTGTTGTGGGGTGAGTGTCTTGAGGGCGGCACAGCCAGCGAGTTGGTCATCTTGCCATGCGGAGTAGAAGGTGATATCGGGTTTGCGGAGTGTTTCGAGGTCGAGGACGTAAACGCAGCCGGGTGGTGAGATGGCGGTCATGTCGTCGAGGTGTTCCTGGAGGAGGTTGGCGATTTGCGGGCTGGTGAGATCATCGATACGGATGTTGTAGGGTGAGGTTTGTTGAGAGGATTGAGGCACGGGTGAGTCGCCTTTTTGGGTGTGAGTTTGGTGGGTGATTGTATGAGTTAACGGGTTAGAAGTAAGAATAGTAGATGAAGTGGAAGAAGAGTGGGGCGGTGTAGGTGAGGCTGTCGACGCGGTCGAGGATTCCGCCGTGTCCTGGGAGTGTTGCGCCGGTGTCCTTGATGCCAATGTCGCGTTTGAGGGCGGAGATGGTGAGGTCGCCGATGAATCCACCGATGGCGATGATGGCGCCGGTGACGAGGGCGTGTTTGACGTCGATGAATGAAGTGAGCCAAGGGGCGATGATTGCGGCGAGTGCGACGGTGATGGTTAGGCCGCCGATGAATCCGGCGATGGTTTTTCCGGGGCTGATTTTGGGGGCGATTTTGAGTTTTCCGAGTAGTTTGCCTGTGGCGAATTGTGCGACATCGTTGATTTGGGTAAGGAGGATCAGGAGGAGTAGGAGTTGTGGGCCGGGGTGGAGGGCGAGATTAAGTGTTTTGGGAGGATTGAGTGCGAGGAGGTATGCGGCATGTGAGAGGCAGAAGACGGTGGTCATGAGTCCCCAGTGGATGGTTGCAACGGCTCGGAGGAAGCCTTTGGTTTCTCCGGCGAGGATCATGCGTGTGGGGAGGAAGAGGAACATGTAGACGGGGATGAAGACGATGAACATGCCGTACCACTGGATGTGGATCCAGTAGAACTGGAAGGGGATGGCGAGGTATGCCCAGAAGAGGACGCGGCGGTCAGCGCGTCGTGTGGGGACAACGGAGAGGAATTCCTTGAGGGCGAGGAAGCAGACGAAGGCGAGGAAGATGAGGGCGGAGGTGGTGCTTTGGATGATGGCAAGTGAGAAGAGGATGACGATGACCCACCATGTGCGGATTCGGAGTTTGAGTTCGGTGGTGTCTTTTTGTGGTTTTGTTCTGCAGAGGATGAAGCGGATGAGTGTTGCGATGACGAGGAGTGTGTATATGCCGGCGATGGTCCAGCGGGACTCGGTGGAGATATTTTCGAGATTGAACATGCGTGATTAGTTTAGGTCGGAGTGAGGGGTGTTTTGTTGCTTGAGTTTTTGGTTGATGATAAGGGTGCGTCGGAGGATGGTGAGTGCGGTTCCGACGATGATGATGAGGAGGGTGAGATCGAGGATGGACCAGGCGTGGTTGAGGTTGATGGATTGCCAGGCAGATGGGAGGGATGCGTGGAGGAGGCATGCGAGGGTGAGGAAGAACATGCGTTGTGGTTTGGCGAGTGGGCCGTGGAAGGTCTGGCCGAGGTTGAGGGATGCGCCGAGTGCGCGGATGTATGCGGTGGTGATCGCGAGGACGGCGGCGGTGAAGCCGAGGGTAGGTGAGGCATTGAGGGCGTAGCCTGCGCCGATGAGTGCGGCGGCGTCGGAGATTCGGTCGGGGATTTCGTTGTAGAGTTCACCTGTGGGGGAGCAGGTGTTGGTGTTAATGGCGACCATGCCGTCGAGCATGTTGCAGAGGAGGCGTAGCTGGATGGTCAGGGCGGCGAGGAAGAAGAGGAGGCGGATTGTGGTCTGGGAGTCGATGTGGGATGTGAGGGCGAGGGCGGCTCCTGCGATGAGGCCAAAGATAGCGCTGAGGACTGAGATGGCGTTGGGGGTTATTCCGAGGGAGGCGAGTTTGTTTGCGAGGGCGATAAAGATTTGTTTTGAGCGTGATTTGAGGGGGCGGCGATTGGGATCGGAATTGGGGGAATCGAGCATGGCGGCATTGTATCCGGGGTAAGGGTGGTTGGTGTGTGTGGGTTAAGGAGGTTAAGGGCGGGGATGGTTCAAAATTGTGTTGCGTGGTTTGTTTGGGTCGATATGCTATACGGAGGCGGGAAGTGTTTGGTTCGATACCGGGTTTTGAATGGATGTGGTTATGAAACGCAGACGAAAGCGATTAGAGGTCGGCAAGTCGGGCGAGGGATGTGGGGGCGGGCATGTGGGTTGTGAGATGTCGCGGCGGACGATGGTGCAGGCGGGGGCTTTGGGATTGATGGGTTTGGGGATCAATCATGTGGCGGGATTGCGAGAGGCGGTTGGTGCGGAGGCTGTTGGAGGGAAGAAACGTGTTGCGGCGAGGTCGGTGATTTATGTGTTTTTGTCGGGGGGGCTGGCGCAGCAGGACAGTTTTGATTTGAAGCCTGAGTCGGGTGAGAAATATCGCGGACCGTTTCGGGGGATCAAGACGAAGACGGCGGGTGTGCATATTTGTGAGCATTTGCCTTTGCTGGCGGGTTGTAGTGATGTGTGGTCGATGTGTCGGAGTTTGACGCATCCGCACAATGAGCATTCGGATGGTCATATGGCGATGCTGACGGGTCGGAGTGGGATGCCGGCGAATTTTGATCGGAACAAGCCGAAGGGGAGTGACTGGCCGGCGATCAGTGCGTTGGCGGGTAAGTTGTTGACGGGGCGGGGTAATTTGCCGCCGGTGATGGTGTTGCCGGAGAAGCTGGTGCATCGAACGGGTCGTGTGATTCCGGGACAGTTTGGCGGGCAATTGGGTGAGCGGTTTGATCCGTGGTTTCTGGAGGCGTCTACGTTTAACGGTAAGAACTATGGGGCTTATCCGACGCATAATTTTCATCATGATCGGGGTAAGGAGGCGAGGACTGATCCGAAGTTTCATATTCCGAGTTTGAATTTGCCAAGGGGGATGAGCCGTGGGCGATTTAATCGTCGGGTGAGAATGCTGGAGCAGGTGAGCGGGCAGCAGAGGGAGCTTGAGGCGGCGGCGGCGGTGCGGGGGTTTGGTCGTTATCGGGAAATGGCGATCGATTTGCTTGGTGATGCGAAGACGCGAAGGGCGTTTGATATTTCCAAGGCGGATAAGAAGACGCAGGATCGATATGGGCGCAATTCGTTTGGGTGGTCGTTATTGATGGCGCGGCAACTGGTGGAGGCTGGGGTCAGTCTGGTGCAGGTCAACCTGGGTAATAATGAGACGTGGGATACGCATGTGAATGCGTTTCATAATTTGAAGGAGTATCTGTTCCCTCCGTTTGACCGGGCGTTGTCGGGTTTGTTTTTGGATTTGAAGGAACGGGGGATGTTGGACGAGACGCTGGTGGTGGTGGGTAGTGAGTTTGGGCGGACGCCTCGGATATTCAGCATTGGGAAGGGGAAGCCACCTGGGAGGGATCATTGGGGAGCGGTGCAGACGGTGTTGCTGGCGGGTGGAGGTGTTAATGGGGGAAGGGTTGTGGGGGCGTCGGATAAGGCGGGTGGGTATCCGGATGCGGATGTGCAGAGGCCTGAGAACCTGGCGGCGACGATTTATGATGCGTTGGGA
>JANQQT010000121.1 GCA_028284925.1 Phycisphaeraceae bacterium | reverse complement strand
AGGGTGGGAAGTAGGCGGGCCGTTGGATGTGTGGGTTGTAGTAGGGTGAGCCGGCGGAGAGGTTGATGAGGGCGATGTTAAGTTGGTCGCGCATGAGTTTGAGGAGTTGGATGGGTTCGGTGAGGTCGTGTTGGAGGGGGTCGTTGCGGTCCGAGCCAAATGCGGGGTAGGGGGTGTTGAAGGGGTCGGGGGTGCCTGGGCCGAGTTTACGTGGTGTGGAGAGATCGGGGTCCGGTTTGAAGGGAGGTTGGTCGAAGAGGGATAGTCTTACGCCGAGGGTGAGGTTGGGGCAGGCTTGTTTGATGCCTTGTGCGATGAGTGTGAGGAATCGTGTTCGGTTTTCGAATGATCCGCCGAAGGGACCGGGTCGGTCGTAGGCGGAGAGGAATTCGTGGCCGAGGTATCCGTGGCAGTGTTTGATGTCGACGAATTTGAATCCGATTTCCTCTGCGGCTTTGGCGGAGGTGATGTAGGCTTCGATGAGTTGGTAGATCTCGTCATCGGTGAGGAGTGGTTTGGGGTCGGTGGGTGAGATGTTGAATTTGGCATCGAGGAGGGGGTGATGGTAGGCGATGCGTGGTTCGAGTTTTGTTTTTTCGTTGGGTCGTGAGAATCGGCCTGAGTGGGTGAGTTGGAGGCCTACGAGGAGGTTGTTTGCGGCGTCTGAGCCGAAGCGGTTGGTGTGTGCGTTGGTGAGATTATCGAGGAGTGATTTGAGGGGGAGGATGTTGTCGGGGTGGTAGTAGAGTTGGTTGGGGTTTGCGCGGCCGTCCTGGGTGACGGAGAAAGCTTCGCCCCCCCAGATGAGTTTGGCGCCGGAGAGTCCGAAGTTTTGCCAGCGGCGTGTGGTGTGTTCGGAGGGTTTGCCATCGGGTGTGGCGTCCCAACCTTCCATGGGGTGGATGGCGAAGCGGTTGCCGACGGTGTGGGACTGGATTTGGAGGGATTTTGCGAGGGGGGAATTTTGTTGTGCCGATAATATGTCTGGTGAGAGGGGTACGGAGGCGTTTTGCTGTGTGAGGTAGTCGGAAAAGTCGGATATTGAGCGAAAATGGCCTATTCGTTTGTATGTCGGGGACATGAATTGTACCGTTTAGGTGTGTTAAAAGGGGTTTTGGGGAGAGGTATGATAGCGGGGAATGGGGGTTTTGTGTGTTTGAAGGTTGGGTGAGGTGAACCGGGTTGGTTGTGGAAGCGTATGGGTATGGAAAGGAGTCTTTGATGGCTAAGAAAGTCAAGCCCAGTGTTGTGGATGGAGGGGAAAAGGATAAGAAGAAGAAAAAGAAGCGAGGGGGGAAGGGCGGTTTTTTGCGTGGGCTGAAGCAGTTGGCGGTGATGTTGCTGGTGTTGTTTACGTTTCGGAGTGCGATAGCGGATTGGCATGATGTACCGACGGGTTCGATGAATCCGACGATTATGGAGGGGGATCGGATTGTGGTGAATAAGGTTGCTTATGACTTGAAGGTGCCTTTTACGCAGGTGCGTTTGTTGAGTTGGGGCGGGCCGGACCGGGGTGATATTGTGACGTTTTGGGGGCCTCGTGATGAGAAGCGTTATGTGAAGCGTGTGGTGGCGGTTCCGGGTGATATGGTTGAGTTTCGTGATGGTAAGCTGATTGTGAATGGGGTAAGGGCGAAGTATTCGGTGGAGGGAAGTGATATGTTAGGGCCTCGTCGTGTGATGGAGATGCTGGGTGATGAGGAGCGTCGTGTGGTGCAGTACCATTTGGGGCGTGGTGATAAGCGTGATTATGTGATGGAGACGAAGCGTGTGCCGGAGGGGAAGTATCTGGTGTTTGGTGATAACCGGGATAATTCGTTTGACTCGCGTTATTTTGGTTTTGTGGATCGGAGTCAGATTATTGGCAAGGCGTTTGCGGTGGGGATTTCGGTGGAGCAGGGGAAGGGGTTTAAGCCGCGTTGGGGGAGGTGGGGGAAGGGGTTGGATTGAGGGATTAGTTGTCGAGTAGGGCGACACCGCCAAACTGAATGTGCTTAAATTCCTTTTTCAATTGCTGTTGATCGATTCGGGCGGGGCCGTGCATCCAGAGGAGTATGGACGTGACGGGTGTATTATTTATGAGTGAGCGAATGCCGGAGGTGGTGTACTTGAGGTCGTCCAGAGATATTTGTTGCAGTGAGTTCATCGGGCTTAATTGGGTTACGAACTTGTCGGTCAAGTTGTTTCCCAAGACTGAGAGTTTGGCAAGTGATGTTAGTCGTTTGAGTTTTGATGCGGCGTCATCTGTTATGTTTGTGCGAGACAAGTCTAATTCTGTAAGCCGATTCAGTTTGACGATGTGATCCAATGCCGCATCAGTGATGCGAGGCCCCTGGAGGTATAAGGAAGTCAACTTGGAGAGTTTGGTGAGGTTTTCTAATCCATCGGCAGATATGTGATCAGAAGAGAGTGCCAAGCGTTCGAGATGCTTGAGGCGGGTTAATTGCTTCAGGCCATTGTTGGCTATTTGCGATTCGTATATTTGTAGGTCAGTGAGATTGGCGCATTTACTTATGATCTCTGCATCTGAATCCTCTATGAGGGGAGCGAAGCCGATTGACAGATGGGTCAGGTTTTCATTGCGGGAGAGAGCCTCTGGAAGATGAGCGTTGATAGTTCCCCGGAGATCCAATCGTTTTAGATTTCTAAGGTCACCTATTGCGGCCATGATAATGTCAATGTTGTTTGGAGACTCGGGGTCATAATCGAATGTGGTGGGGCCTACGTTTGCGACATATGGGGGCCATGCGTGCAGTTCAATTACCTTCTCGGGGATTGGGAGATTAGCCTTTATTAGCCAGTCGTTGATCCATTGGGGCCAGGTGGGTTGGGTTTTGAGTTCGATGCCTTTGGTGTTTTGGAGGATTGAGATGGCGTGGTTTTCGCGGTAGGCGGGTTGGATGATGGTGAGGT
>JANQQT010000097.1 GCA_028284925.1 Phycisphaeraceae bacterium | reverse complement strand
AGAGTCGGGCGGGGGATGAGGACCATGAGGGGGACGAAGCTGTCAAGGTGACGGATGACGCGGAGGCGTCGGCTGGCGGTGGTGAGGACGAGACGGGTGAGGAGGGTGTTGTGGGGGCCGACGGTGAAGCGCGGCGTGTTGGGAATGAGGGGGATTCGGATGAAGAAGAAGAAACTGAGGATGGCGAGGAGGCGAAATCGAAGGGTGTGGGTGTTGGATTGGGGCCTGGTGTTGGAGGAGCGAGTCAGGCGGTGGTGGGTGATGGTGAAGAAGAGGCTGATGAGGGTGAATCCCTAAAGATCAAAGATGTATTGGATGTAGGTGAGGCGGCAGCGGACGCCGCGGGGCAGGGAGGAGAAGGTGAAGCTGAGGAAGGAGAGGAATCCGGCGAGAAGGTTGTTGCGGTGGGGGCGACGACGCCGGCGGGCGGTGAAGGTCGTGGTGCTGAAAGTGTTCGAGCGGGTGTTGAGGGCGGCGGAGGAACGGGGGAGGGGGCAACCGGGCAAGCTGGTGGTGAGTTTGGGGGGCAACTATCGGGTGGAGCCGGTGAGGGAAGTGGATCGGGACTGGAGCAGCCGCCGAGTGAGCGACTTGTGGTGGCGGATGGAGAATCGGGGGCGGTGAAGGGTGAAGGTGAGGGCAAGGAGGCGGGTCGTGTTGAGCCGAGCATTTCGGTGACGAGCGGGACGGCGGCAGTGTTGACCGATGGGGTAGGGGCACAGGGGACGACGTTGGTTGAGGCGGTGAGTGTGAATAGCGGGGCCAGTACGGTGAGTGGGGGGACGGTTGTGGAAGGCGCGCAGGGACAAAGCGGGCCTGGTCAGGTTTTACCGCAAACTGAGAGTGGTGAACCTCGTCAGGTTGCAGAGCAGGCGTTGCGAGGTTTGCGGAGTGTGATTGCGCAGAAGGGTGGTACGGTGACGATGCAGTTGAACCCGTCGGAGCTTGGCCAGTTGCGGATCAAGGTTTCGATGGAGGGCGGGTTGGTTCGGGCGGAATTTATGGCGAGCAATGAAGCGGCGCGGGCGGCCTTGTCGAGCCAGATCGGGAGTTTGAGGGTTGCGCTGGAGGGGCATGGTTTGCAGGTCGAGCAGCTTCAGGTTCAATCGAGTAGTGGTAGTCAGCAGGGTGGTTTGAATACGGAGAATGATCGTGGGGATGAGAGCAGGGCGAAGAACCAGGCGGGTCAGGGGCAGAGTGGTCGTCGTGGGGGCGGGGGTGACGGGTCGGCAGAGGAGCCGCCCAATTTTGAGCGTGAGTTACAGGAACGCGAGTTATTGGATGTGGTTGTTTAATTGACGCATCTGAAAGGAGTATTGACATGGAAGTAGGCAGCACAGGCAGTACGGGGTCGGCATCGGGATTGCCGAATCGTTTTTCAGATATGAGTAGCGAGGATTTTATCCGTGTGATGTTTACCGAGTTGCAGAACCAGGATCCGTTGAATCCACAGGATTCGAATGCGATGCTGGATCAGATTTCGAACTTGCGGAATATCGAGAGCCAGATTGATTTGCAGACGTCGTTGAAGCAACTGGTGGCGGGTAACCAGATTGCCTCGGCGGGCGGGATGATCGGTAAGCTGGTGAAGGGGTTGAATGACTCGAATGAGAATATTGACGGGATTGTGACGAGTGTGCGTGTGAGTAATGACCGGGTCTTTCTTGAATTGGATTCCGGTCAGACGCTTGATATGTCGCGCGTTACGCGCATTAGCCCGGTAACTGAGGCGGGTAGCGCCGTGCCAGCGTGAGTTGAGCGTTCATTGGAGTTTTGTTTCGATGGCAGACGAATTGAATTTACTGAGGCGACTCGAGCCAGCCGTTCGTCCGGCGGGGACGGACGGGGCGGGTGGTGTGAAGGGAGGGAAGGGGGCGGGCGGCGCGTCGTTTGAGGCGTTGCTGAAAGGGATGACGAGCGAGGATGTTCGTCGTACGGCGGAGCCGTTGAAACTTTCGGGCCATGCGATGGATCGCCTTCGGCAGCGCGGCGTGGAATTGTCTGCGAATCAGATGCAGGCATTGAGCGAGTCAGCGGCGGTCGCGGAGAGCAAGGGAGCACGCGACGCTTTGATGATGATGGGTGATCTTGGGATGGTGGTGAACATTCCGAACCGAACGGTGTTGACTGTTCTGCCGGAGGATCGGATGAAGTCAGGGGTGGTGACGCAGATTGATTCCGCGGTGATCGTGGATGAAAAGGCAGGCGCGCAAGAGCAAGTAGAGGATTTAAGCAGACTGAATCGTGTGAGATAAAGGAAGGCAACTAGCCATAAAACTTGGGCCGGACCCCACTCGGGGAAGCCCGGGACGACCGACCGATTGACGTCGTCCATGTATAAGGGAATTTAGTTATGTCATTGACCACCGCTTTGTTTACCGGTTTGACCGGTATGGATGTTCATACCAAGTCACTGGACGTGATCGGTAACAATATTACGAATGTGAATACGGTAGGATTCAAGGGGAGTCGTGCGGTTTTTGAGACGCAGTTGTCGGCGAATCTTGGGGCGGGTAGTGCGCCGAGCGGTAATAGTGGTGGTACGAACCCATCGCAGATCGGTTTGGGTGTGAAGTTTTCGGGTGTGCAGCGTAACTTGAATAACGGGGCGATTCAGCCGACGGGTACGACGACGGATCTGGCCCTGGAGGGTGGCGGCTTTTTCATTCTGGATTTGAACGGGGCACCGGCTTACACGCGTGATGGTTCTTTTCGACTGGATTCGGATAAGAACCTTGTGGCGAGTAACGGCGGGATTGTGCAGGGATTTGGTATTGATGAGAATTTCAATATTACGCCGGGTGTTGTGGGTCCGATGAACATTCCGGTGGGGACTCTGACGATTGCGGAGGCGACGCGTAATGTGACGTTTGCGGGTAACCTGAATGCATCGGGAGCGGTGGCGGTGAATGGATCGTTGACGACGACGCAGGCGATCGAGCATGTGGACGGCATCACGCCGATTACGGGGGCGAGTGCGTTGACGGATTTGTCGAATGTTGGTGCTGGTGTTGCATTGTTCGCGACGGGTAATGTGATTACGGTGTCGGGCGCGGAGAAGGGCGGTAAGGCGTTGGGTACGTTCAGTTTTGAGGTTGGCCCTGCTGTGACGGGTACGGCGGATACGGCGGGTACGACGTTGAACCAGTTTATGCAGTTTTTAGATGATGCGCTTGGCATCAATGAAGACCCGTCTATCGGCGACGGGGCGGGTACGACGTTTAACACGGGGACGGGGATGATCGAGGTGGCGGGTAACTTCGGGTCGTTTAACGATTTGAATCTTCAGACGGCGGATCTGGTTTCGACGGGAGCGACGTCTCAGCCGTTGGTGTTTTCGAAGCAAAGCAGCGCTGATGGTGAGAGTGTTCGTACGACGTTCCAGGTTTATGACAGTCTGGGGACGCCCTTGACGCTGGATGTTGCGGCGGTGCTGGTCGGGAAGAATTCGACGGGAACGCAGTGGCGTTACTTTGCGGAGAGTATTGATGATACGGATTTGTCTCGCGTTCTGGAGACGACGCCGGGCGTGGGCGGTACGGGCATTTTGAGTTTTGATACGTTTGGTGAGATTGCCTCGGTGACGAACCAGACTTTGATCATTGACCGCACGAATACGGGGGCGGTGGATCCTTTGACGGTGACGTTGAATTTTACGAATGGTTCGGACAGTGTGCGTGCGTTGACGGATACGCAGAGTTCGCTGGCGGCGATTTCGCAGGATGGGAGTCCGGTGGGTAAGCTGGACACGTTTTCCATTGGCGAGAGCGGTGTGATTACGGGGGCGTTTACGAACGGGTTGTCGCGGACGCTGGGGCAAGTAGCTCTTGCGACATTTGCGAACCCTGAGGGGTTATTGGACGCGGGGAGTAATACGTTTGTGGCGGGTCCGAATAGTGGTTTGGCTGTGGAGGTTGAACCTCAGACGTTTGGCGCCGGTCGTATTATTTCGGGCGCTCTGGAATTGAGTAATGTGGACTTGAGTCAGGAATTTGTGAATTTGATCACGACGAGTACGGGATTTTCGGCGAGTTCGCGTGTGATTACGACCTCTGACCAGTTGATTCAGCAGTTGTTGTCGATCGCTCGGTAATGTGGTCGCGGTGAGCGGTCGATGAAATGGATGAGCCATGATTCAATTGACGCGACTTAACGGTAGGCCGTTTGTGGTGAATGCGGAGTTGATCCGTACAGTGGAAGAGGTTCCTGATACGACGATCACGCTTGTGAATGGGGATCACCTGATCGTGAAGGAGGGTATGGAGGAGGTGGTGGAGCGTGTTATCGGATATGGGAGGAGTTTGCGTCGCTTGATGGCGCCGAGTTGAGGGGGTAGTGGGGATTAAGCGGCAGCATGAAGCGGCCGATAAGGATTGAGGGAAATGTACGTGGGTGAGCGTATGTTTAGTCGGTATCGGGCAAGATGCCTGAGCATACACGACGGAGTACGAGATGGATCTCGGAACGATATTTGGGATAGTGATGGCGGCCGCATTGATCGTGTGGTCGGTGATATCGGGCACGCAGGGATCGGCGGGTATTTTCGTGAATATTCCATCGCTGGTGATTGTGATCGGGGGCGCGATCTTTGTGGTTGGGGCGAGTGTGCCGATTGACAGGCTGAAGGGATTGATGGGTATTGCGAAGAAGGCGATGACGCATAAGGCGGTATCGGCGCAGAAGTTGATTGACGATATGGTGAGCTATGCAGAGATCGCTCGTCGTGACGGGATTTTGAGTCTGGAGTCGAAGGCTAAGGAGATTGAAGATCCGTTTATTGTTCGCGGGATTCAGATGGCGGTAGATGGTACTGATCCGGAATTGATTGAGCAGATCATGGAGACGGAGCTGGAGAACCTGGTGGATCGTCATGAATCGGGCAAGGGGATTTTTGATGCGATTGGTCGTTATGCCCCGGCGATGGGTATGATCGGGACGCTGATTGGTCTTGTGGCGATGTTGGCGAACATGGAAGATCCGAGTGCGATTGGTGGTGGTATGGCGGTTGCGTTGTTGACGACGTTGTACGGTGCGATTTTTGCGAACGTGTTTGCGTTGCCGATTGCGGATAAGCTGGCGAAGCGTTCGGCGGAGGAGGTGTTGATGAAGACGATTATTATCAAGGGAGTGATGAGTATTCAGAGTGGGGATAATCCTCGTGTGGTTGAGCAGAAGCTGACGACATTCCTGCCGCCCGGAGATCGAAGGGAAGAGGAAGATGATGAGCGAGCGGCGTGATGCGGGTGAGGGGGTGGGTTGTATGAGAAGGCATGATCGATGAAGAAGAAATGTAAATGTCCAGATGGCGTGCCGGAGTGGGTGGTTACGTTTGGTGACATGATGTCACTGTTGCTGACGTTTTTTATTCTGTTGGCGGCGTTTAGTGAGCTGAAGAAGGAAGATGAATACCAGGAGGTGGTGAAGTCGATCCAGGAGGCGTTTGGGTATAAGGGTGGCGCGGGGATGGTGCCGACGAATGATGCTCCGACGAAGAGTATTATCCAGAAGATCCAGGCGATCGCGTTGTATAAGGAGAAGGTGAAGGAGGTATCGAAGGCACAGGACCCTGGTACGACGGGTAAGGATACGACGGTGCAGACGATTCGGGAGGGGTTGCTGTTTACGGTGGGCGGATATATTGCGTTTGAGCGTGGGAGTGACGAATTGACGGAGGAAGGGAAGGCGGCGATCGCGAAGGTTGCGCGTTCGGTGCGCGGTCATAACAACAAGATTGAGGTGAGGGGTCATGCCTCGCATGACGATCGGGCGCATGTGAAGGATCAGGCGGGATTGTGGCGATTGAGTAACGCGCGTGCGTTGCGTGTGATGCGGGAGTTGACTTCGGATGTGAACGGATTGCGTCCGCAGCGGATTCGAGTGGTGGCGGCGTCGGTTCATGAGCCGTTGAAGTCGTATGCGTATGACGACAGCCGTATGGCGGTGAATCGACGTGCGGAGATACTGGTGCATGAGACGTTGGTGCAGGATTTTGAAGACAAGCAACCGAGTCCGAAGGTGACGGTTGCTCCTCCAGAGTGAATGTGAGGTCTTACGATGGCAGATGAACAGCAACAAGAGGTCGTGGTGAATGAGGGTAAGGGTGGGGGGGGTATGAAGACCCTGATCATCGTGTTTGTGGTATTGTTGGCTGAGGGTGGATTGGTGGCGGTTGTGGCGTGGCTAGCGGGCGGGCCCAAGGCGGGTGAGGCGGCGGAGTTGAAGGATGATCCGAATTCGGCGGAGAACCAGACGGTGGAGGTGATGCTGATCAAGGACCGCTTCCTGAACACGCGTACGGGGCAGAATTATCTGTACGATTCGGAGATTTATGTGACGTTGCGGGCGGCGAATAAGGGTGAGGTTGAGAAGTTGTTGGAGTCGAAGAAGGCCCAGATTAAGTTTGAAGTTGCGACGATTTATCGCCGTGCGCTGCCTCAGCACTTCAAGGAGGAGGCGTGGTCGACGCTTCGGCGACAAATAAAATCAGTTTTAGAGCCTCATTTTGGAAAAGATGAGCAGGAACGACCGATAATCAAAGAAGTTTTGATTACAAGATGTGACCCGTTCCGAGCCGATTTCTAATATGGGATGCTTTGGGGGGTCGAGACATGGTTTTTTTGTCGCATGATGCGGCGTGAATGAGGCAACGGATGGCCGACGAAACGAGTGACCAAGTAGCAGCTGTAGAGGGTGGAGAAGAGGCTGCGGGGGACGTGGATGCGGGTGCGATGGCTGATGCGGCATTGAATACGGCTCAGCAGGCTGTTGATACTATCGCTGGTGGTGATGGGGGTGCGGCGCCGGTGAATCTTCCTGATTTTAATCAAGTGTTGAGTGAAGCGGACCTTGGCGCGATCGATATGTTATCGGACGTGGACCTGGATGTTCGTATTGAGCTGGGTCGGACGCATATGCTGGTTGAGGATGTGCTGAAGCTGGGTGACGGGGCGGTGGTTGAGCTGGATAAGCTGGCGGGTGATCCGGTGGACGTGTTTGTGAATGACCGGTTGGTGGCCCGGGGTGAAGTGCTGGTGTTGAATGATAACTTCTGCGTTCGTGTGAATGAGATTGTTGCGGATGTGGAGAAGGAGGTTGAGGAGGCGGCGGCGGAGCTTGCGGCGCAGAGCGAGGGGACAGCGACCGGGGGGGTAGAAGCGGGTGGGGGTGAAGGCGAAGCGGCGGCAGCGGCAGGTGAAGGGGCTGGGTAGGCAGAATTAGCGTATCGTCGGAGGATCCGACGGTATGAGGCGACGGCGGAGCCCGTCGTGACATTTGCCAAGGATGGCACATGAGACGCAGGCCGCACGAATTTGCGGTTTTGATTGTGGTTTTTGTATGGGCTGTGATTGCGCAACCCTGTTTTGCTGCGCCGGTAGTCAGTAATAAGTCGGTTTCGATTACAGATAAGAAGGTTGAGAAGGGAGATGGGGGTAAGGGGAAGGATGTTGGTGCGCCGGTTGTGAA
>JANQQT010000089.1 GCA_028284925.1 Phycisphaeraceae bacterium | reverse complement strand
CCCTCAACCCAACTCCCATCATCAAACCCCGGCAACTGCCACCCATTCCCCAGACTCGCATCCAAGGGCACAAACGCACGCGCGTCCGACCCCGGCGGCAACAACGTCACCGTCTTCGGCCCCTCCGCCTCATTCTCAGGAAAATTCACGCGACCCGGAGTCCCCCCAACCTGCTGACTGTCACGCCAATTCTGAACATCACCCGTCGCCGTCAAACCATCCCGTTTCGCCAGCGTCATGCCGAATCCATCCGCAGAAACTGCCCACGGTTGACGATCATTAAATTCAAACTCATCCATCAACCGGTCATTATGATTAAAAAGCTCCAACGCCTCCCCGCCATTCGATATCTGTCCTTCATAACCACCGATCGCCTGATCGAAACCCGTCGTCGCCTGCAACGCCGCCGGGTCTTTCGCAATCACCAAAAACCCGCCACCCTCCAATACCGTTCCACTCGGCACGGTATATTCAATCCCACCATCCAGCCGCCAATTCGACAGATCAACATTCACCGCATACTGGTTATAAAGCTCCACCCACTCCAAATCCTGCTGACCCGTCCCCGGGTTATACATCACCTCATTAAACGTCACCACCACATCCGATGACAACATCAGTCGTCCCTCCAACTCCTCCATCAAACCCACGTTGCGCGCAGAATCCCTTACCGACCCGCCTCCACACTTCGCAATCCGTTCCGAGACCCCACAGCGCTCTACTGCCTTGCGTCTCCCGCGTCCCCGACCTTCAAGCAAACACCCCACGCTACGTTCAATCCAATATGACACAAGCCGCTCCTATCCGCTGCTGTTCAGCATTCAAATGCCTGATTATCGGGCTAAAATCTCACTCTCACATAGCCAAGTGGCAAAAAAACAACGATCCCCTTCCTTCAGAATCCCCATCATACCCTCATTCGTACCCTACCATCAACCGTTTTTCTCTCTTCCCCATCGCTATGCCACCCAGACATCCCAATTTTACCCTTGAATTCCAATCCGCTTTGATTTAACATTAAAAAGTAACCTGCGTTGCCGTGCGTTGACCTGCGTCCACGCTCCAACACAAACCCCCGGTAAGCTCTTCAAGACTTACCTCGGAGAATCCCGATGATCACCCGACCCAGCATCAAATGGCTAGCCGTCGCGTTATCCTTTGTACTCACCTCTGCTGCAATCGCGCAACCCGTTCAGGATGCCAGTCTCAAGCTCTGGCTCGATGCCTCCGACGTCGCCACCATTAACCTCAACGGCTCGACCGTCGCATCCTGGCTCGACAAGTCAGACAATAACAACCACGCCACACAAACCAATTCCGCCTGGCAACCCACGTACGTCCCAGACGCCGGCGGAGGCGTTTCCGGCGTCCGATTCGACCCTATAGACGATCGCATGATCACACCCCTCAATGTCTCCACTGGCGACTACACCATCTTCGCAACATTTAATTACGCAAGCTCAGTCTCCGGTTTCAGGCGCGCCGTACAAGGCTCAAACAACTGGCTCATCGGGCCATACGCAAACGGCCTACGACATTTCGCCAATGGTTGGGTCACGCAACCCGGTCCGCCCGTTACACAAAACCAATTCTACAATACATCCGTGTTACGAGATGACAACACAGCCCTGCCAGGCGCCTCGCGCTTTATCGTAGACGGCACGGACATCACCGGAAACCCTACATTCAACGGCTATCCGGGCATTATCGGCCTAGGCGCACAGGGTGCTTTCGCTGAACCGCTCGGCGGAGTCCTCACCGAAGTCCTCGTTTACGACAGACTGCTCGACACCGCCGAAACGGACCAAGTCAACCAATACCTCAACGCAAAACGCGATACACTGAACGCCAATATCCCCGTAGTCGTACCAGCTACAGGTACCACCACCGTAGGAAACTATTCCGGCGGTGACGTCGGCGAAGGACTCGACCTCGACGGTACATTCCAACATGCCGTCAACGTCGGCGGCGAGCAAACCACTGTACGCGATGTTACTTTCGCTGAAAACATCGGAGCGCCACCTCCCGGCGTATTCATCTCTACAAACAGACACAATAACAACTGGTACCCAAACGTAAACTATGGCGATTCACCGAACGATAACGCACTAGAAGTTGCAGCCGCTGATATCCGATGGACGCAAAATGGTACTGCGGGGCTCGCTATCTTAGACCTCATTCCAGGTACGGAATACAAACTTCAACTCCTCTTCGATGAACTATGCTGCGACCGAGGCGTAGATATCGCCGTGGACGGTATCCAAATTGTAGACGACCTGAATCTTGGCCCCGCTGGCGACCCTCTCGGATGGGTCGTCACTTTCGAATTCAATGCGCCAAATACAGAAATCAACATCGGTATCAACGCACAGAATACTCCTTTCCCCGATCCCAACGCCATCCTCAACGCATTCACCCTCGAAGTCATCAGGGCAATCCCCGAACCCACCTCAGCAGCGTTTTTCCTCCTTACACTCGCCCCCGCGGCCCTCAGGCGGAGATCACACTAATATTCAACAAAAATGCCACCAACCCCTTCAAAAGGAGCGGTCGCCGCAACGGCCCGCTCCTTTTCTTGCGCCGATAACACGCCAAAAGCCCGGAATCTCCTCAGACAACTCGATTTGCCCTTGTATTTCCCGTCAAATTCAATTATGATAAACTTTTAATCGCGCATTCTGCGCCAAAGCAAAACTTCGCCTTCGGGTCACGTTCCACCCGTAAGCTCTACTGACGCTTACTTTGGAGAATCTTGATGATCACTCACAAGTCAATCAAAGTCCTTGCCGCCTGCGTCATCGCAATGTGCGCAGCCTCCGCCAATGCCCAACCCCTCATCGACGCCAGCCTCAAACTCTGGCTCGACGCCGATGACCCCGCGGCATTCATTCTCAATGGCTCTGCCGTCGAAACATGGCTCGACAAATCCGGCAACAACAACCACGCTACCGCGCCAAGCGTTCCCGGACAACCCATCCTCACCGCCGGCGCCGTCAACGGCCTCCCGGGCGTTCGATTCGACAACATCGATGATGGGCTCGCCGTCGCGGATACACTCGTCGTCAACCGTCCCTACTCCATCTTTATCGTGGACCAATACTCCGGCCCCGCGCACGGACGTACGCTCCAGTCACGTGATCCTGGTGTCAACTGGCTCATCGGCAAATGGGGCAACGGAAACGCCCACTTCGCAAACGGTTGGGTCACCGTGGGAGGAGGCGTACCCGCGACCGA
>JANQQT010000079.1 GCA_028284925.1 Phycisphaeraceae bacterium | reverse complement strand
GCGGTCGGAGGGGAGGCTGACCGGGATGCCGTTGGCGGTGGGGGATGCTTTGGGTTTTGGTTTGTTGTTGCTGAATGTGGTGATTGTTGGGTTGAGTGTCGTGGTGGGTCAGTCGATTGTGTCGGAATCTGACGCGTTGGATGTGGTGAATTTTGAGTGGCGGACGATCTGGTTGATGGGTTTTTTGGGATTGCTTGTGAGTATCTGGGTGGATGTGAAGATTGTCAGGAAGGTTTGGAGGCGGGCGGTGAGGGGGATGGAGTAGGGGGAAGAGGGGTGAGATTTGGGAGTCAGTTCCTGGGGTGGCGTTGAGTTGTGCGAGGTTGCTTCTTCGCGTGGTTTTTTGGATGCTCGATTTTTGGCTTTTATCGATGTTTTATTGTAGATTGTTGACAATATTGGATGAGTTGATATTGTATGGTGTGGATTGGGATTGTGGTTGCTGGTTTGGGGGTATATGGAGAGGTATGTGCGGTGTGGCGGTGTGGCGGTGTGGCGGGGTGTGTTGTGTTTGGTGACTGGATGGTTGGGTGATGAAGAATGGAGGTCGTGCGTTGAAGGGTAGTAATGGATTTAAGACGGTTCGGGAGCAGGTGGTGGAGCGATTGCGTGCGCGGGTGATGGCGGGGGAGTATGAGCCTGGGGTGGCGTTAAGGGAGGTGGAATTGGCGGAGCAGTTTGGTGTGAGTCGGGGGCCTGTGCGTGATGCGTTGTTGCAGTTGTCGAATGAGGGGTTGCTGGTGTAT
The DNA here is from genome assembly GCA_028284925.1 of Phycisphaeraceae bacterium. Classification (GTDB taxonomy): domain Bacteria; phylum Planctomycetota; class Phycisphaerae; order Phycisphaerales; family Zrk34; genus JANQQT01. The sequence continues at coordinate 2,450 of JANQQT010000079.1, read as the reverse complement.
CGGGCGAATAGTGGTGTGCGGGTTGGGGAGCCGCCGAGTGATGGGACGAGGGGGTTGATTGTGCGGTTGCGTCGGGAGTTGGAGGTGTATGCGATACGTGAGGGTTGGGATCAGTTTACGGATGAGGATCGTCAGGTTTGGGGTGAGGCGTTGGGTCAGTTGCGTTTGGCGTGTGAGCTGGGTGATGTGGGTGGGATTGTGGAGGCGGATGTGAGGGCGCATCAGGCGATATTGGAATCGACTCGGGTGGACGGTTTGCTGGGGATCTGGAAGCAGATGTGTGCGGGGATGCGGTTTGTGTATACGCGTCTGGCGGATCATATGCAGATTTATGAGGAGCATCGTGTGATTGTGGATGCGTATGACGGTGGTGATCTGGAGGGGATGGTGAAGGCGATTGAGGACAATATCGTATGAGTGGATTTCGGTTGACAGGACTGGTTGGGTTGTTGTGTGTGGGGTTGGTTTGTGGGGTGAGTGCGTTTGAGGGGGCGGTTGCGGGTGGTGAGCAGGGTGAGGTGGTGAAAAAGGGAGTGAAGAAGGCGGAGGGGTTTGGGGCGCATGAGAAGTTGTTTGCGTTGAAGGTTTATCCGATGTTCAAGGCGAAGTGTTTGAGTTGTCATGGGGAGGGGCAGGGGAAGCTGAAGGGCAAGTTTGATATGCGGACGCGGGAGGGGATTTTGAAGGGTGGTGAGTCGGGTGAGGCAGGGATGGTGGTGGGGGATGCGGGGAAGAGTCGGATCTTTACGGCGGTGAAATGGGAGGATGAGGATCTGGAGATGCCGCCGAAGGAGAATGATCGTCTTAGTGAGAAGCAGATTGGGGAGTTGAAGAAGTGGATTGAGGGAGGGGCGGTTTGGGTTGGTGTGAAGCGGCGGGAGGCGATATTGGCGGCGTCGCGCGGTGAGGTGAAGAATGAGGATGGGGTGCTGGTGAAGACGAGCGGGGGATTGGGGGATGAGTGGACGTATCGGCGGTATAAGGAGGAGGATTTGTGGGCGTATCGGATGGTGGGGAAGGCGGATGTGCCGAGGGTTGGGGGTGGGAAGGTTCATCCGATTGATGCATTTGTTGAGGCGCGGTTGAGGGAGGCGGGGTTGAAAGCGGGGGGGCGGGCGGACAAGTTGACGTTGATTCGGAGGGCGAGTCTGGATTTGACGGGGCTGGCGCCGACGCCTGGTGAGGTGAAGGCGTTCCTAGAGGATCAGAGTGATGGGGCGTGGGAGAAGGTGGTGGATCGGTTGCTGGCGAGTAAGCATTATGGGGAGCGATGGGGGCAGCATTGGCTGGATGTGGTGCGGTATGCGGATACGGGTGGGTTTTCGAATGATTATGAGCGGTCGAACGCGTGGCGGTATCGGGATTATGTGATTCGGTCTTTTAATAAGGATAAGTCTTATAAGGATTTTATTGTGGAGCAGATTGCGGGGGATGAATTGAAGAAGGGTGATTCGGAGATGATGGTGGCGGTTGGGTTTTTGCGGATGGGGCCGTGGGGGACGGCGATGGTTCCTGTGCCGGTGTCCAGGCAGATCTTTCTGGATGATGTGGTGCATAGTGTGGGTCAGACGTTTTTGTCGACGGCGATGCGTTGTGCGAAGTGTCATGACCATAAGTTTGATCCGATACCGACGCGTGATTATTACCGGATGTATGCGACGTTTGCGGCGACGCAGCCTGCGGAGATGAGGGCGGCTTTTTTGAAGGAGGAGAATCGGAAGGGGTTTAAGGAGGGGAGGGCGCATGTGCAGGCGTTGTTGGGATATGCGGATAAGGATCGTAAGCGGCTGGTTGAGAAGCGTGAGTCGGCGGCGCGGGCGTGGTATAAGAAGAAGGGTAAGAAGTATTTGACATTGCAGGCGCGGAAGGGTTTGCCGGATGATCAGAAGCCTCCGCGTCATGTGGGGTTGGATCATGTAGATGAGGGGACGTTGAAGGTTCGTGAGCAGGATGCGTGGATTTGGCGGCGGCGGTTGGAGCGGTATCAGCCTTTGGCGCAGGGTGTTTTTAATGGGCCGGGGTATTGGTACAACGCGAGGAGGTTGCGGCAACCTAATAACCCCCGGAAGTTGGCCAAGGGGTGGAAACCGACGACCGTTATTTATTCGGGTGGGGCGTTGGAGGCGAAGGGGGAGGTGGTGACGCCTGGTGTGTTGAGCGGGCCAGGGCTGGCGACGGGGATTGGTATGAAGGGTGGTGATCCGTTTCGGTTGACGGAGGGCGTTGAGGGTAGGCGATTGGGATTGGCGAGGTGGATTGCGGATGACAGGAACGCGCTGACGACGCGGTCGATTGTGAATCGCGTGTGGCAGTATCATTTTGGGAGGGGGATTGTTGCGACGTCGAACCAGTTTGGTGTGAAGGGGGCTCGGCCGACGCATCCGAAATTGCTGGACTGGCTGGCGGGTGATTTTGTGAAGGGGGGATGGAAGTTTAAGCGGTTGCACAAG
>JANQQT010000077.1 GCA_028284925.1 Phycisphaeraceae bacterium | reverse complement strand
ATTCCTTCCCACCCTCCCCCTTCTTCACAGCACCATCATCCGCCCCAAACCGACTCGCCGACTGCGAAACCAGATAATGCGTGATCGCCTCCGCAATCTCCGCCCGCTTTGCCGCACTCTCACCCGCCAACACATCCGGCATCGCTGTCCCCACATCAACCTTCCCCGGCGACGCAATAAACCGCATCATATACTCCGCCGAAACTCTCCCCCCCACATCCATCAAACTCGGCCCCGTTCGCTTCATCACAAAATCACCAACCCCACCCTTGCTGGCTGATCCAATTCCACTTCCGGGAGCGGGGGAATGACATGCCACACAATTCAATTCACCCAACAACAACCGCCCCTGCTCTTTCAACCCCAATGGATGCTTACCCTCCAATCCCAACACCACAGGCCCAACGCCACCATCAGCGCCAAATGAAATCCCTGCCGCCGTCAATGAAATGAATACACCTAACAACCGCATCGTCAACCTTCTACACTCTTCAACGTCTTTAATCATCGATCCAATTTATCGTTTCACCAACCTATTGTCCATCTATTTCCCGCCTCCTTACATTCTCTTACTAACCTCCCGTCTGATCTCCATCGCCGCCCCCGGATGCGTCATCGCCCGCGTCGCCATGTGCACACTCTCCGCGCCCGCCTCCAGATACGCCTCCACATGGTCCGCCGTCTCGCACCCGCCCACACCAATTACATTCACATCAAGCCCTCTCTCCCCAATCAACTTCGCAAACATTCGCGTCTGCCTGAGAGACGCTTCCCGCGTACCCGCCCCACATATCCCCCGCCGCTCCCCATTAAAATAAAAATTCCCCTTCCCATCCACCACCATCGCCGCCACACTATTCGTCATCGCAAGCCCATCCACAATCTCCCCAACCGCATCCAATAGTCGCCCCACCTCCTTCACCTCGTCCACATGCCCAATCTTCAGGATCAATGGCGTCGCCCCGATCGCCTCCCGAATCATCTTCGCCACCATTCCAGCATCCTCCGCCTTCTCATACAACTGTCCGTCACAAGTCGAAACATTCGGACACGAAAAATTCGCCTCCACACAATCCGCCCCACTCTCCTTCGCCATCTTCCCGCACCACGCATAATCCGCTCCCAACTCCTCCAGCCCCCACCCATCCTCCATCGTCCCCACAACCGACACACTCAACACCTTCCCTTCCCCAAGCCTCTCCTTCGTCTCTTCAACATCCTTCCGCCAAACCTCAGGCGCCGCCGATGGCATCCCATAACTTACCGCCCAACTGCCTTTCATCTCCTCCGACGCCTCCAACCGCTCTTCACCTCCAGTCAACGGCACGCACCTCACCGGACACAAATTAGGCATCCCATAACACGCCCGCTCTTTCCTCCGCACCGTCTTATACGTAAGCACATCCCACCCTAGAGATGCATAGTACAACACCCACTTACCATTCAACAATGGCCCCGCCGGTATGCCCAATGGTGATCCAACCTCCATCCCCAAAAAACGCCATCCGCCCATCGGCCCCGGATAAGAAGGCACATCCACCCCTACTACCTCCGGCGCATGCTCACAATTCCAGGCATAACTCTTGTCTCGATCATATCGATCCAATGCTTCGCTCATCTCTCCATCATAATCACCACCACACCACCAACACAACTCAGTGGCACACCAGCGCGCCCACCCTCTCCCACAACTCTCCCCCGCCCTCACTGGCGATACCCATACAGCACTACTACAATATAGGCTTATATCCACCTTTGGAGTTCACGCGAATGAGTCTGCATGAGGCATTACACGAGTTATTTATTATCGATCAGCAGTTCCAGGGACTGGAAGGTAGACTCTCTGGTGCCAAGGCACACGTCCGCGGACAGCAGGCTAAGATCGATGCCCTTCAGGCTCAGATCGACGAAACCACCGACAAAATGAAGCACACCCAAGCCCATGAAGCCAATCTCGAAAACGAAGCCAACGCTGTCGAAGAACGCGTCACCCACCTTCGTGAACAGATGAACTCCGCCAAAACCAACAAGGAATATTCCGCCTTCCTCGTCGAGGTCAACACCCTAAAAGCCGACAAAAGCAAACTCGAAGAGGAAGCCATCAAGCAATTTGACATCATCGATGGCCTCAAAAATGAACTTGAGGAGCTCGAAGAAAAGCTTGCCGAGCAAAATCGCATCAAGGAAATCGCCGACAAGGAACTCGCCCAACGCGAAGCCGAAGTCGCCGACCAGCTCGCTCAGGTCACCGAAAAACGCGCCCGCGCCGCCGAACAAGTTCCCGTCGATGCCCTCGCCATCTTCGAAAAACTCATCGAAACAGCCGACGGCGAACCTATGGCCAAAGTCGTCCAGGAAGACCCCCGTCGCATGGAATACATCTGCGATGGCTGCTACATCCAGATCCCACCCGAACTCGTCAACAGACTATTCACTACCGACACCCTCATTCGATGCAGCACCTGCACGAGAATTCTCTATCTCGACTCAGAAATGAAGGCAAAAGCCGGCGCCAAGTAATCCTCTCCTATCAAATCAATCGTTAGCCTGCCACACCCTATGTCGCGTTCACCGAACGTCCGTTATCCGATGCCTTCAAACTCAATATAAAAGGGACAGCTAAATAAGACCACTGTTCCGCATCCGGATAAGCATCCGCCCCCTCTCCAAAACACGACTGCAACATATCCGTATTAATCACACCCGGATTTAACGCTACCACACCCATCCCACTCGGTAACTCCTGCGAAAACGAACGCGTCAACCCCTCCACCGCAAACTTCGTCGCACAATAAGGTGCCACCTCAGGCGACGTCGATCTCCCCCAAGTCGATGAAAAATTCACAATCATCCCGCGATTCCGCGCAATCATCGCAGGACAAAAATGCCTGATAGCATTCGCTGGCCCTCGCAAATTCACATCCACCACACGCGTAAATTCCTCATCGCCAATCTCCCACAGCGGCGCATTCCCGTTAATCAACCCCGCATTATTAATCAGCAACTCAGGCGGCCCGTAAATCCCCAAAACACGCTTCGCCCATTCCCCAACCTCCTCATCCCGCGTCACATCCACCACTTCAAACATATGCGGATCACCATACGCCTCCCCCAATTCTCGCACCCCCTCCTTCGACCGCCCACATCCAATCACCGTATGCCCCTCCTCCACAAAACGATCCACCATTGCGCGGCCTAGCCCCCGCGTCGCACCCGTCATTACAATTACGCGTCCCATACAAACAAATCCTTATCTACAAAAATTTCACTTACCCACCGCCATGCGCCCGCCACTCACTCATAATTCCATTTCATAATCCATGGATCATTCGTCTTCTTCTGAAAGGTCTTCAGCCGCGCCTTCATCTTCTCAAGCACCTCCTTGTACTTCGCATCACCCGCCAGATTCTTCGACTCCCACGGATCATTCTTCATATCAAACAGCTCAAACTGCGGTCGATGAATATACTCTCCCACCGTCCGCGGCCCGTACATCGCGCTCATCCCCTTCTTATACTGAGCTTGCCACGTCGGCGCAACCCACAAATCACTCGCAAACGGATAAGGCAACGGGTGCGCGATATTCCAGATCAACTTATACTCCTTATCACGAATCACGCGCATCGGGTAATACATCGTAATCTCATGAAACGTATGCGATGCGTAAATCACATCCCAACCCTTCGCCTCCTTCTCATCCAGTATCCCCAAAAAAGACCGCCCATGAAACAGATAAGGTCTCCCCTTACCCCCACTCCTTCGCCCCGCCTTCCGCGTCGCAACCGAGGCCTTCGCCCCACCCGTTTTCGAATCAATCCCGCCCGCAAAATCCAAAATCGTCGGCGTCAAATCCACCCAACTGATCATCGAGTGACTCACCAGCCCACGCTTCTTCTGATAAGGATTCCTCACCAATAACGGTGCCCGTAACCCCGGCTCATAAACAGTCGTCTTCGCCCCCGGCATCGCAATACCATGATCCGAGATATAAATGATCAAAGTGTCATCCCACTTCCCCGCCTCCTTCAACACCTCGATCAATCGCCCCAACCCCTGATCAATCCTCGAAACCGATTGATAATACTGCGCCATCTCCGCCCGACACTCATCCGTATTCGGCAAATATGGCGGCGTCTTCAGCTTAGCCGGATCGTAAAAAATCGGCTTGATCCCCGCCCGACTCTTCTTGTTCGGCAAATTCCCAAATCGATCCGGCTTATGCGGCAACTCTCCAGCCACTCCACCCCCTCGATGCGGATCAGAGGTACAAAAATACAAAAAGAAAGGCTTATCATCATCCGCCTCAATAAACCTCTTACTGTTATTCGCCATCTGCACCGGATGACGCGAACTCCCCCGAATCACAGTATCAAACTTATAAACTTCCGCCGGCGCCACATGATACTTCCCCACACGCCCCGTCCGATACCCCAACTTGCCCAACATCACCGGCAACGACTTCACATTCTCATAACTCGCAAACTTGTGATACGAATGCTGATGCCCGTAATGCCCATTCGCATGGTTATGCAAGCCCGTCAAAATCACCGACCGACTCGCCGAACAACTCGCCGTCGTACAAAACGCATGAGTAAACCTCACACCATCCGCCGCCAGCGAATCCATCACCGGTGTCTTTATATCCTTATTGCCATAACACCCCATATCGGGTGACTGATCATCCGTCACAAATAACACCACATTCCGCTTCGCCCCCATCGCCTCCCCACCCGTCATCACCAACACGCACAACACCATCAACAAACGACTGATCCGCATATTCGCGCTCCAATTTCAGGCAAACCGTATGTCGATTTGCGATACGCAATTATACAGAATCAGCTTGCTGACACTTACCCCTTCTGTCAATTCTACTCTTACTCCGTCTTCCTCACCTCCCGTATCCACTTATGACAGTTCACACACGAAAGCGTCATCTGCACATACCCCAATGCTGCCCCATCAATATTCTTGGACTTCGCCGCCGTAGACATCGCAGCCACCGCTCGACGAAAATCATTTGAATACGTCAAATACTGTTCATGCTTCACAACCTGCCAGTCCCCCTGATGGCTCAACGCCGTCAACGATGCCGCCGCCCCGCTGATCTCACCAAAATCCTGACGCGCCACCGCCTTCAACGCCGCCTGCGCATACTTCAGCTTCTTCTTCATCACGACATTCACCTTCTTTTTCTCCTTAGCATCTAGCCACCTTGAACCCCATACCAGAATTACCGTCAAACTCACCATCAATCCCAATACTGAGATACGCCTTACGCCTTTCATAACATTACTCCTTTCTGAAAACACCTCGCGACTCAAGTACTCAAATCCTACACATTGCCGTCATCTCGCTCACTTGGATATCCCCGTTAAGACCGTAGGGGATTCCACCAAATTCACTTCCCGAACGCTTTGGTCTTAACTTAACACCGATGCCAAGCCAATGTGAACCCCCCGGCGTCTCCACACCGTTTCCTCTCTGATCATCAATCCAACCTCAATTTCAACTGCCAGGAGACAACCATGCCGACCACTTCCTCAACAACAGTCCTCCTTTCCATCACCTTTCTCTTAAACGCATGTTCCACCGAAAAACCTGATACAAAAGCACCTTCTGATAAGAGCCACCCTCCTTCCACGGCCAAATCCAAACCCAACCCACCTTTAAACCTCAAGCCCATTAAAAACTCTCGCCAAATCATGCACCAGAAACTCGCCCATGCCCAGGTAATTCTCCACGCCATGGCCACCGAAGATTTCGACGCGATGAAGTCCAGTGCCAAACAAATCGTCAAACTCACCAACATGGCCCAATGGCTCGTCATAAACCACCCGGACTACCTCCGATACAGCGAGGGTTTCAAACGCGCCGCCTCCGCGCTCGTCGCCGATGCAAAAACCGCAGACGTCGATGGTGCAACTCTGCACTACTTCCAGATGACCATGAATTGCGTCGACTGCCACATGGCCGTCAGGAAATTACATCTTTCCCCCTGACGACTTAAAGAATCTGCGATTTTCTCCCCTTACCAGAGATATAATTCAGCCAAACGCCCCAACCGTAAATAAGGCTGCAAATTCACTTTTAGGAATTCAGAATGACACATGACCTCACTGGTAAGGTGGCACTCGTCACCGGAGCATCACGCGGACTCGGAAGAGCTATGGCCGAATCACTCGGCAAAGCCGGCGCCAAAGTCGCCGTCAACTACTACGGCTCTCCCGACCTCGCTGCGAAAGTCGTCGCCGCAATCACCGCCACGGGAGGGGAAGCCATCGCATTAAAAGCCGATGTCATCGATGAGAACGAGGTAAAACAACTCGTCAAAGAAGTCCACGAACAACTCGGACTTATCGACATCCTCGTCCCCAATGCCACAGGCCCCCAACCATTCATCAAAATCGAAGACCTCACCTGGCAGGACATGATGAACCAGATCAATTTCTTCATTAAAAGCCCCCTTCTCCTCGCACAACAGGTCGTCCCACACATGAAGGAACGTCGCTACGGTCGCATCATCAACATCGGTTCCGAAGTCTTCGAATGCGGCGTACCCGAATTCTCCAACTACGTCTCAGCAAAGGGCGCACAACTCGGCCTCACACGCTCATGGGCCAACGAACTCGCATCACACCAAATCACCGTCAACCTCATCGCACCCGGTTGGATTCCCACCGAACGCCACGCCGATGACCCCCAGCAAATGAAAGATGACTACACCCAACAGGTACCAATGAAACGCATGGGCGTCCCATCCGACATCGGTGCAGCCGTCACCTTCCTCGCCTCCGACGAAGCCAACTTCATCACAGGACAAAAACTCTCCGTAAACGGCGGACACACACTCGAATAACCTACAATTCCCCAAGCCAAACACGCGGACTGCCAGATTGATACGCACATGGTATCAATTTCAACAGAACCGCGCCTTTTCCCGATGAGGCCATATATGAATAAAATCCCCCTCTGCATTGTTGGTATCCTCATCCTCTTCCCAATACTCTCAACAACCCCCACCGCACTCGGATACTCCGCCTCCGCCCCCCCAGAAGCTGCTGATAAATCTACAACCTCCGCCGATACCGCCACACCAACCGAAGAACGCGAACCCGGCTTCCTCGAAACGCTATGGGAACTGAACGGCCGCTCCCACCCCATCCTCGTCCACTTCCCCATCGCTCTCCTCTTCGTCGCCGCCGGAATCATCGTACTCCGAAAACCATTTCCCAAACTTTCACTTGACGTCGCCCTTTATTGTGTCGTCATCGCCGCCGCCGGAGCCATCGCCGCATGCATCGCCGGCTGGGAATTTGCCTCAATCTCGGGGTATACCAAAGGCATCTTCGACCAATCCAACGAAACCATCTTCTACCATCGCTGGGGCGGTGTCTTTGTCGCCGTCTGCGCGACACTCTTCGCCTTCTTCGCACTCAAATCCGCCAAATCCGGATACAAATCATTCAATAAAACCTGGCAACTCGGCACACTCCTCACCGCCGCATCAGTCGGCCTCGTCGGACACTGGGGCGGCAACCTCACCTATGGCGACGACCTCGAAAGAGCCATCTTCCGACTCCTCGGCATGGAATACACCTATCACGACGAACACGATCAACCCAAAAAACCAACCAAGGTAACACCCCCGCCATCCAAAGACGAGAAAGTCGACTTCGTCAAACACATCCAACCTATCCTCGAAGCACGCTGCGTCGAATGCCACGGCCCATCCAAAAAGAAAGGCGACATCAGGCTCCATACCAAAGCCAACGCCTTCACCCTTAGCGAAACCCTCGACGAGACCTTCAAAATCATCACGCCCGGCAACCCCGAAAAAAGCACCCTCTACCTCGGCTTGATCGTCGACCCCGATGACGAAGACTCGGATCTCGAACTCATGCCGCCCAAAAAGAAAAAAGGCCCCCTACCCAAAAACCAGATAGATCTCATCAAACGCTGGATCACCGAAGGCGCAAACTGGCCCGATGGCATCACACTCAAGGAACCAAGCAAATAATTACGCGCCAGTCAAAACTCACAGCAGGTCCACCACCTCCCCAATCGCCACATCCGTAATCACATCCCCAATCGTCCTCCTGAAGAACCAATCCTCACCCAAACCACCCGTCAACTCATCCAAGTCCAGGTCATTGATAACCGTCACGCAGCCCTGTAGGAACCACGCACCCCCAACCCCGACTCCGTTACCAATATTCGTCACACGCATGTTGTAATTATGCATCGTCGACTGCCACTCTGCCATAATGATCCACAACGCCTCAATCTCTTCCTCCAATGTTCCCCACCAAACGTCACTGATCCCGTAATCAAAATGTCATCCCCATCATTCCCCTTCAACTCATTCGTACCTGACCTTTCCCCAGTTTCAGTACGACCCTTTATGTTAGTTGGTGGTTATGGTTTCTGTCCAGTTCAGGCCTGCGGAGCGTAGCGGAGCAGGGCTGAACTGGAATCACGATGGCCTCTGGAGCCGGCGGTCGATAGCCTAATGAGCTATGCGGTCGAACCGTGTTGTAATGATGACGCCAGCCTTCGATCAAGA
>JANQQT010000071.1 GCA_028284925.1 Phycisphaeraceae bacterium | reverse complement strand
CGGGATGTGTTGTTGGAGAGCGTGGTGCATCCGAATGCGAAGATTGCGGAGGGTTATGAGATGGTGGTGTTGACGTTGAAGGATGGCAGGACGGTTGGGGGGACTTTGTTGAAGGAAGGTGGTGGTGTCGTGGAGATTGTTCCGGCCGCGGGGGCAGCGGTGCGGGTGAAGGTTGGGGATATCAAGGGGAGGCAGAGTGTGAAGGTTTCTGCGATGCCGCCTATGGGGGCGGTTTTGAAGCGGAAGGAATTGCGGGATTTGATTGCGTATCTGGCGAGTCTTCGGAAGGTTGGGAAGAAGTAAGCGGCATAAGGGAAAAAGTGTAGGGGTGATTTGGATTTTTTTTTGAACTAGAGGAGATATCCTCGTTTTCAGGCGTTGAGAAGTGATTTTGTGGGGTCGTGGGGGTGAATTATGAGTTGACAGGTTTGTCATAATTTTGTTACAATTGTGTTGTTCGTTGGAGAAAGTTCGATTGTTTCGCGGCCTGTATGTGTGTCAGGTTCGTGTGGGAAGGCATGGATGATCAGCTCTTATTTGTTGTTCTAGAGCGGAGATGATTGGTCGAAATCTTGTCAACTTATTGAAATGGAAGATGGTCTTATGTCGCATATGAACCGTAATCGGAGAGTGAGCATGTTGCGAATCCTTAGGAGTCTTTGTGCAGGCGTTGTGTTGATGGCGGCGACATCGGCGCAGGGTCAGGTGATTGGAAATTCAGCTTTGGATTGGGATAACGGGGGCGCCGCGAACCAGGGTCATAATGACTGGACGTATGGTTATTTCAATCTGACGGCTGACCCGACGGATTTATTTACACCGCGTCCGGGTGTTTATGATTCGGTGGACATGATTCCGTTTGACACGGCGACGATGTGGCGTCCGAACTGGCGTGTCGCTCCGAATGGCGCGCCCTGGACGTTTGTGGCTCAGCAGGACACGCATCCCAATGGGACGAACAGTGCGCCGAATGAAGAGCACTGGACGATACGACGTTATACGGTTCAGCCGGGTGACGTGGGTAACGGTAATTTTGGCGTTGCGTGGCAGGCGGCTGCTCAGAATCTTGGCGGGGGTAACGGTACGGAATCCAAGATATTTTACACGCCTTCGGCTACAGGCATTACGCAGGAGATTGCGAGTCAATTGATAGGCGGTCGGGATGGCGGCGGCGTTTATGGTGGGGCGGTATTTTCGGGCGTTCAAGCAGGTGATACGTTTGATATTGCATTGACGCCTAATGGCGCCGATTCGTCGGATGGTAGTCGGAATCGTATGTATGTAAGGAATAATCTTACGATAAGTTCGGCGTTTACCCCGGTTGCTCCGAACTTGAATCCGGTGATTCCGGGTGCGGCGACCCATGCGGATTCGGTGGCGGACTGGTCTGCATCGGGGACGCAGGGTGAGAACGGCTGGAGTTATGGTTATTACGATTTGGCCGATGATGTGAACAACAGCAATGGTACTTATGACACGGGCGATTTCATTCCGTACCTGAATGATGGATCCGGCGTGGTATCGGCTGATCCGGCGATTGGCGGGTGGAAGACGTCGCCGAATCACTGGAATGGGACGAAATGGGATTTGTTGAGTAATGGCGCGCCGGTCTCGCACGGACCCTGGACGGAGATTTCGTCTGCGGGTGGCCATCCTGCGGCGAATGCTCAGGGTGATCCTGAGGTTCACTGGGCGATGCGTCGCTGGACGAGTGATGTATCGGGTCCGGTGGAGATTGGCGGCCTTTTAAGCAAGGGCGGCGCGGGTACAGGAACGATTGGTCGCGTTTTTGTGGATGGTGTCGAGGTCTGGAGTTCATTTACCAATGGCAACTCGGTGGATGTGAGTGTCAATGTTAATTTGAGTGTGGGATCGATTGTTGATTTTGCGATTGACCCGGACGGGGCGGGCGCGTTTGACGGAACGCCGGGATCGCTTACCGCGATCAATGATGGCGCTGACAGTACGAATTTCCGTGCGACGATTTCTGATCAGATCAACAAGACGGTTGTTGCCGATTCGGTAGCGGAACACAGCCAGGTGCAGGGACAGGATAACTGGTTCTATGGTTATTGGGATCGAACGGGTGATCGTACAGCGGCGGATAATGACGGGGTTTATGATCCGTTTAATGATTTTCAGGAGATGAATACGCCGCGTGGCGCCGGATTGGGTATTGCTCCGTCGGGTGCTCCGTGGACGAATATTCAGGCGGAGACGATGCATCCGAATGGCGAGAACAATCAGAATGATCACTTTGCGATTCGTCGCTGGGTGAGTGAGGTTGACGGAGTTGTCGAGATTCAGGGTGAGGTCGGGAATATCAGTGCCGGCGGCGACGGGACGGTTGGGCGGATCTTTGTGAATGGTTATGAGATTCTGGCTCAGTTCACAGATGGAACGATCGTGCCTTATTCGATCTTTCTTGAGGTGGCGCAGGGTGATTTGATTGACTTTGCGGTTGATTCGGGTTTCTTCAATAACGATGGTAGTGACAATACTCGTTTTACGGCGGTGATTACGCACATTTCCGCTCCTGAGAATCCGATTCCTGAGCCGGCGACGCTTGGATTGCTGGGGATAGGAGCGACGGCGATGGCGCTGCGTCGAGGAAAATGAGTTGAGTCGATTGGTTTTTGGGATTTAGATCAAGGCCCCGAGTGAATTGCTCGGGGCCTTGTTATTTGGGGAGAAGTGTTGGATTGGGTATTTGAGGTGAGAATCAGGGGATGGTGGATTTTTTTTGTAAGAGTTTTTCGTCGAGTTGGATGGAGGTAAGGATCTCGGTGATTTTTTGTGAGGCGGTTCCGTTGCCGTAGGGGTTGGTGATGTCTTGGATGGCGTTATGGAATTCGGGGGAGAGCGCTTTGTTGACGGTGTTGAGGATTTGTTGTGTGTCGGCGGGGGTATCGATGATATTGGGGGCGCGGGTTCTGCCTTTTTGTCGATCACCGATATTGACGGTGGGGAGTGGGATGGAGGGTGTTTCCATGATGCCGGATGAGGAGTTTCCGAGGAGGAGGGCGGCATGGTGGAGGAGGGAGAGGTAGGTGTGGGTGTCGAGGTTGGTGTAGAGTTTTGCGGAGGTGTGGGAGTTGGTGAAAAGGGTGGCGCGTGCGATGAGGTTTCGGGAGCCGGCGTCGGCGTTCGGGAAGCAGAAGATGAGTGGGTGATTGAGTTGGGTGAGGGCGTTGAAGAGGTGATCTGCTTCGGCAGTGGTGTTGGTATGGAGGGTGACCGGGTGGTAGGCGATGAGGATGGGAGGCGTGTTAAGATTGAATTCAAGTTTTTTTTCGAGTTCTGACTTTGAGAGAGGTGGATTGTGCGTGAGGAAGTCCAGTGAGGGGGCGCCGATGTTGTGGATGCGCCAGGGTTCTTCGCCCATTTGTTTGATGCGATCGGCGGCGTGTTGCGTTGGGGCGAGGTGGATGTGGGCCATCATGGTGAGGGCATTTCGGACGGCGTTGTCGATGGCGCCTTCGGAGATGTCACCTCCTTCGATGTGTGCGATGGGGATACGGAGGGCTAGTGCGACGGAGGCGGGGGCGAGCATTTCGTAGCGATCGGCGATGATCAGTAGAATGTCGGGGCGGTTTTGCGCGAGGATATCGGTGAGAGATAGGGTTGCGAGTCCGATGGATTTGGCCATGCCGGCGTCGGAATCGGACGAGAGGAGTGTTTCGACCTGGTGGTGGACGGTGAGCTGATCGGCGGTGATTTCGTTGATAGTGTGGCCGAACTCGTGGGAGAGGTGTGCGGCGAAGGCGATGATCCGAAGGTCGATATCGGGGTGATTTTGGAGTGCTTTAAGTGGGTAGTGGAGGTGGCTGTAGTCGGCGCGTGAGGAGGTGACGGCGGTGATTTTTCTGGTCATGGCGGGGGTAGTTTAGCCTGTGGAGGGGTATTTTTGGACGTTGAGAAGAGGAATTAGGGATTGGATCGTGGAGTTTGGGCCGGGATTTTGGGGATTTGTTGTGGATGAGGAGTTATCGGGTGTGAAGATAGCGGTGTTGTGGGGTGAAATGATCGAAAATTTGGACGTGGATGATGGTTTTTGGGCATTGAGGGGTGATTTTGAAAAAAATATTAAAAAAGGTCTTTACAGGAAGATGGCGTATCGGGTACATTGTGGTCTGGAACAGGAAAAAAACAGCGGCAACTTCTGTTGTTGTCGTCGAGAGAACTGGAAGAAAACTAGCGTTTTGAGCAAAATTGAGCCTTAGCGGTGCATGATGCTGTTGTAGCGTTGGTGAAAAGTCTCTTGAGAAAAAGACACAGCCATTGGTATGAGTTGTATTGGTGGCGGAACGAAAGGGAAACCTCATGGAATCGCATGTGAAGGGAATTGGAGCAAAGCGCGTGAGTTTGTTTGCGCTGCTCGCGATGTTCGGAGCCCTGGTGGGAACGGCAGATGGAAAACAAGTTACTTTGACCGATCGAAACAGTAGTATTGTGATTGACAGCGGTGCTTCTGCGGGGATGTCATCCTGGACGGTTGATGGGGTTGGTCATTTGAGTCAGCAATGGCTGTGGTATCGTGTTGGTTCCAGCGGTCCTGAGATGTCGATTGACACTCTGGTCGAAGATCTGGATTCTCCGAAGGTTTCGGATGCCGACCTTGATGTGGGTGACGAGCGAGCCCTGCTCCGCTATATGGATTCGCAGGGTCGTTTCATGCTGGAGGTTGATTACATTTTGACCGGCGGTAATCCGGGTAGCGGCACGGCGGATGTGGCTGAGATCATTTCGGTTCACAACGCGACGGACGATCCGCTTGAAATTCATCTTTTCCAGTACTCGAACTTTGACCTGAACGATAATGAGATTGATCAGCTTGTTGAAATTACGAATGGTAATACGGCAAGCCAGAGTGACGGGGTTTTTCAATCCGGTTTGAGCGAGACGGTCGTTGTTCCCCGTCCGAATCACTTTGAGGTGGGTACCGCTCCGGGTTTGCTTGGAAAGCTTGAAGACGGTGATGCTGACAGCTTCAGTGATCAGGCGGGGCCCCTGGATCAGCCTGCGGATTATGCGTGGGGTTTCCAGTGGGATGTGGTGATACCGGCGCGCGGCTCTTTTGTGATTAGCAAGGACAAGCATCTTGAAGAGACGCCGCCTATTCCCGAGCCTGCAACCCTCACATTTATTGGCCTCGGCGCGTTGGCGATGGTTCGTCGCCGGCGTGAGAGTGCCAGCTAAGTTGCTGCGAGAATCAGAACAATAATTATTATGATTCGAGCGGGAGCTTGGATACGAGACAAGACTGCGAGGTCGCCTGAGAAGGGTGACCTTGTTGTCTTTTGTGGATGGATGAGGGGTGAATGTTGGGGATATGGGATGTGAGTGCGGATTTGAGGTGTGTTATACGGACGTGAACGGACAGGGGGCGATAAGCCGACTGTTGGGTGTTGTGGGGGGAGGGTTTTGAGGATGATTGGACAGTTTGGGGATGAAAGGGTATGTCCTCGCACGGCTTGGCCGATCGTCGGTGGAGCTATATGGAACGAGGACGGAAGGACAGCGTGTTAGAGGAAAGGATGCGGCATGAGCATGTTGGGAGTAGGTTTGAAGCGTTGGGTGGCGGGCGGCGTTTTGTGTCTGATGATGGCTTTAGGGTCCAGCGTGTTGGGTGTGGCGGTGACGCTTACGGATGAAAACGCGAGTGTGGTGATTGACCCGGAGAGCGATGCGGGGATGTCTGACTGGGTGGTTGACGGCGTTGATCATCTGGAGAAGCAGTGGTTTTATTTCAGGGTAGGGGATGGCCCTGAGCAGCCTTTGAACGCGTTGCCTTTGGTTGACATGGTCGTTTCGGACGGCGGGTTTGGCGATCCGAATCCGGAGCGTGTCGTGATGCGATACGCGGACCAACGAATCATGGTGACGATTGGTTATGTGCTGACGGGTTCGAATCCGGGTGAGGGGTTTTCGCATATCAATGAGGATATTTCCATTGACAATCTGACGCGTGAGCCGTTGGATGTGAGTTTTTTCCAGTATTCTGACTTTGATCTAGCGGGTACGGCGCGTGATGACTGGGCGCGTGTGGACTCGCCGGATTTGTTTAATACGGCACGTCAGAATGATGGCGTGGTGGCATTCAGCGAGGCTCCTGTGACGCCTGTGCCGGATCATTTTGAAGTAAGTTTGTTTGATGGGACGCTTGCGAAGTTGACGGATGGCGATGCGGATGACCTTTCGGATGTGGCGGGGCCGATCGGTCCGGGGAATTTGGCGTGGGCTTTTCAGTGGAGTCGGGAATTGGCGCCGCTGGGTGAATCGCGCAGTTCGTTGTTGATCAGTAAATTGAAGCGTATTGAGACGGCGATACCGGAGCCGGGCGTGTTGGGGTTGATGTTGGTGGGTGTTGCCGGGGCGGTGGGCAGGAGACGGCGGGTTGCGTGATGGGTTTGCTGATTTGAAAAGAGAACCAGGGCGTCGCCATGAATGTGTTTCGGGCGACGCCTGTTTTTTGAGGCGGGATTTGTTCGATATAGAACGTCGCGCGTGGAGGATAAGTTGACGTGGGTGTTGGATTGAATTATTGATGTTGTAAGGCGGGTGTTCTGGTGGAAGAATTTTTGTTGGGTTGATGTGGCGTGCTGTATGGCAGGGAAGTTGAGTTTAAGGTGGACGTTGATCGGGGTGGTTGTGTTGTTGATCGGCGTGATGGTTGGGGGGGCGGTGTTTTACATTTATGGTGTGGGTTTTGATGCGATGGAATCGGCGGTGGGTGGACCGGGGCCTGGAGGAGACGGCGAGCGAGTGCGTGAGTCTTTTGAGAAGGGGATGTGGAGGGCGATGGGGGGAGTGATTGGGATTGTGGTGGGGGCGATGGTGCTGGGCGGCGTATTGATCTGGTTTTTGGGGCAATGGGTTGCTCGTTCGCTTGGCGGGATCGTGGAAGAGGCGAAGATGATAAGGAACATGCAGTTGGATGTGGATCGTTCGGATGGATCGCCCTTCAGTGAATTGCGTGAGGTGGAGCGGGCATTTGATGACATGAAGATCGGTTTGAACGCGTTGAAGAAGTATGTGCCGAGCGATCTGATTCGGTGGATGTTGGATTGGCACGTGGAGCCAAAGCTTGGCGGGGAGGTTCGGGAATTGACGATTTTTTTCTCGGACATCAAGGACTTTACACCGACGTGCGAATCGATGAGTCCGGATCGTGTGGCGCATGTGTTGGGTGATTATCTTTCGGCGGTGTGTCGTCCGATTGCGGAGCGCAAGGGGACGGTGGATAAGTACATTGGTGATTGCGTGATGGCGTTCTGGAACGCGCCGGAGAATGTGGATCGTCATGCGGAAGAGGCGTGTACGGCTGCGATGGAGATTCAGCGTGCGGTGGATCTGTTGCATGAAACGAAGCCTGAGATGCCGAGGCTGGACACGCGAATTGGCGTTCATACGGCTCGTGTGATGGTGGGGAATTTCGGATCGAATGAGCGGTTTAATTATTCGATTCTGGGGGATGGTGTGAATCTTGCGAGTCGGTTGGAGGGATTGAACAAGTTGTTCGGGACACGTGTGATTGTTTCTGAGCATACGCATCGGCTGGTGAAGAGTAGTTTTGAGATGCGTCGGTTGGGTTTGGTGAAGATTTTGGGGAAGGCGGAACCGGTGACGGTCTATGAGTTGATGGGTGGATCCGGAACCTTGGACAGTCACCGGTTGCGTATGGCGCGAATGTATGAGCGTGGGTTGGATCAGTTTGTGGCGGGTCGCTTTGATGCGGCGGAGGAGTTTTTTGGGAATGTGCTGGCTGAGGATCCGGAGGATCGACCGGCGCAGCGGATGAAGACGGAGTGTGAGTATTATCTGGAGCATCGTCCTGCGGAAGGTTGGCAGGGTGAGATTCGGATGGTTTATAAATAGGTTAGCGTGTTTATTGGAAGGATTTGGGGCGGCTATACTGTGTGGTCAGCGGGATGTGGGGTTTGTCAGATAGATGGATTGTGGAGGTTTTTTCGATGTTGGATTCGAAATTGCAGGCGGCCCTGAATCACCAGATTAACCTTGAGTTTGCGGCTTCGTTTACGTATTTGGCGATGTCGGCGCATTTTGACCAGATTAACCTGGATGGGTTTGCGACGTGGATGGCGCATCAGAGTGAGGAAGAGCAGGCGCATGCGCATCGTTTGTTTCGTTACGTGATGGATCGTGGCGGTACGGTGGAGCTGAGCGCGATCGAAAAGCCACCCAGTGACTTTGGGACGGTGAGTGATGTTTTTGAGCGTTCGTTGGAGCAGGAACGTGAAAATACGCGCGCAATCAATGCATTATATGCGTTGGCGCGGGATGTGAATGATTTTGCCACCATGTCACACTTGCAATGGTTCCTGGATGAGCAGGTTGAGGAAGAGCGTCAGGTTGAGGACATCATTGGTCGTCTGGAGATTGCGGCGGGTGATCCGAGTGCGTTGCTTTTGCTGGATGATCAGATTGGACGCAAGGCTCGTCAGGACGGGGCGACAGGTACGGTGGGGGAGCAGTTTGCGACGGCGCCTGAGTGATCGGGCGTTTGGGGAGGTTGCAATTGGTAGTTCGTGGATTTGTGAGTGGTGATTTTTGTTTAGATTGGGCTGGATTGTTGGAGAAGATCGATCGCTTCATCGGATGATTGAGTTGAGGAAAGGTTGGATTCGGTGAGTGCCGTATCGGGGATGATGATTGTGGGGTCGTTGAACGGTTTGGCGAATGCGGAGAGGATGAGGTCGATGTCGTCCTGATCGACGGCGCCGTTCTGATTGAAGTCGGCCCAGGTTGCGTAGGGGGGTTCTGATCCGCCGGGGGTTTGGTTGAGCGCGGCAAGGGCGTAACTGAGGTCGGCAAAGTTGACGATGTTGTTGTTGTCAAAATCGTAGATGAGTGCGCGGATTTCGGCAGGTTCGGGTTGGTGGAGGATGGGTGGCACGATGGGGGCGACGCGGTTGAGTGTGAAGTTGATCGGGCCGGGGTTGAGTTGGATGGCGAATGGGTTGGGGCCAAAGGATTGTTCGACTGGATCGATGTTGTTCTGGCCGCTTAGCAGGACTCGGCCGAGGAGGATGTATTCGTTGTCGCCAAGGTTTTGGAGTTGTGTGGAGCCTCCGAATGTGATGGAGCCGTTGACGAGATCGATGATGGAAAATGTTGTGCCGGGTTGGTTGAAGATTTCGGCGTGATCGACGGCAGGGACGTTCAGGTCGGTGGGGTTGAAGGTGAGATTGACGGAGCCTCTCTGGATGCCTGCGGGGAAGCTGTTTGATTTGACCCAGATTTCGGCGAAGAAGGGTGCGGATTCTCTTTGGAAAAAGGTGTCGGCGGGTGCATCGTGCTGAGGTAGAGTTGAGGAAAGGGGTGATTCGGAGGGTGATGAACGAAAAATAAGGTGGGTGTCTACGGCGGCGGTGGTGATGAAGGATGTTTGTGTGGGTGTGGGGTTGTGCGGCGTCCAGTTCTGGGGGTTGTTGGCGAAGAGGTTGGGGGCATCACGATGTAGTGCGTCACCCTGGCCGTTTGGCGTGGTGGGCCAGGGGGCGGTGGCGCTGTAGATGAGTTGGTCTTCGATGATGTAGGGTGTGAAGGGTGGGGTTTCGTTGGTTGGGGTGAGGGGACGTTGGAGTTCGAGGTGTTGGGGGCCGGTGTTGAGTAGGCCGTTGAATGGGCCGTGGATGTTGTCGGCGTTGTTGAGTTGGTATCGATTGAGGAAGGTGAGTTTTTTGGCCTCGTTTTCGGAGTGGCTTGGGTCGAAGGAGGTGAGGACGATGGTTTGCCCGGGATCGAGGATCGTCTGATTGGTGAAGTGGAAATCGATGCCGCCTTCGATGCGCCAGTTGAGGAGGTCGATGGAGGCATCGGTGGGGTTGTGGATTTCGATGTATTGGAAGTCGCGGGTTTGGATGGTGGGGTCGAGGACTAGTTCGACGGGTGATGGAGGTGTCGGGTTGTAGTTAAGTTCGGAGATGATGATGGGGCCGACGCGTGGGCCGGAGTTTGGTTGGGCAAGTGAGGGGGCGAGTTGAGGATAGAGTGGGTTCTGGGGTGTGGGCCATCGACCGAAGGATTCGTTGGGGGCGGCGGGGCCGAAGGAGAGTTGATCGACGAAGGAGATGAGGTTGTTGAGTGTGTCGGCCTGGAGGAGGTAGAGGGTGTCGCCGTGTATGCCATCGAGGATGAGGTTTTCGGATGCGCCGGGAGGGCCTGGGATGAGTAGGGATTCGTCGAAGGCAATGTATTGACCGGGTTGAATGATGGTGTCGGGGGGTATTTGGAATTGGGTGTAATTATCGACGGAGTTAGACAGGAAGTAATGGGAGAGGTTGATGGGGTCATCGGTGTTGTTGTAGATTTCGATGGCGTTGGATTGGGGCTCGATTGCGTTGGGAAGTACTTCGGTGATGATGATATCCGTGCGTGGTCCGGCATCGGGCTGTCCGGGTGAGCCGTGGAATTCGGAGGAGGCTTGCCAGCTGTCGGGGTCGTCTTCCTGGAGGAAGTGGTTGATGAGCTGGATGGATGAACCGTTGCCTTTTGCCCGGGTGGGCCAGTTGGTGGATTGGTTGTAGTTGACTGAAAAGAGTGGGATGTCGGGTGAGGCGGCGAGTGTGAGTTGTTCGCCAGAGTCGTTGAGGTCTCCCTGGAACTGACCGACGATGCGGAGGTTGGTGGTGTCGTGACGTAACTGGAATGCGCTGAGGTTATTGACGATAACGATGCGTTCTTCGGGGGCGAGGATGGAGGAGGTGGGGAGGTCGGTGAAGTTGAAGGTAATGCCGTGGGTGAAGGTGAGGTTGGTGATATCGAGGAAGGAGGGTGTGGGGTTGAAGAGTTCTATAAATTCGAAATCAGTGGCGGTGAGTGTGGGGTCGGTGAGCAGTTCCTGAGGTGTGGGTTCGATCGGCTTGTAATTGATTTCGCTGATTTTGACGGAGGCGAGATCTGCGAGTTGGTAGGTTTGTCGTGCGAGGCTTGACCAGTTGTGGCCATCGTAGGCACGGGCCTGGATGGCGGTGGATTCATCGAAGTTGATTGGTGGGGCGATGGTATTCTTGTGAGCGAGGAGTTCGAGGTTAAAACTGAGGTCATTGCTGGTGGGTGTTGACTGGTGGACTTCGACGGCGATGGTGTTCTCCCCGTTGAGGAGGAGATGGGGTTGAATGGGGAAAGCGATGAAAGTGGATTCGCCGCCGCCTTCGATGTTGGTGAGCGCTCGGGTGCGGTAGTTGAGTCCGACGGCGGGCATGTTGTCGGCGATAAGTTTTTGACCGTTAAGGTAGAGGACGAAGCCGTCATCACGGAGGATGCGAAGGGAGAGGGAGTCGAATTCGGCGGGGTTGTCAACGGTGAATGTGTTTCTGAAGTAGGTGGTGATGTGTTTGGCGCCGGCATTAGGGCCGAAGGATATGGAGGTGTTTTCATCGCCATCGCCGTAGCCAAATTCGGCCGAACCTGTTTCCCAGAGGGCGTCGTCGAAGTCGGGTTCTTTCCACGCAGTTGATTGATTTGACCCGTCGTCCAGATAACGCCATTGATCATTTCGGGGGATGAGCGCCAGGGTGGTGGTTCCGCCGTTGTAGGCGATGGCACTGGGGTTAATGGCTCCGTTGGGGAGTCTGGGGTCGGTGTTGTTGGTGGTGTAATAGATGTCGCCGGCGAGTGGGGCATCGATTTCGACGGAGAAACCGGGGAGGAGATTGGCATCCGGTGATGAGAGAGTGGGTTGGGGGAGGAACTGAAGGTCGATCCATTGGAGTCGTTGAGTGATCCAGTTTTTGAGATGGTCGATTTCACCCTGCCAGGAGCCGAAATCGGGCGGGATATCGGTCCAGCGTTGGAAGTTTCTTTCCTGGGCTTCGGTAATCTGGTCTGCCTGGAGATCGATGGTGTTGAGGATGTTTTGGGTGGAGAGGGTGTCTTTTCGGAGATATTGCCAGCGGTCGATGTAGGCTTGTTTGAAGTCGGGGTCGTGGAAGAGACGTTCCCACCAGCCGTAGTAAAAATTGGGTGACCAGCCGATGGGGTCGGATGCGCGAGGGTCATCGTGCGGCCCCATGGCGCGGTCGAAATCCCAGACGGGGCCCATGTTGAGTTTCCGGTTTCGGTCCTTGAAGAGGAAGGTGGAGAATTTCAGGGCGTCGGGGTTTTTGGCGAGTTCGTTGATGAGGTGGTGATCGATGAAGGAATTGGTATCAATGTATCGTTCATAGCCCAATGTGGGATGGGTGAAGAGTGAGCTTTGGAGTGTATTGTTAAAGTCGTCAAGGTAATCCGTGAGGTAGTCGGCTTGCTGGTTGGTGATGTCTTCTTCTTTGGGTTCTACGTAGGAGAAGAGTTCGTTGGCGGCGTTGAATCCGAGGTCGCCGGGGTCCAGTCGATCGATTTTGAAGATGTATCCGCCGGAGACCTGGGGCAATTCGTTGTGATTGGGTTGAAGTTCCTGAATAGCGACACGGTTTGGATCGCGTTTGATTTTCTCCATGAGGACGTAAACGCCCTGATAGTCAGCCGTGGAGACCGGGCCGCCATCGGTGTTGACGAAGACCTCGACGAATTTGGTCTTGACAGCGTAACGTCCTATCTGGTTGGAGAGATCGTAGATGAGTGTGTTACGGATCATGGCGCGATCGAAGCTGTAGGGGGCGTAGAGGATCCAGTCGGATTCGGGTGGGAGATCAAGCGGGGTGATGTCGGTGTCGTCGTCGGTTTCGTTCCATGCTTCGAGTGCGAAGGAATGTTTGGGTTGGTTGACGGTGGAGGAGCCGCGTATTTTCAGGCCGGCACGTGAGGCGATTTGGGCGGTGGCGTCGAGTGTGGCTCGGCTGGTTGCGGAGTCGGGTTCGATGATGGAAAGGAATGTGGATTGGAAGGCATTGGTGGGGACATCGCCGCCGGCGTAGTTGTCCAGGATCACGATGGGGAGGTTGGAGGAGAACTGGAGTGAATCGGAATCGATTCGGGTGTAGGTATTAGAGAGGATTGGGCTGGGTGAGTGGCCGGGTTGGTAGACGCGTGTTCTGATTTGCGTGGTTTGGTTGATCCCGATAGGCGAGATGTAGAGTGGGGAGGAATCGGTGGGGATGGACCCATCGGTCGTGTAGCGTATGGTAGCGTTGGGCGCCGGCGGAGTGAGTGTGAGTGTGAAGGGCGTAGTGAATTGCCGGGAGTCTATAGAGAATTCGGCAGGATCTGCAGGGAGCCCCTCGCCCGGGATATTGATTTGAGAGGGTGTGGGATTGGCGAAGTATTGTTCATCAAGGAGGTCGACGAATTCCGGGCCTTGTGCGAGGAGTTGGGGGGCGAGGAGGAGATCCGGGTCATCGGAAGAGGCATTAAGGAGATGGAATGCAAGAAAATTTGTGCCGGTCTGGAGGAATGGGATGTAAGCGGAGATATCAATGGATTGAGGCGTAAAGATATCGGATGTGTTGCGGGATTCCCTGGACGCGGAATCAAATGAGGTTTGAATGGGTGTGTTTTCGAATACAACGGGGATGCCGTTGAGGTATGCGATGTAGCCATCGTCATAGGCGATGTTGAGGGAGAGTCGCTGAATGATGGAGGGATCAGGGATGTTGAAAGGGATGCGGGTGTAGATGGAGGCATTAACATCGTGGGCGAGATGTTGGATGTCGGTGTTGATGGTGTCCTGAGATTGTGGGGATTGGGAGGGTGGGACGCCTTCGGCGAGCGCGGTGATGTCTTCGGGCGGTAAGGGCGTGTTCCAGATGGCGATGTCGTCAAGCTGACCTACGAAGTTGGAGACGGCTTCGGTGGAGGTATCGAATCCGATGCGGAGCGTAGTGTTTTCGGGATCGGGATCGGGTGTGAAAGAGGAGGAATCGACGGCCAGGACACCATCGATGTAGACTTCCTGTGTGTCGGATTCGTGATGGTGTGTGATGGCGATGTGTCGCCAGTGGTTGTCGTTGATGATGGGGGAGCCGTGGATCGTACCGTTGTGGTTGGAGGTGAAATCGGGTTGCCCGAGGACGTCGATATAGAGTTGTTTTTCCGCCGGGTCGGGTGTGGCATCGTTGTTGGATTTGGAGAGGACGGCGACACGGGTCTGGGTTGTCTTGAGCCAGAGTGAAATGGTGAAGTCGGACGATCCGAAATCGGTGACGGGGGTGGGGATGTCGATGTAGGAAGAGCCGTCGAAACTTAGGACGGGACCACGCAGCGGATCCTGGATGGAGGTGAGGGGTATGTTGGATTGACCGTGATTTTGGTGGATGGAATAGTCGGTGATGGATTGGCCTGAGGTTTCGTCGAGGGGGTAGTAGGCCTGGAGGTGTTCGGGCGGGGTGATGAGTTGTGAGGCAGCGAGGCCCGTATCGTAACCGATGGGAAGTTGGACGGGGGTCCAGCCGGCTTCGGTGGAGTCATCAAACGGTTCGTTGCTGAGATCGCCGGTCCATGTTGTGTTGAGTGAATTGTCGGTGGGGACGAGAAGGGTTGCGGGGTGGTTGGATTGGGTGAGTTGAATGTCGGTCGTCTGGACCGGCACACCGTAGGACGTGTCGTTGAACTGTGGAGGGTAGATCGGGAAGAAGTTATGGGCGATAGAGAAGCCATCGGGTTTGACGAGTGCGAGGTATTCGCCATCGTTGGAGAGTTTGAAATTGGTGTGAAGTTCGCCGGCGGGGTTGGTTCTGTTTTTCCCGGAGGCAAATATGAGGCGATAAGCGCCGGGGGGAAGGACCACGGCAGGGATGCGCCATTTGGTTGAGTTGGATCGATTGTCGGTGAGGAAGTAACCGTTGAGATTAATGGTGTAGGGTGTGGGGTTGTGGAGTTCGATCCAGTCGGAGAAATTGCCATCCTGATCGGTGATGGTGGATTCGTTGTCGGCCATGAACTCGGAGATGATGGGGGTGGCGACGGTGGTGGGTGATGAAGAGAGGAGTAGTCTGGGCTCAAGTGTTTGGAGAAGTGTTGGGCGGTAGTTTCGCGAGATTGGAGGATAGCGCAGAGGCTTTTTCCTGGCCTGTCTTCCCCGTGCTGTCGAAGGTGGTCGGCGCGTGGCCGAACGGTACATATTGTTTCTCCTGCAAACGTCGCGCCGCATGTGTGAAGTGGTCCTTGCCGGACTTGGCGGGCACGGGTATTTTACAAATATGCGAACGAAAGATCACGTTAAAAACAGGTTGTATTTACATCGGCAGGACGTTAGATGTGAGGGGAGAAAATGAAAGTTACCAGTGATGATTATCGGGTGATGGGTGAGAAGATGGTCAGGAGCGGTCGATGGTCGGAGGCGATTTTCTCATCGATGACGATGGATTTGGCGGGCTTATATCGGTGCAGATTGCGGTAGAGGATGTAATCGATCTGACGATTGGGCTTGGAGGATGGAAAGGTGGCAAGAGGTTTTTTCGCGGTGGCGTTTTTGAGGTGGTTGGTGATGAGTTTGACGGATTTAGATGTGGGTATGGCGTTGAGATCACCGGCGAGGATGAGGGGGACTTTGGGCGGCAGGTTTTTGATGATGGTTTGGGTTTGGGCGATGCGGTTGGCGGGATCGCGTGTGTGATCCAGGTGGGTGGAGGCGAAGGTGAGTTGAGATTGATCGGGGAGTTTGATGGTGATGAAGAGGATGGCTCGTTTTTCGTGGCCGGGCGAAGCGGGTAGGGGGATGGCGCTGGATCGGGTGATCGGGAAGCGCGAGAGGATGGCAACGCCGTATTGGCCACCCTGAAAGTCGATGGCCTTGGCGAAGCGGTGGTGGAAGCCGGTGAGTTTGCTGAGGATTTCGGGTTGATTGGTTATGCCGGAGCGTTTGGTATTAACATCGACTTCCTGCAGGGCGACGAGGTCGGCTTTGGTTTTCTTGATGACCTCGGCGATGCGTTTGGGATTGAGTTTGTTATCCGTTCCACGTGAGTGGTGGATGTTGTAGGTCAGCACGCGAAGCGGTGGGGTTGGTGTGCGTTCCGCGGAAAGTGCAATAAAAGGTAAACCAACGATCGCGAGGAGTGTGATGATGTGTTTCATAGGGATTGGATCAGCTTGAGGAAGGCGGGAGCGTTAACCCTCGGAGTCGGCGTGTTGTGCCTGAAGGGAGGCGACGACGGAGGCATCGGCGAGTGTGGTGGTGTCGCCTATGGCTCGGCCTTCGGCGATGTCGCGCAGGAGGCGTCGCATGATTTTGCCGGAGCGTGTTTTGGGAAGATCGGCGGTGAAGACGATCTGGTCGGGTCGGGCGATGGCTCCGATTTTGTCGGCGACGTGGACGCGGAGTTCATTGTTCAAATCGTCGGACATCTCGGTGTTGCCTTTGACGGTGACGAATGCGACGATGGCCTGGCCTTTGAGATCGTGCGCCCTGCCGACGACGGCGGATTCGGCGACGGCGGGATGGTCGACCAGGGCGGATTCAACTTCCATGGTTCCGATGCGATGGCCTGAAACGTTGAGGACATCATCGACGCGACCAAGGACCATGAAGTTGCCCTCGTCATCGCGTTTGGCGCCGTCGCCGGGGAAGTAGATTGAAGGGTTCCATTTGGAGAAGTAGGTATCGATGTAGCGCTGGTCATCGCCCCAAAGGGTTCGGAGCATGGAGGGCCAGGGTTGTGTGATGGCGAGGAGGCCCGAGCCAGAGGTGACTTCATTGGCATCTTCATCGAGGATGGTGGCCTTGATACCGGGCAGGGCGGGACCTGCGAATCCGGGCTTCATGGTGGTGTGTCCCGGGAGGCCGCTGATCATGATGGCTCCGGTTTCGGTTTGCCACCAGGTATCGACGATGGGGCATTTGTTCTGGCCGATGTGTTGGTTGTACCACATCCAGGCTTCAGGGTTGATGGGTTCGCCGACGGAGCCGAGGAGTCGGAGGGAGGAGAGATCGTGTTTCGCGGGGAGGTCATCGCCCCATTTCATGAAGGCCCGGATGGCGGTGGGGGCGGTATAGAAGACGGTGACTTTGTATTTTTCGACGATTTCCCAGAAGCGGTCGTTTTCAGGGTGGTTGGGAGCGCCTTCGTACATGAGGATTTGCGCGCCGTTCTGGAGCGGGCCGTAGACGATGTAGGAGTGTCCGGTGATCCATCCGACATCTGCGGTGCACCAGTAAATATCATCATCCTTGAGATCGAAGATGTATTTGGTGGTGGAGTAGGTGGTGACGGAGTACCCGCCTGTGGTATGGACGATACCCTTGGGTTTGCCGGTCGTGCCGGAGGTATAGAGGATGAACAGGACGTCTTCGGCGTCCATTTCCTCGGGCGGGCAATCTTCTGAGGCGTTGGCAACGAGTTCGTGATACCAGTGGTCGCGGCCAGAGGTCATGGGGCAGTCAAAGGAGGGATCACGTTGGTAGACGATGACGTGCTCGATGGAAGACGTGGCCTGGACGGCAGTGTCGGTGGTTTCCTTGAGCGGGAGGAATTTGCCGCGTCGCCATCCGCCGTCCGCGGTAATGACGGCCTTGCATTCGGAGTCATTGATGCGATCGGAAAGAGAATCTGCGGAGAAACCTCCGAAGACGACGCTGTGGATCGCGCCGATGCGTGCACAAGCGAGCATGGCGATGGCGGCTTCGGGGACCATGGGCATGTAGATGGCGATGCGATCGCCTTTGGTGATGCCAAGTGACTTGAGGGCGTTGGCGAATTTACAGGTTTCGGCATGGAGTTCCCTGTAGGTGAGTTTACGTTGGTCGCCCGGCTCGCCTTCAAAGAGGATGGCGGTGGCATCGGGTTTGGTTTCCAGATGGCGATCCAGGCAGTTGTGTGTGATGTTGAGCTTGCCACCGACGAACCACTTGCAGTGGGGTGGTGTCCATTCGAGGGTCTCTTCCCAGGGTTCGAACCAGTCGAGTTCTGCCGCCTGGTCCGTCCAGTATTGGAGGTAATCTTCGTTGGCCGCTTCGTAGAGTGATGCATCGCTGATGTTGGCTTTGGCTGCGAAGTCGGGAGGCGGGGGGAAGGAGCGATCTTCATGGAGGAGGTCGTCAAATACCTGATCGGTCGGCAGGTCGGGTGAGGTGTCGCTCATGTTGAAAGTCTTCCTTTCCGTTGGGGTGGAGGTGCGCGTGGTTAAAGCTCACGGGCATGTGGTCTTGGGATTGGTCGTGTGGGGCTGGCGCATGGATGTGCATGGCCTGTGCATAAATTGTCCGTACGCGACGGGAAATCGCGTCGGCCCACCGGAGAGAAAGGTACACGTTCGGGAGGTTTTGGTCAATTCTTTTGGAGGAAACTGCGTTGGTATGTTGGGCGTTGGCTCAGGGGCGAGAAGGGAGCGATTTGGCAGGTGATACCCGTTGAGATGGGGAGCTACAATGGTTGCATGGCTATTCGTAAGTTAGGCGCATTGTTGGTGAACCAGATAGCGGCCGGCGAGGTGATTGATCGGCCGGCTTCGGTGGTGAAGGAGCTGGTGGAGAATTGTCTGGATGCGGGAGCGACGCGCGTGGAGGTGCATATTGAAGAGGGCGGACGTGAGTTGATTCGGGTGCGGGATGATGGACATGGCATCGCTGCGGAGGAGTTGGAAATGGCGGTGGAGAGTCACGCAACGTCGAAGATCGAATCGGTGGAGGATCTGGAGGCCATAGCGACGATGGGATTTCGTGGAGAGGCGCTGGCCTCCATTGCTTCGGTGAGTCGCATGAGGCTGACCAGCAGGATGGCGGGTTGTGAGGAGGGGGCAGTGCTGGAGGTGGCGGGTGATGAGCGGAGCGAGGTACGTCCGATGGGGTGTGCGTATGGGACGGTGATGGAGGTTCGGAACCTGTTTTTCAATACGCCGGCCCGCCGCAAGTTCATGCGGGCATCGTCGACGGAGTTTGGGCATATCAATGACACGTTGACGCGGCTGGCGATGGCGCATTGTTCGGTGGGGTTCAAGTTGTCGCATGGTGAGCGGGTGGCTTTTGATGTGCCTTTGGGGCAGGGACCGGGGCAGCGGGTATTGGGGTTGCTGGGCAAGGGTGTGGAAGAGGGGATGTTGGAATTTGAATCGGATGAGCGTGGTGTACGATTGTGGGGGATGGCGGGTTTACCAAGTCTGGCGAGGCGGACGAGTAAGTTCCAGTATGTTTTTGTGAACGGCCGGACGGTTCGGGATCGTCATATTGCTCATGCGATGAAGGAGGCGTATCGGGGATTGGTCGAGCCGGCCTCGCAGCCGATGGTGGTTCTGTTCGTGACGCTGGACCCGGCGATGGTCGATGTGAACGTGCATCCGACGAAGGCGGAGGTTCGCTTTGCGGATCAGAATGCGGTTCATGGTCAGGTGTTGAGCGTGATTCGCCAACGGTTATTGGCGACGGACCTTGTGCCAAGTGTGAACCCGGTGGGGCGGGGGGAGGGTGCGTTGGGTGGTCCTGAGGTCATCGTGGCGCGGGATGTGGATATTCGGGATGTTGGTATTAAGGGTGATGGAAGCGGCATGTTTGGAGAGATGATGAGCGGAGGTGGGAGCGGGACGGAAGGTGCGACGACCGATCAGTCGGAAGGTTTGGCGGGGTTTGTGAATTACTTCAGACGAATGGATCCGAAGCAGAAGGGGATGGTGTATCAGGAGGTCAAGCGGGAGATGGCGGAGGTGCAAGAAGACGAGGAGGAAGGCGAGACGCTTGTCGCCAGGGTTAAGCCGGCCGAATCATCCATCTTGCAGGTGCATAATAGTTATCTTGTGGCCCAGGATGATGATGGGATTGTGATTATTGATCAGCATGCGTTACATGAGCGGATGATGTTTGAGTCGCTGTATGAACGTGTGATGAGTCAGGGGAAGCTGGAATCGCAGCGGTTGTTGTCGCCGGTCGTGCTTGAGTTAAGTGCGAGCCAGATGGCGGTGGCGGATCGATTGGGTGAGTTGCTGGATAAGTTGGGGATGGATGTGGGGGAGATGGGGCCGGGCGTGGTGGGGATTCATGCCTTTCCCACGTTGTTGTTTGATCGGGGTGTGGAGCCGGCTGAGTTTCTGAATGAGCTGATCGATCGGGCCGAGGGTGATGATTTTGTCCCGAGTGATGAGGCGGCCCTTCATGAGGTTTTGGACATGATGAGTTGCAAGGCGGCGGTGAAGGCCGGCGAGGGCATGAGCGGGGATGAGCTGGAGGCGTTGTTGACGCGGCGTCGTGAGATCGAGAGGGCGAGCAATTGCCCACACGGTCGCCCGACCACGATCCGACTGACGCTGAATGATCTTGAGAAACACTTCAAGCGGACGTGAACGCGTAGGGGGTATTTGGACGATTAATAAGGTAGATGAACTGTTGCCGATTGGGATCATGATCGGTTAAAATATGGCAAATGCCTTTTGACTCGAATGGAATGTCATGAGCTTATTTGATCTTTTTCGTCATCATGAAGATGAAGTATGGAAGCAGTTGAGTGATGAACTTGGCGGACGATTCGAGAACAAGGATGGCTGGCGCCAGGATAAGGTGATTGTCCAGGATGGTCCGTGGAAGGTTACGCTGGACCTGCACTCGGAGGCGGGTTATACGAGTGAGCGACTTTACACGCGATTTCGTGCGCCGTTCCTGAATCATGATCGGTTCAAGATGTCGATATATCACGCATCGATCTTCAATTTCATTGCGTCGATGCTGGGTATAGGGGATGTGGAGACGGGACATAGGGAATTCGATGACATGTTCGTGGTGAAGGGGAATGATGAGGATCGGATTCGTCAAATTTTTGCGCATGATGATTTGCGGGAGCTGTTGAATACGGAGCCGGAGGTTCACATCTCCATTCGTCACGCGGGCGGGTGGTTCGGCGATGAATTCCCGGAGGATGTGGATGAGTTGGTGTTGGAGGTTGAAGGTGAGGTGGTGGATCTGGAGAGGCTGGAGAAGCTCTATCGCCTGTTCAGTGAGTTGCTGCACACGGTGGTGCATCTGGATTCGGGGTATCACGATGATCCAAACCTGAGCAGTTTGTCGGGTTGAAGTATAGGGTTTGGTTGATATGGTTCGGGGAGGTGTGCGATGACCAACATTGATCAGTTTGAATCCGTGTTTAATGCGGCGTCGAAGACGGTGTATCAGTATCAACGTATCGTGATCGATCGCATTCTGTTGGTGACGGATGTGGATGCGGATACCACAGGCAAGATGCTGGGGGAGTTACGACGTTATCTGGCAGTTCTGGATGCGGATGGCGTGGAATGGATGACGGCAAATGCAGGTGATTATGACGATGTGGAAGGGGTGATGAAACTTGTGAAGGAGCGGGAGGCGGAACTGGTGATTACGTATCGGCATTTGAAAACCGGTGGTTGGGGTTTGCCTTACAGTCTGGGTGGGTATCTGGATGTGTTGACGCAGGCCTTGGGGTTGCCTGTGCTGGTGTTGCCGCACCCGGAAGGTGGGCGAGCGCTGCCTCACGCGTTGAAGGATACGAATCGCGTGATGGCCATGACGGATCACCTGACGGGGGATGACCAGTTGGTGAATTACGCCGTGCGGATGACCGCCGCGGGTGGGCAGTGCTGGCTGACCCATGTGGAGGATGATGTAGTTTTTGAGAGGTATATGGATTGCATCTCGAAGCTGACGGAGTTGGATACGGATGTGGCGCGGGAGGTGATACAAGGGCAGTTGTTGAAGGAGCCGGCTGAGTACATCGAGACGGCCAGGCGGGCAATACCGGAAGCGAAGCTGACGATCGAGTTGAAAGCGGAAGTTCGTATGGGCCGAAGGCTGGCGGAGTATAAGAAGCTGGTGCAGGAACACGATGTAGACCTGTTGGTGATGCATACCAAGGACCAGGACCAATGGGCGATGCACGGGATGGCTTACCCGTTGGCGGTGGAGATGCGTGAGATACCGTTATTGATGTTGTAGCGGTGGGGGAGTGTTGGATATAAATGGCGTGACGATGGAATTCATGTTTGATTCAATACAGGTGCTTGCGGCTGGTGGTGGTGGAGATGGTGGTCATGGTGACGTTGCGGGATGGGTGACGGGTCTGTTTGGTTTCATCCTGGTGGGGATGATCGCGTGCCTGGCGCTGGAGGAGAAACTGCACGCCAAGAAGAGTGTTATTGTGGGAGTCTTTGCAGTCTTGTGCCTGATATTGGGTGGGGCACTGGATCTGCTTCCGTTTTACGATGTGAGTCATATCAATATTCGCGGACATGAAGTGGCATTGCCGGTTTATATCCCCTCGATTGACTGGGGTGTGATTGCGATCATTCTCGGGTCAAGTTTGTTTGTGGATGTAACCTCGAAATCGGGACTATTCACCTGGGTGGCGATCAAGCTGACCAAGCTTTCGAAGGGCGACCCCCGCAAACTGCTGTGGTTTTACGGCATCATGACAGTGGTGTTTTCCGCTGTGTTAAACAATGTGACGGCGATGATCATCGTGGGGTCACTTTCGGCGGTATCACTCAAGAAACTGGGACGAAGTGAAAAACTGTTGGCGTTCCTGCTGGTGGAGGGTTTGTTGACGAATGTGGGGGGATTGCTGACGTTGATCTCTTCCGTGCCGAACATCATCGTGGGGAACGCCGCTCAGATCAGCTTCGTTACGTTCTTTTATCATGCGGCTCCGTACGTGGTATTGGCGACCGTGGCGACGCTAATGATGGGCGCGCGCGTCTTCAAGATCGACAGACTAACGACAGATGTGGAGAAAGCCGAGGCGGCCCGACTCGTCGAGGGGTTCGATGAAAATGACGGTATCGAATCGGTTTTCTTCTTCTGGTTTGGCGCGGTGATGCTTGCTTTATTTATTGGCATCATCGCCGCCGCGTCTGCGCCGGGTTGGTTTCTGAATGAGCTTGGGATGGGCTTTGTTGCCCTCGCCTTTGCCGCGGTCATGCTTGTCCGTTACAAGGCCACCGCCGACCGGTTCTATAAAGCCCTCGACTGGGACCTACTTGCCTTTTTTGCCGCGCTCTTTGTCGTCATCAACGTCATGGAACACGCCATGGTTCTGGAGATGATCGGCGGTTGGCTTGAGCCGATTATTGCGATGGGTGAACAGGTCGGTACGGGGGCGATGCTCGCGGCCAGCGCGGTAGCCAGCTCCGTGACGGATAACATCCCTCTGGCCGCCATGCTCGCCAAAATCCTCGCCGCCAATCCGGATGTGGTCCCCGCAGGCGGAGCGAACCCTGATTCCCCATTCTGGTGGGCGGTGATCTTCGGGGCAAATCTGGGTGGGAATATCACTCCCATCGGCAGCGCATCAACTCTCGTGGCTGTGACCATCATACATAAGCACAATCTAAAGCTGAGTTTCGCGGGTTTTGTCAAAGCGGCCATCCCATTCGCGCTGATGCAACTGGTTCTGGCAATTGGTTACGTTCTGCTCGTTTTAAGGTTCATCTGACAGTAGGCGCCGCCGACGTTGTCTGACGGGAATGGCTGAGGGATGTTGCTTGGGGGTAGGGGGGGGCCTACATTGGGGTCCGTGAAACAAACGACCTTTTGGAGATATTGAACGATGGCCAAGAAGACCATTGCGGATGTGGATGTGCGGGGCAAGCGGGTATTGGTGCGTGTGGATTTCAATGTTCCGCGTGATGACGATGGGAATGTGACGGACGATCGCAGGATTGCCATGGCGTTGCCGACGCTTCAATCCGTGCTGGACCGGGGCGGGCGATTGATTTGCTGTAGCCATAACGAGTACAAGAAGAAGCCGGTCGGCATGGCGCCGGTGGCGGCTCGGCTGAGTGAGTTGTTGGACCGGAAGGTCGTATTTGCAACCGATACCGTGGGTGAAGATGCGAACGCGAAGGCCGCGGCCCTCGGTGACGGCGAGGTGATGCTGCTGGAGAATCTTCGTTTCAGCGATGAAGAGAAGGCGAATGGTCCGGCCTTTGCCAACGCGATCGCGGGTCTTGCGGACATCTATTGCAACGATGCTTTCGGCACATGTCACCGTGAGCATGCTTCGATGGTCGGTGTGCCCACGGCCATGAAGGCGGAGGGTAAGCCCTGTGTTTCGGGTTTTCTCGTTGAGAAGGAAATCAAGTATTTGACCGAAGCCATCAGTGAGCCGCAGCGGCCTTTTGTGGCGATCCTCGGTGGGGCGAAGGTGAGTGACAAGATCAAGGTTATTAAGAACCTGTTGGGCGTGTGTGACAAGGTACTTATTGGCGGGGCGATGGCATATACGTTCGCGTTGGCGCAGGATGGCGAGGTGGGGGATAGCCTGGTTGAAAAGGACAAGGTCGATCTGGCCGGGGAATTGATTGAAGCTGGCGGGGATAAGCTGGTTCTTCCGGCAGACACCCATTGTGGTGATGCGTTCAGTAGTGACTGTCAGAAGGTCACGGTCAATGCGGGCCAGATTCCCGAGGGGTACGAAGGTCTTGATATTGGTCCGACGACATCGCAGTTGTACAGCGAAATCGTATCGGGTGCCAAGACGGTGGTTTGGAACGGCCCGATGGGTGTGTTTGAGATGCCGCCGTTTGATGCCGGCACCAAGGCCGTGGCCGAGTCCATTGCGGCGAGCGATTCGGTGAGCATCATTGGCGGCGGCGACAGTGCCGCGGCCATATCCCAACTGGGTTTCGCCGATCAGGTTTCCCACGTCAGCACGGGGGGCGGAGCATCGCTGAAGATGCTCGAAGGCGCGAAGTTTACCGCGGTGGAGTTGCTGGATGACGCCTGAATAGTAAACTGGGTTCAACATGAAACGAGGTTGACATGACGGACGCATCGGATGCAGCAAAGGGACGTGAAGATTTGGCGGCGAGTCGTGATGTGTTGAAGAGGCCCAAGGAGTTGCCGCTGATTTTCCCGTCGATCCTCGGCGCGGATTTCATGAAGATGGGACGGGCGTGTGAGGAAGCGCTGGATGAAGGGGCCGATGGTCTTCATGTGGATGTGATGGACGGGCATTTCGTGCCCAACCTGACGATGGGGACGGATATGGTCAAAGCCCTTCGCAGTCGTTTTCCGCAGACCTATCTGGATGTGCATCTGATGGTGGAGAGGCCATCGGAATATGTAGAGGCGTTTGCGGAGGCGGGGGCGGACTGCCTGACGTTTCATATTGAAGCGACGGTCGGGCGGATGAATAACAATCAGCATCACCTGATTCAACAGATTCGTAAGCTGGACTGCGATGTCGGCGTGGCCATCAATCCGCCGACACCGGGTGAGGTGATTAGTACGATTCTGGACGAAGTGGATATGGTACTGGTGATGAGTGTGCATCCTGGATTTGCGGGACAGAAGTTTATCTCGGGCGTGATTCCCAAGGTTAAGGTTCTGCGCGCGTTGATGCGGGATGATCAGCGGCTGGAGATGGATGGCGGGATCAATGACAGTTCGGCTGCGGCTTGCCGGGCGGCGGGCTGCGATGTTATCGTGGCCGCCAGTGCCGTGTTCAACAGCGAGAACCAGAGAAAGACGATTCGCAAGTTACGCGGCGAAGATGTCGATTAATGGGTTTCATTCGGGGAGTCTCACTTCGGGGGCGTTATGCTGGGGGTCTTTTTCCGGGGCGCATCGATGCGAGAGGGGACGGAATAAGTTTTTTGAGGTGCTATTATCCCGGGTGATCGGTCTAGGGAAGTGGAGGGGGTTGCGTAGGGGATGTTGGGTTTTTAGATTGCGATTGAAGGCGAAGTGTGATGACACAGCAGACCAACGAGAAGCCGAATTACAAGAAAACCTTGAACTTGCCTAAGACATCGTTCGCGATGAAGGCGAACCTTGTGCAACGCGAACCCCAGATTCAAAAGCGATGGGCCAAGCCCGATCTTTATGAGCGCATGATGGCGGCGAGCAAGGACCGTCCGCGTTTTCTGCTTCACGATGGTCCGCCCTATGCCAATGGCGCCATTCACCTTGGTCACCTGCTGAATAAGGTTTTGAAAGACCTGGTGATTCGGTCACATTTCATGCTGGGCTATGACACGCCGTTCGTCCCGGGTTGGGATTGTCACGGCCTGCCGATCGAACACAAGGTGATGACCGAGGTGGTGGAGGAGTTGGGTGATGGCGCAGCGGAACTGAGTGCGATGGACATTCGCAAGCGATGTGCCAAGTACGCCGGCAAGTTTGTCAAGTTGCAGATGAAACAGATGCAGCGGTTGGGGACGGTGGCTGATTATTCGGATCCGTATCTGACCATGAAGCGGGAATATGAAGGGGCGGTACTGGAGGTGTTTGCGGCATTGGTTGGAAGGGAACTGGTGTTTCGCCATTTGAAACCCGTGCATTGGTCCATCGATAACCAGACAGCCCTGGCGGATGCGGAGCTGGAATATCACGATCGTGAAGACACCAGTGTGTTCGTGATTTTTGAGGTGGAGAATCCAGACGCGTTGCCGGCGGGCCTGGGAGCAAGCCAAAGCACGACGCCGGGCTTGATGATCTGGACGACGACGCCCTGGACGTTGCCGGCGAACCTTGCCGTGGCGGTCAGTCCGCGGTCGGAATACGGCCTGTATCGGTTCGAACGTGACGGCATGGCGGGTCAGGTCATCATTGCTACAGCTCTCGCGGAGCAGGTATTCGACGCTAAGGACGCCGAATATGAATTGCTTGGCACGTGTAGCGGCACGGAACTTGAAGACGCGGGTGTGCAATATCGTCATGCTTTTCTGGACCGCGTTAGCCCGGTTGTGACCGCGGAGTACGTGACGTTGGAGGATGGTACGGGCATGGTTCATACCGCGCCTGGTCACGGTGTGGATGACTATCAGACCGGTCAGCGCATCGGTCTGGATATTTATTGTCCGGTGCGTGAGGATGGTACTTTTGACGAGTCCGCCCCGGAGTGGATTCAGGGCAAATCGGTTTGGGAAGCGAACGATCTGGTGGTGGAGAATCTGCGCGAGAGCGGCGCGCTTTACGATGAGCACAAGTTCATGCACAGTTATCCGCATGACTGGCGAAGCAAAGGCCCCGTTATCTTCCGTGCGACCAGGCAGTGGTTCATTGCGGTGGATGCGGAAGACCGGTCGTTGCGCGGGATGGCTTTGGAAGTGACGGAAAATGATGTCAAGTTCATTCCCGAATGGGGTCGCAATCGTATGCGGGGGATGCTGGACACGCGTCCGGACTGGTGCATCAGTCGCCAGCGGGCCTGGGGGCTTCCGATTCCCGCCTTCTATGGTGAGGGCGATGAGGTCTTGTTGACGCGCGCTTCGGTGGAGGCGGTGGCTGCCGTGTTCAGGGAGATGGGTAGCGATGCCTGGTTCAAACTGAGTGCGAGGGAATTGCTGGACAAATACGATGTCGCAAATGATCCTGATGCGCCGGCCTGGGTGGCGGGTGCGCTGGGTGACGAGAGCAAGACGCTCGAAATGGCGCGTGACATCTTTGATGTATGGTTCGAATCCGGATCATCGTGGAATGCGGTACTTAATGAGCGCGGATTGGAATACCCTGCCGACCTGTACCTGGAAGGTTCGGATCAGCATCGCGGTTGGTTTCAGCTTTCATTGTTGCCCTCGCTGGGTGTGAATGGTCAATCGCCATTCAAGGCCGTTCTGACCCATGGGTTTATGGTGGATAAGGACGGTAGGAAAATGAGCAAGTCAGATGGCAATGCTCTGAACGTCGATGAATTGATGAAGGATTACGGGGCGGATGTCTGTCGATTGTGGGTGTGTTCGCTGAACACGGACAACGATATCAAGGTGGACGAGTCATTCTTTGCGCTGGCGGGTGAGGAGTATCGCAAGATCCGCAATACGATCCGCTTCCTCTTGAGCAATCTCGGTGATTTTGATGTCGAAACCGATCGGCGGGAGTTGATGGATGCGGATGCCGGCAGCGTGGACGCCTGGGTGGTGGGCGAGCTTAATCGTTTGATCCAGACTGTCCGGGATGCTTATCAGTCCCTGACCTATCGGAAGGTTCATGAAGCGGTATTCCATTTTTGTAATGAGACGTTGAGTGCGGTGTATCTGGCTGCGGTCAAGGATCGGTTGTATTGCGATAAGTCTGATTCGGATCGTCGCAGAAGGACGCAGACGGTGATTTTTGATGTCGCCAGCGCGTTGATTCGCCTGGTCGCCCCCGTTCTCGTTCACACCGCGGATGAAGCGTGGCAGGCCCTGCATGGTCGCAATCCGGATAAGCCCGAGACGGATGATTGTGTGCACCTGCATCTGTTACCCGAGGTGAACGAACTGGCAGTTAGCGAAGGTTGGGCTGAGGCGATCAGTCTGCGCGATCGAGCGTTGAAGGTCCTGGAAGATGCCCGGTCGCAACGAGGACTGGATAATCCGCTGGATGCGGGGATTGAGTGTGCCTTGACGACGGATGTGTATTCGAAGGTCGTCGGCGTGGCGGACGAGTTGGCTGACCTGTGCGGCGTGAGTCGATTTGAGATTCAGGAAGGTGAGGGCGAATTGATTGCAGTAAACGATCTGACGACGGAGCCGCGCTGTGAGCGCAGTTGGAAGCGGGATGGTACGGTGGCTGAGCGGTCGGATGGAGGCGCGTTGAGTCAGCGCGATGCCGAGGCGGTTGGCGTGGAGTGATTTCGGCGTTCCGTCGGTCTGAAATAGGCAATTGTTAGACCGGTGTAGCTGTAAATGCGTTAAACTGTACGGATGGGGAATGACGTTTTCGGTCAAAAATAGCTGGAGATTTGCGATGTCTGTACGGCGGAACTGGTTGGGACTTATGGTGCTTGCCCTGGTTGGCTTATTGTTGCCGGGGATGGGTGGCCAGGCGGAGGCGGCGAGGAAACCCAACTTCATTCTGGTATTGGTGGATGACATGGGGTGGACGGATCTGGGGTGCCAGGGAAGCAAGTTCTACGAAACGCCGCACATCGATAAGCTGGCCAAGGGCGGCATGCGATTCACCAATGCATACGCCGCGTGTGCTGTTTGCTCGCCGACACGGGCGGCAGTCATGACGGGGCGATACCCCGCGCGCCTCGGCATCACGGATTGGATTCGCGCTCGTTTCCAGGGTGGCAAGATACCGGCCAACCGCAAAAATCCGGTGAAATACGTCGGCGGACCACGGAACAAACTTCTATGCCCACCCAATCCTCTATGGATGGAACATGAGGAAGTCACGATTGCGGAATTGCTCAAGAAAGCGGGTTATGCCACCTGCCATGTCGGTAAATGGCACTTGGGCGCCGACGACTGGTATCCGGAAAAGCAGGGATTTGATTTGAATTTTGGCGGCTGTGATCTGGGACAACCCCCCAATTATTTTGATCCATATTTCCACAGGCGGTATTCGATGCCGACGCTCAAGCCTCGCAAAAAGGGTGAATACCTGACGGATCGCGAGGCGGATGAGGCGGCGGGTTTCATTCGCGCCAACAAGGACAAGCCTTTCTTTCTTTACCTGGCGCATTATGCGGTTCACACGCCCATTCAAGGCAAGAAGGATGTCGCTGAGCGATACCGCGCCAAGCCCAAGACAAGGCAGAAGAATGCCGTCTATGCGGCAATGGTCGAAAGTGTGGATGACGCCATGGGCAAGGTGATGAAAACGCTTGATGAACTCAAGCTGACAGAGAACACCATCATCATTTTCACTTCGGACCACGGTGGCCTGCACGGCCCGACGCACAACGCGCCCCTGCGATCCGGTAAGGGTTTTCCCTATGAAGGCGGCATTCGCGTCCCGCTGATCGTCAAATGGCCCGGCGCAGTGACGCCCGGAAGTGTCTCAGGCCAGGGTGTCACAAGCGTGGATTATCTGCCGACCATCGCAGAAGTTGCCGGTGTGGATCTACCCAAAGGGCGCGACATCGACGGGTTATCACTTGTGGATCATCTCAAATCGGGTGGCAAAAAATCGCTTGCCCGTGATGCGATGTTCTGGCACTTCCCTCACTATCGCGGCCGCGTGATCCCCTACAGCATCATCCGCAAGGGCGATTGGAAACTCATCAAGCGATATGAGGGGCCGACTTTTGAGCTATTTAACCTCAAGGATGATCTGGGCGAGAAGATGAATCAGGCGTCAACGAAGCCGGATCTGGTCAAGTCACTCGACGCGGAACTGATGGCCCACCTCAAGAAAGTCGGCGCCAGGGTCCCGCGACTCAACCCCAATTACAAACCCGCGCCCCAACGCGGAAGAAAAAACAAGTGATTGCGGTCGCCTGTGACGAGGAACGTCTACCGTGAAGCGAATTCTGACGGTATTGCTGATATTGCCGGGTCCAATGAGTGCCCCCAATGCTCAGGCCGACTGGCCTCAATTATTAGGCCCGAAGCGTGACGGACATGCGTCCAAAGGTGTGCAGATCATTCAGACAATTGAGGCTGCCGGCGTCAAGGAAGTCTGGTCCCGTAACATCGGGCGCGGCTTTGCCGGGCCTGCCGTCAGCGGAGGCATATTGATCTTGCACCATCGCCTTGGCGTCGAAGATGTCGTTGAGGCGATGAGTACCAAGACGGGCAAAACGATCTGGAAGGATAAATATCCCGCGGAGTACCGCGACGGTTTCGGATTTGATCCCGGCCCGCGGGCCGTGCCGACCATCGACGCCGGCCGTGTTTATACACACGGCGCGCAAGGTAGATTAATCTGCTGGAACATCAAAACCGGAAAGCGTGTTTGGGAAATTCAAACCAAGAAGGTATTTCAATCACCCAAAGGTTACTTTGGTCGCGCTTGCTCACCCGTCATTGCCGGCAAGGTGTTAATGCTCCAGATCGGCGCCCCCGGAAATGGTATTGTTGGCTTTGACAAAACCACCGGAAAAAAACTCTGGGCCGCGACCGAACACGAGGCGGGATATTCATCACCCATCGTCGCGAAGCTGAACGGCAAAATCGTTGGCATATTCCTCACACGCGAAGGTCTGGTCATACTGGACGTTTCCGATGGCAAGGTACTGGTCCGGCGACGATTCCGATCCGACCTTGATGCGACCGTCAACGCCGCCACACCCGTTATCCGCGGCAATCAGGTGTTTCTCTCCGCCGAATATGATGTCGGCGCCATCATGTTCGAGGTCGGTAAGAGCTGGTCGTTCAAGAAAATCTGGCAAAGTGAACGCGCCCTGTCCAATCATTATTCAACCAGTGTACGCATCGGCGATTATCTCTACGGCTTCCACGGCCGCCAGGAAACCGGTCAGCGATTGCGATGTGTCGCCTGGGCGACGGGCAAGGTGATGTGGGAATCTCCGGATATTCCCGCAGGC
>JANQQT010000067.1 GCA_028284925.1 Phycisphaeraceae bacterium | reverse complement strand
GGTCAGGGTGAGTTGAATGTTGGGGGTGGTGATCTTTCGGTTGGGGCTGCGACAGGGTTGGCGGGTGTGTCGTTCAATGCGGATTCACTTAGTGTTCTGAGTGGAAGGGTAACTAGTGGTGACAGTGTCATTGCTAACGATGTCAATTCTGTTGGCCGTGTGGTTGTCACCGGTGAAGGAGCTGAATGGGCCAATTCCGGTGATCTCATTGTCGGAAATCTTGGGGGCGCAACGCTCGAAATCAACACAGGCGCCACAGTTAATGTTGCTGGAACGACCAATGTAGGCTCGCTCGGCTCTTTGCGTCTCCATGGTGGAACACTTTCCACCGGAATACTTGAGAACAATGGAGGTACTCTCGCCTTCCAAAGCGGAGCGGTTATCGTCACAGGGTCTCAAGGATTGTCGATAGGACAGATATCAGACATTGGTTCGGGAAACGTGATCACACTCGCTCCTCAAACGTCATTGGCAATCACACACACGCTGACAATACCCTCGTCTAATCAATTGATTATGACCGGCGGTGACTTAGAAACCGGCGCAACTGAAATCCAGAACGACGCCCAGCTCTTCCTTTCCGGTGGAACACACGATTTTGGAACTGGACTAACAAACAATGGTTCAATCGTTCTTGACCATACGACGGTCAACGGTCCTGTGACCAGCCCAGCAGGTTCATCTATTACCGTGCTTGGTGATGTGATCTTTAACGATGCGGTCAATGGCGCTGGTGGAATCTTTGGCCCCGGCACTGCCATATTTAATGGCGGTCACAATCCCGGCGATAGCCCCGCTGCTCTATCCATTGAGGCAACGTTGTTTACGGAAGCAGTAATACGCTGGGCATCGAATTCGGAGGAATAGCTTTCGGCCAGTTCGATGCACTTGAGGTCGGTGGATCCACAAGCCTCGACGGAACACTGAGGCTTCAGCTAATCGATGGCTTTCAGATGAATCCTGGCGACACGTTTGAGATCCTCTCCGCGGCATCGATTACGGGAGAGTTTTCCGATATTTTGCTTGGCGAAGGTTTTGAAGCAGGCTTGACAATAAACCTGACTTATCATGCCGATCGCATCATATTGGATGTTTCCGCGTTATCCGGAGACGCCAATCTTGATGGAGTTGTTGAGAGCCTTGACCTCAATGTCATTGAGCAGCATCTAGGGGGTGTTGGTGGATTTCGTGAGGGTGACTTGGATGGTGACGGAGACATCGACGGCTTTGACTTCGCTGTTTGGCAGGCCAATTTTGGTTTGTCACTCAACGGAACTGGGCAGGTAACCGTGACCAACGCAAGCGTGCCGGAACCCGTTAGCGGAATCGCCTTGTTCTTCATATTTGGCTGCGTGCGTGTACGCAATTCCGGATGACCTTACCCGCTAAACCTGATCCGGAATAGAGGTAAGGCCATGTGTCGATCGTGGGGAAGGGCAGTTGTTAGGTGAGTTGGTGTATGGGAAGTGTTGTTACAAACACTCATCGGGTTCGTTAGTTATATAGATGGGGAGGGGATGCGCTATGCGCATTTTGTGTGGATGTATTTGAGTTGGAAGCGGGTGATTGGCCGATTGTGGGGGCGGAATGGCACGATAAGTATGAAGTATGTTTGTGGACATCATGAAGGAAGATTTGCGTATTGAGATGCCGGCGGGGATACTGACGTTTGCAGGGGTGGATTGGAATGACAGGAGTTCGACATGAATCGTCGCGGATGGCTGTTCGGGATATCGGTTACTGGACTGTTCGTGGGTTTGGGGATCGGGGCAGGTGTTTTTGCCGATGCGGGTGATACGTTTGAGGAGTTGTACGGCAAGAAGATACGGGATGTGAAGGTGACGCGAGGGGTAGAGGATGATATTGAACTGGCGGAGACGATCTGGAGTGCGGCGGAGACGATCAAGGATTCGAAGGTGCTGCGGGGGCTGATGCTGGAGGCGATTTATGGGCTTACGGCACGGACGGATGTGGGGGTAAAGCTGGGCGTGGATGCACTGCGGGAACTGGAGGGGATTTATCCCAAGAAGGCGAGCGTGTATCGGAAGCAAATGGTTGGGATCTGGGAAATGGCGTATCGCAAGTCCAAGGGCGCGAAGCGAAAAGAGGCGGGACGG
Source organism: Phycisphaeraceae bacterium (assembly GCA_028284925.1). Taxonomy (GTDB): domain Bacteria; phylum Planctomycetota; class Phycisphaerae; order Phycisphaerales; family Zrk34; genus JANQQT01. The sequence continues at coordinate 9,959 of JANQQT010000067.1, read as the reverse complement.
GAACTGGTGGAGATGATGATTGAGCAAGGCCATCAGTTGGTGAAATTGATGCGTGTCCGGGAGGCCAATGCGGTTTATCGCAAGGCGCTTGGGATCGGGCAGAGTGTTCGGCTTTCGAATGTCAAGTATTTGAAGGCGCTGGTGAATCATGCGACGAGTTTGATTGGGGTGGTGCGTGAAATTGAGAAGCTGGAGAAAATGCGAAAGGGTGGAAGCCTGGAGGAAGAGGATGCGAAGCGGTTGGCGCGGCTGTATGTTGTTAAGTTTGATTCGCCGGAGCTGGCGAAGGGGGTATTGAGTAAGTTGGATAAGGTGGAAAAGGCACTGATTGAGGGCGCGATGCTGGAGCTGGAGAGCGCTTCGGTGGAGCAGTGTGGGAAGCTATGGGCGTGGTATTACGAACTGTCGGATGGGGAACGGGGTTTGGTTGCGTTGAATGTATTGAGTCGGGCGGAAGGGTATTTGAAGCGGTATCTGGACGAGGCGAAAGAGACATTGAGCGGAACGGATCGGTTGAAGCTTGAGTTGTCGCTGGGGCGGATTGAGGCGAGGCTGGACAAGTTGAGGGAAGCGTTGGGGATTGCGGGGCAGTGGAAGGATTTGACGAAGTATTATGCGAAGATGGTGGCGACCAAGAAATATGGAAGGAGAGATGGGGAGGTCACGTTTAAGGATGGTGTGTTTTCGTTTTCGGGCGAAGCGACATGGATGCATTATCCGGCTCGTGCAAAGGATGTGATTATCAGCGCCCAGATCAAGAAAATTGACGGGTATTATGTTCGAGTGGGCGGGCGATTGCGTGAGATGGAGGAGGGTGGAAGGTATACCGCGCAATTGGGAACGGATCAGTCGATCATCCTGAAGCTAGGGAAGAGAATGGAGATCAATCGTCAGACGGTGAAGGAGACGGAACACGGCAAGACGTTTCAGATGCAGTTCGCCATACTGGGGAGTCGTCTGGTGGTGGCGGTTAACGGGAAGAAGGTCATGGAGATGAAGGATGAGAGGAATGCGAAGGCTGGGGGTATTTTCTTTGGCACGGGTCATGCGAAGGCGGAGATCAGTAAGATGCGGATTATGTTGCCGACCAAGGAGCAGGGTGAGAAGTTTTTGGCGGGGTTGAAGTGAGGCTGGGGCGGGGTTGCGGTGTCGTATCGGTCAGTCGACGTGGTTGGGGGGTGAGGCTTTGTCTGAAGAGATTAAGGTTCCACTGCACATAATTGCATGTTATTTCAGAGGTTAGGAATATCTGAATCAGATCGTAGGACTGGCGTGTGCACGATTGACGCCTTTTTTTGTACTCTTCGCAGGGTATTTGCGTGCGCGAACTGAATTGAATCGTAAAATACGTAGGGACCAGCCGATATATCGCATTGGGCAAGAGTGAATTCGACTTGAGAATGTATGGCCGGTCGATTGCATCAGGGGAGAACTCTCGATAGGTTTGAGCGACTACATTACCGGGAAAGCGTTTTCGGTTGAGATGAGGTCGGGGGAATTTGGGTTTTTATGGGTGAATTGGTATTACAGGAGTCTGGCATGAATCGTTTTAGCAGTTTGATCTGGATGGTGATTTTGGGAACTTTGTGGGTTGGCGGTTCCGGGGTGAGGGTTTATGCGGATGCGGGAAAGACGTTTGATGAGTTGTACGGGAAGCAAATGCGGAAGGTGAAGGTGACGCGGGGTGTCGAGGATGATGTTGAACTGGCGGAGGCGATCTGGAAGGCGGCGGAGACGATCAAGGAGTCGAAGGTATTACGGGCCGTGATGCTGGAGGCGGTGCATGAGCTTACGGCGAGGACGGATGCGGGGGTGACGCGGGGCGTGGGGGCACTTGAGGAACTTGGGAGGATTAATCCCAAGAAGGCGAACGTGTATCAGAAGCAACTGGTGGGGATATGGGAGCGGGTGTATCGGAGGGCCAAGGGTGAGAGCCGCAAGCGGGCAGGTCGTGAGCTGGTGAAGATGATGATTGGGCAGGGTAAGCAATTGGTGAGAACCATGCGTGTTCGGGAAGCGAGTGCGGTTTTCCGCAAGTCGGTTGGCATTGCGCAGGGAGTTCGGCTTTCGAATGTCAAGTATTTGAAGGCGCTGATGAACCATGCGACGAGTTTGATCGGGGTGGTTCGTGAGATTAAGAAGTTGGAGGAGGCGGGAAAAGGGGGAAGCCTGGATGAGGAGGGTGCGAAGCGATTGGGACGGTTGTATGTTGTCAAGTTTGATGCGCCCGAACAGGCAAAGGGAGTTCTTACGAAGGTAGGTGAGACGGAAAAGGCGTTGATCGAGGGGGCCATGCTGGCGTTGGAAAACGCTTCGGTGGAGCAATGCAGTAAGCTTTGGGCGTGGTATTACAAGCTGTCGGAGGGTGAGCGGGGGTTGGTCTTGTTGAATATGTTGAATCGGGCGGAGGGGTATTTGAAGCGGTATCTGGAAGAGTCGAAGGAGAAACTGAAGGGGACGGACGAGCTACGACTTAAGCTGACGTTGACGCGGATCGAGACGAAGCTGGATGCGTTGCGGGAGAAATTGGGGGATGTTCCGCGATGGAAGGACTTGACCAAATACTTTGCCAAGATGGTGGCGGAAGAGAAGTATGGAAAAAGAGATACCGGAAAAGTGACGTTTAAGAACGGTGTATTTTCGTGTGGCGGGTATGCGACGTGGATGATTTATCCGGCTCAGGCGAAGGACGTGATTATCAGTGCGGAGATTAAGCGGATTGACGGTCAAGTTGTTCGGATGGGGGGACGCGTGCGATCGAATGAGGTTGGGGGCCGATATGAGATGGAGTTGAGGCTGAGCGATGTGGTTGCCTTTAAGTGGGGAAAGAGGGAGGAGATCATGAGTAAGACGGTGAAGGGGACGGGAAACGGGAAATCCTTTGAATTGCAATTTGCCCTATTGGGTGATCAACTGGTGGTGGCGCTCAACGGGAAGAAAGTGATGCAAATGAAAGACGCGAGGAATATGAAGCCTGGTGATATATTCTTTGGAACGGGTAATGCGAGGGCGGAGTTGCAGAAGTTGCGGGTCATGTTGCCATCGAAGGAGCAGGCGAAGCGGTATTTGGCGGGGTTGAAGTGAGGTTGGCGTATATTGCTACTTCCCGGAAACAGGACAGTGCTTTGGGTGGTAGGGGTATGTAGACGCACTCCTATGACCCTGTCCGGTATGCGTTGGACAGTGTATGCCGACAGCGCTGTCTGTCGGCGGCAAGATGGTTGTACCGGGCCGCGACGTCAATTCGAGGCAATCCATGGCTGGACCGTATCGCATTGAACAACTGTGCCGCGAGAATTTAGACGATTTTCGCACCTTGCTTGTCACACCTCCCCATAGCTGGTGCTGGTGCGTGGCATGGGAAACACCAACATGGGAGGGATGGACAGACCGTACAGAGGAAGCCAATCATTCACTTCGTGAGGCACTCTGGTTAAAAGGGGAGTTTCACGGATACCTCCTTTACTGCAAGGAAGCGCCTGCAGGATGGTGCCGCGTCGGCCCGCGCCGAACCTGGCCCAAGCTCTGCGAGCATTTTGGCCTTGAACCCGATGAGGATGTTTACAGTTTCACCTGTTTCGGCATGCGTGGAGAATTACAGGGGCGCGGGCTCTCTCATGTGTTGGTTGCAGGTGTACTTGAGGATTTGGCACGTCGTAACGTTTCGTTGATTGAATCCTTTCCAAAAAAAATTGAAGGACGTGTCGAGTCGGGTAAGGTATGGATGGGCCCTGTCTCCGTTTTCGAGCGGGCCGGTTTTGAAAAGGTACAAGAGTTAAAGAACAATTGGCATATGCAACGGAAAGTGAATCCGTGAATCGGCGTGCTCAGCCGTATGAGGACTAAGGAATCAGCCGCAGATACGTTCGACATGGGGGTCAGAGGCATCAGATTCCACACGGTGAGATCAAGTGGATCCCAACTCGTCAAGTGATGGCCATTGCGAATTGACCTACCTCTGCCCAATGTTGGTGTAAGACGTTTCGATACCGTTTCCCCGTTCTGCATGATCCATGCGTCCGGTGAGTATCCGGGTCTTCTCATGCGCCTGAACTTTCCAAAAGTCTTATGAGAATACCTGCTGTTCGCGTTTGTGATGAGAGATTGATCTTGTTGGAGATTTTGGTAGTGACGGGAGTGCGGTGTTATTTGACGGCGGCCTGACCGAGGTTAGTGGTGATATCCTTGAAGGATTTGGGCCAGTTGGTGAGGGGGATCATTTTGGCGTTGGGGATATTGGGGTTGGTGATTCCCTTGACGAGTGAGGGGGTGGGGTGGGCGTAGAGGAATTGGATGGAGGGCTGGCCGAAGGTTTTGGGTGTGCTTTGGGCGAGGAGTTTGAGGGAAGGGGCGTATTTTTTGATGTCGGAGGAGATGTTGTCCCTGCCGGGGATCCAGATGAGGCCAGTTATTGCGAAAGGGGTGAGGGGGCTGATGCAGAAGTTGTAGGTGTGGGTGGGGGTTTCGGTGCGGGATTGCCACTGGTTGTAGTAGGGTTGGGGGAAGGGTGGGGCCTGGTCGGAATATTTGGGTGGTATGGGGGCACCCGCCTTGAGAAGGGTAGCGATATCCTGGTTGTAACGTTTGATGGTTTGGATGTATTGGGTGATGGCTTTTTTGCAGGCGTCGGTGTTGGGGTAGGCGAGGTTGAGGTTGTCGCGTTCGGCCTCGAAGCCGGGGGCGGTTTGCATGGCGTTGTAGGAGACCCATGTGATGGGCGGGTTTTCGGCGCCGAGCGTGATGATGCCGAGGGGGATGTCGGGTTTTCGGATTTGGGCGGCGAAGTGGTATGCAGCGATTGAAGGTGGGTCGCCGACGTTGTCGAAGTCGGCAGGTTGCCATGAGGCGACGTATCTTCCGCCGCCGATTTCCATGCGAAGTTTGCGGGGTGTTCGGAAGCGTCGTGCCTTGGTCTTGATGCGAAACTCGCGGACGTGGGGGAGGGGTTTGAGGTTGGGTATTTCGCCTTTTTTATGGCGGATGAGTTGGCCATCAAGTTGTCGTGAGCCGGTGATGATCCAGATATCGCCGACGAGGATGTTTTTGACGATGCGCTTCTCCCCGTTGGAGCAAATGATATTAAGATCGCGTGGTTTGGTGGAGGCTGGGATGGGATCGAGGGTGAGGGACCAGTATTCGAATTCGTTGACGGTCGTCGTTTTGGATTGTCCTGCGAAGGTGACGGTGATTTTTGTTTTGGGCACAGCGTGGCCCCAAACGTGGATGGGTTTGTTTCGCTGGAGGACGGCGTTGTCGCGGAAGAGAGTTGAGGGGAGGAGGTAGGATCTTTTGCCCCATCTTTTCTTTGCGTATGCCTTGGCTGCGGCGACGATTTTGGGATCGTCCTCGTTGAACATCTGTTTGCCGTTGAAGTAGGCGAAGGGCGTGGCGGGGAGGCCTGCTTTGTTGTAGAGGTTTGCGCCGATGGGTGAGGCGGAGTAGGCGTATTGGACGCCGACGGGTTTGGGAACGTGTTTGGATCGGACGACAACCTGGTTGTCCTCGATGACGGCAGTTGCGGGATGCCAGATTTTGTCCTTGCCGGCGAGGCGGAAGTGTTTTAGGGGTTGATTGGGGTCGGGTTGTGCGGGTTCGAAGTAATTGGCGGGATCGGACTGGAGGCCTTTGGAGCCGATCATGAGGTCGCCGCCGAAGCCTCGTTGTTCAAAGTGGACGCGAACGGTGTCGCCTTCGATGGTGTGAGATTTGTAGATGGGGCCGGTGTAGGGGATGTCCTGGTTGTACTGGTGGGCGAGCGCCCAGCGTGCGAGGCGTTTGCCGGGGTCGAGTTTGTTGAAGTAGTGGATACCTGAGGGTCGGGCGGGGTTGAGGTCGTACTGGGGGACCATGCCGACGTTTTCGGCGGTGAGGAAGAAGCGGGTCTGGGCTTCGCGGATGTCGGCGAAGCCGACGTTGTTGGGGTCGGGCTTACCGTAGCATTGCATTTGGGTGAAGTAGAAAGGCAGGTTTGGTCTGTTCCATTTTTTGCGCCAGCCGTTGATGAGGGCGTGCATTTTGTGGGCGTAGATTTTGCCATCGTTTGCGTTGTGTGTTCCCTGGCACCAGATGGCTCCGCGAATGGCGTAGGGGATAAGTGGGGCGATTTTCTTGTTGAACATTCGGGTGGGGCCTTTCCAGTCCTCGGCGATGCCGGGGAGTTTGGGTCGTGGTAAGGCTGTGCCACCGCGGTTGATGATTTTTTCGGATTGGATCTGCCAGGCTTTGAGGTCTTTGAAGTATTGATCGAATGCCTTTTTGCCTTCGAGGGTGGTGGTGTTGGTTTGGCGGATTTTGAGGGTGATGTCTTTGAGATGGGGGTTTGAGGCGAAGCCTTCGTAGGGGGTCCATGTTTCGATGGGGGTGGCGCCATGTGTTGAACGGAGAATGCCGATGGGCACTTCGAGTTGCCGGTAGAGTTCGTGGGCGAATGCGAGGGAGAGGGCGGAGAATGAGCCGGCGGATTTGGAGGATTTCCAGCCGTCTTTGGAGGCGGCGTCGAGGGCCGGATATAGCGAAGAGCCGGTGTCTACGGTGAATTCGCGGATGGGGAGAGGCGGGTTGGCGCGTTGGAGTGTGGAGGCGAGTTGTCGGCACATGGATTTGGAGGCGATCCAGTCCATGTTGGATTGCCCTGAAGAGAACCAGACTTCGCCGACAAGAATGTTATGACGTTTGAGGGTTTGGCCGGATGTGGAGACGGTGAGGGTTTGGGGTTTGAGGGAAGCATTGAGAGGGTCGAGTTTGAGGAGCCATTTGCCGGTTTTGGATGTGGTGGTGGATTTGGTTTGGTTGGCGAACCGGACCGTGATTTTGGAGCCGGGTTTGGCCCAGCCCCAGATGGGGAGTTTCATGTCGCGCTGGAGGATCGCGTTGTTGGAGAAGGGAGAGGCGAGGCGGAGGTTGGAGGTTTCGGCGGCGTGTGCGGGAAATATCTGAAGTGAGATGATGAGTACGAAGGTCAACGATATCGCATGGCGGGTATGCATGGATGTGGTCCTGAGATGTGGATGGTTTGATGAAGGTTCAGGTGAGGAATTGTTTGATGGCGCCGGTCTGAGGTAGTTTTTTGCGTGACATGTCGAGGTCGAGATCGCCGTAGTGTTTAAGGGGGTTGCCGTGTGCGTTGAGGAGCGTGGTGTACCAGTTGCCGATGGTCTTGTGGCCTGGTGTGGCGTGGAAAGGGAGGCGAATGTAGCGTTGGGCGATGTCGAGTTTGCAGTTGTCGCCGGCCATGATGAGGAATGGGGCTTCGATGCCTGAGCTGTGGTGGCCTTCGCCGTTTTCGGGGAAGTAGAGGATCATGGTGTTATCGAACATGGCGCCATTGCCTTCGGGGATTTGCTTGAGGCGTTTGATGGTGGTTGCGATCTGGTTGACGTGGCCGATGCGGATTTTCTCGCGAATTCTGTCAGCGGAGACGCCGCTGTAGCCACCATTGTGTCCGATTTCGTGGATAGAGATGTGGTCGCCTTCGTTGCCGGGGAGACCCTTGATGGGGGTGGAGAGTTCGTCGATGGTGTAGGTAACGACGTTGGTGAGACCGGTGATGAGTGAGGCAAGGAGGATGTCGGTCATGGCCTTTTGTTTTTCCGGTGTGGTGGCGTTTTGGCCTCCGTTGAGGTGGATTTTGTCGAGGGTTGGGAGGTTTTTGGCGATGACAGGAGCAAGTTTTTCGACCTTCTTGTTTCGCTCGCGGATGGATTCGATGGACTTGATGTGGTTGCTGAGTTTGCGTTTTTCCCGGCCCTTGAGGATGGCGGCTTTGTAGGCTTCATCCTGCTGGAGGAACTTGAGCATGGCGTTGTCGGAATCGACGGCGCCGGGGTTGGTGACGGATTTGAAGAGTTCATCGTAGGCGGTCTTGGGATCGGCGTAGCAATAGTTTCGCTGGTGTGGGCCGGGGGCGGAGTAACCTGCGACGATGCCGGATCGGAAGGAGGCGTAGTTGCCGGTGAGTGAGAGTTCGACGTGGCCGAAAGGTGAGGGGAAGAGTTTGGCGAGTTCGAAGTCAATGGTGGCACGTTTGATACCGGAGAGTGAGTTTCTGCCGGATTTGAATGCGCCCATGACGGAGGAATATGACCAGTGGCCGTTTTCACTCATTTTGGCGGAGAGGCCGTGGAGGATGGTCATGTGTTTTTTGTATGCGTTGAGGGGCTGGAGCCAGGCGGGGAGTTCGTGTTTGTCGAGATCGATTTCGAGGGGTTGTTTTTTGGCGTCGAGTTGTTTTTGTTTTTCGGAAAAGGTGGGGAGTGTGACTTCCCTGGGGCGTACGCCGTTTGATTTGCGGATGAAGATGAAGCGGCGTGGATGATTGGATTGGGCGGGCGCGGCGAGGAGGCTATTAAGGGATGGGGTGAGGGCGAGGGATGATGCGCCGAGTGCGGAGGTTTTGAGGAAGTTTCTTCTGTTGGAGGGCATGGTTAGTTTCCTGGGGATTTGCGGTAGATGAAGGAGTCCGAGGTGAGGAGTGAGACGATGACGGCGTCGAAGCTTCCGCCGGACTTGACGTAGGCCTGGTCTGCATCGATGAGTGTTTTGGAATCGGAGAGCATTTCGTTGCGCCCCATGAAGTAGCGAAAGGCGTGGCGGATGATGGATTGTCGTACGCGTTTAGATTTAGCGAGGCGCCGGGTGAGTTCGAGAGCGTTCTGGACGGGGCCATCGAGTCTGGGATTTCCTGTGCCGGAGAGGTCGCCTTTTGCGTTGACGGGGAGTGTCTTGTAGGTGTCGCGGTTGTTGATGTAGTCAGATGCTCGGCCGGGGCCTTTTTTGATGATGTTGTCGGGGTGTTCGAGGGGTTCTGAGGTTCGGTATCGGCCGAAGTCGTCGAAGATCTCGAACGGCAGGCCGAGAGGTTCCATTTTCTTATGGCAGCGCCAGCAATATTCCCTGGCGGTAGTATTTTCCATGCGTTGGCGGAGGGTTTTGTGGTGGTCTTCGGGAATGACGGCTTCGACGGTGATGGGGAGGTCAGGGATGGTTCCGGCGAGGAGTTTTTCGCGGATCCATTTGCCGCGCCGGACGGGATCGTTTTCGGTATTCTGGGCGTGTGCGATGAGCCAGGCGGGATGGGTTAGCATACCACGTCGATTGGCGACCTTGGCGGGTTGAGTTGCGGGGTAGTTCCAGTTATCGAGCTGGATGTTGTAGAACCAGGCGACCTGTGGGGAGCGGAGTTGTTGACCGAGTCGAGTGTCGGCGTTGCTCTTACCATGTGCAGGGAAGGAATCGAAGGGTGCGGCGGCGGTCTGACCCTTGTCGAAGCGTTTGGTGAAGGACGTCATGGCGGTTTTGAACTCGCGGAGGGAGTTGCGGCGTCCCCTGGAGACGAGGTTATTGACGTTGACGCCACGCATCTTGACTTTGAGGAGGAAGTCCTTGTGTTTGAGGAGGTCGGCGGCCTGGAAGTCCTGCCAGGGTTTGTCCTTGAAGTATTCATAGATTTTGCGGATGCGGTCAGAGGAGGCTTTCATGGCGACGTTGTCACCGGAGTGGTAGACGTAGAAGTTTTCTGTGGTGAGGAGTTGTTCGAAGACGTTTTTGTCGTTTTGGATGATGTGGTCTACGAGGCGATCGGCTTCGCCGACGAGGCGGCCCTTGGCTTTGTCGTAGTCGCCGCCGAAGCGTTTGTTGTCCTTGAAGATGGCGAGCATCTTAGGGTAGCCGAAGAACTCGCGGAAGAAGCGGAGTTTTCGGATAGGGGTGTTGGTGATGGAGGCGGTGAGTTGGAGGCGTTGGACGCCTTCATCGATGATGTAGTATTGTTCGCGGTTTTTGAGGATGCGGAGGACTTCGCGTTTGTAGTCCTCGCGGGTTTGGAGTTTGCCCGTGTTGGCGGCGGCGAGGAGTTGTTGGTCGGGGCTTGAGTCCGTGAGGGCGTAGGCGATGGCGTAGGCGGTGTCGCGTGGGGTGAGGCGTTTTCTGCCGTACGGGTCGGGTTTGCCGTGGCCGAACTC
>JANQQT010000060.1 GCA_028284925.1 Phycisphaeraceae bacterium | reverse complement strand
GAGTTCGGGGGATACAACTTCCGGGGGCGGGGGTGTTCCGATTGGAATGGCGTTTGTTAAAGTGGTGCGGAGTGAGGTGGGGCAGAGGGTGATGGTGGATTTTGGGAGGAAGATGGAGGAGGGTGAGGTTGTGGGGTTGCCGTTTTATAGGGGGGGGTGAGAAGTATATAGGTTAATTGGAGTTGGCGATGGAGCGGGAAGGGTTTGTGGGGAGGTTGGCGAAATGTTGGTTTAGGTGAGAGGTGAGGGTTTTTTGGAGGATTTGGTGGGCGGTTTGGTTGGTGTGGGTGTCGAGGCGGAAGAAGGGGATTTGGCCGGCTTTGGCGGAGGCGAGGAGGGGGTCGGTGGTGTCGATTAGGGAGATGTTTTGCTGGGAGGCCCATTGGGTTAGTTTCTTTCGGAGGGGGTTGAGGTGGTTGCGGTAGTCTTTGATGGTGGAGTGATCGGGGAAGGAGGCGATTGGGCCTAGGACACGAATTTTGGCGGGGATGTAGACGAGTTTGTATGTGCCGCCTTGTTCCTCGACGTGTTTCTTTAGGTCGAGGATGGCGTTGGTGATGTTGGTGAATTCCGTGTCAATAGCCTGGAAGCTGGTGTTGATCCAGTTGAAGGGGTAGTCGACGCCGTTGATTTGGCCGATTGATTTTGGTTTTGGTCGGGGGCGGGGATCGGAGAATTGCTGTATGCGGATGAGGGCGCACTTGGTGAAGGAGGTACGAGCGGTGCGGGTGATGAAGGGTTCGTTTTGCAATCGGTGGTAGGTTTGGGAGTCGAGGATGTCGTTGCCCTCGAAGATGAAGTGGAGGACGACTTTGTTTTTGACGTTGAGGTCGGCATTGATGAAATGGTCCCGCTCGGCCTGAACGGAGAGACCTATGAGGGAGATGTTCATGACGGGACGCTGGAGTGATTGTTCGAGTCGTGCGGTGACGGTTTGATCGAAGGGGATGAGACCTGCGACGAGGATGGAGTCGCCGAGGAGATAGACATCGGCTTCTTTTCGATCGTGTTGATTTCGGTAGCCTCGTGAATCTGTCTGGTAGGAGATGGGGATGTTTTCGGCGTCGTAGCCGAATAGCCATGCGATGTCGGGTTGGGAGTGTCCTTCGTATTTGAAATTGGGGATGGCCTGGGCGCCGATTTTCTGCGGGGCGAGGCCGAATGCACGGGTGTATGAGACGAAACCGAAGATGCTGAAGAGTTCGAGTAGGGTGATGGTGGCGGCGAGGAGGAAGGAGGCGGCAAACCACTTGAAGATGGTGCGTCTGGATCGTGTTAAGAGGAAACCGGTTGCGGCGCAGTAGAGGAGGAAGAGTGTGATGACGAACCATCGCATGCGCCATTGGCCGAAGTAGAGGGGCCAGCGTTTTTGGGGGTCGGTGGTGAAGACGAGCATGATGGGGATGGTGAGGATGAGGATGAGGGAGGTGAGTTTGAGGAGGCGGTGGGATTTGGGTGTAGTTGAGGGAGTTTTGAGGGACACGATTGGGATGCTCCGGTGAGAATGGCGAAAAGAAAGTTCATTATACTCGAAAGGAGGTTTTCGGATATGGGAAAGGGTGTTGGGGGCCAAGAGGAATCGGATAGTATAAGGTTGAGAGAGGACGAGGATTTGTAGGTCTCGGACAGGTAATGAAGGAGTTCAGTCATGCGAAGTGTTGATGTGATGGAATGTTTGAGGTGGGCAGTGTTAGTGGTCTGGATGATGGGTGTTTGGGGAGTGGGAGAAGCGAAGGGGGAGGAGGCTGTGAAGCCCAATGTGATTGTGATTATGGCGGATGATCTGGGTTATGGGGATACGAGTGTATATGGGGGTTGGGTGAAGACGCCTCATCTGGATCGGATGGCGAAGGAGGGGTTGAAGTTTCTGGATTTTCATTCGAACAGTTCGGTGTGCAGTCCGACGCGGGCGGCGTTTATGACGGGGCGGTATCAGCAGCGGGTGGGGATTGTGGATGTGGTGGCGCGGCATTTGGATACACCTGGGTTGGATGCGGGGGAATTGACGATTTCGAAGGCGTTGAAGGGGGCGGGGTATCGGACGGCTTTGTTTGGGAAGTGGCATTTAGGAACGAAGGCAAAGCATAACCCGGTGAAGCATGGGTTTGATGAATTTCGGGGGTATTTGAGTGGGTATATTGACTATCACAATCATAAGAGGAGTTGGCTTAATGGGTTGAAGGTGGAAGACCAGGAGGGGTACTCGACGCATGTGATCACGAAAAATGCGGTGCGGTTTATTCGTGAGAATAAAGAGAGGCCATTTTTTATGTTTGTGGCGCATGAGGCGGTGCATTTGCCGTTTCAGACGCCTGCGGACACATTGGAGAATCGGAAGCCGATTCCGAAGGGGGAGCGATGGAGTCGAAAGCGGATACGACCCAAGTACAAGATCATGTTGGAGGAGATGGATAAGGGGATTGGGGAGATCATGGATGCGGTGAAGAAGCATGGGATGCTGGATCGGACGTTTGTGATGTTTCTTTCGGACAACGGAGCGATTGGGGCTGGGAGTAACAAGCCATTAACGACATGTCTGATTACAAGCTGGGTTTGTTGATCAAGAAGC
>JANQQT010000058.1 GCA_028284925.1 Phycisphaeraceae bacterium | reverse complement strand
ATGTTTTGTTGATCTCGATTGATGATTTGAATGATTGGGTGGGTTGTATGGGGGGGCATCCGCAGTCGAAGACGCCGCGGATGGATGGGTTGGCGAAGGCGGGGGTTTTGTTTACGAATGCTCATTGTCAGGCACCGGTGTGTAATCCATCGCGTGTGAGCATGATGAGCGGGAGGTATCCGCATACGACGGGTGTGTATTTTTTGAGTCCGGATTTGAAGCGGGCGCCGGCGTTGAAGGGTGTGTTGACGTTGCCGGAGCGGTTTGCGAAGGCGGGGTATAAGACGATGGCGGCGGGGAAGATTTTCCATGGGGGGGATCGGCGGTTTTTTCAGGAGTATGTGAGGACAGGGGGTTTTGGCCCTCGTCCGAAGAAGAAGATTTCGCAGCCGCATGGTCATCCGTTGTGGGATTGGGGGGCGTTTCCGGAAAAGGATGAGTTGATGCCGGATATTAAGGCGGTGAAGTGGGCGGAGGGTGAGCTGGCGAAGAAGCATGGGAAACCGTTTTTTATGGGGGTGGGTTTTTATCGACCTCATGTGCCGATGTTTGTGCCGCAGAAGTGGTTTGACATGCACCCCCGGAAGGGGATCAAGTTGCCATTGGTTCGGGAGGATGATCGAAATGATTTGAGTCGTTATGCGATTGATTTGACGAATAAGAAGCATGTTTCGCCGTTGCATTCGTGGGTTAAGAAGGCAGGGCAGTGGGAGCATGCGGTGCAATCTTATCTGGCGAGTGTGACGTTTGTGGATTATTGTGTGGGGCGTGTTCTGGATGCGTTGGAGAAGAGCGCTTATGCGAAGAATACGGTGGTGTTGCTGTTCTCGGATCATGGGTTTCATCTGGGTGAGAAGGGGCGTTGGGCGAAGCGGAGTTTGTGGGAGGACGGGACGCGTGTGCCTTTGATTGTGAAGGCTCCGGGGTATGAGGGTGGGAAGGTATGTGTTCGGCCGGCTGGTTTGATTGATGTTTATCCGACGTTGATGGAATTGGCGGGGATGAAGGTGGACAAGGGATTGGAGGGGCGGAGTTTGGTTCCGTTGATGAAGGATGTGGGTCGGGATTGGGATTATGCGGCGTTGACGAGTTTTGGGAAGGGGAATGTGAGCGTGCGGACGACGCGGTATCGGTTTATCAAGTATTTGGATGGGTCAAGGGAATTGTATGATCTGGAGAAGGATCCGCATGAGTGGCGTAATTTGATTAAGGAGGCGGGGATGAAGGGTGTGGTGGAGAGGCATTTGAAGTATTTGCCTGGGAAGGAGGCGGAGATTTTGGCGGGGCGGTCGACGGGTCATGCGGCGTATGGGGCGGCGGGGATGGGGATTGAGAAGTAGGGGGTATGTGTGTGTGTGCCTGATTCTGCAATCCAAATGTCCTCCCTCTCTTGCGAGAGGACATTTGGATTGCAGAATCAGGCACAATTGATTTTTGTTAGTCCTTTTTGATGGTGTGGTAGACAGAGAGGGATATTTAGTTGGTTAGAAGGGTTCGTTTCTGATGGATGTGTGGATTGTGATTGGGTTCCTGGTTGGGGGATTGTTGTGTTGGGCGGGTTGGCGGATGGTGGAGCGGGGGACGCGTAGAAGGGGTTCGTCAGTGGAGACGTTGATGGGTTTGATGGTGGGCGGAGCGGGGAGGTGGAGTTGTTTGGACAGGTTGGAGTGAGGGGGTGGGGGGCTTGATTTGTTTGGGGGTGTTGTTTTATTTTTTGTTTATTGTGGCGTTTACATCGGGTGATTGCGTTGGTGTGTGAGGAGTCAAGGTGCGCGGCGTGTCAGGCGTGATTTCGGGAGAATGGTTTTTGTTGAAGGTATGAAGTCCTGGTGGTTCCTGTTTCGCGCGACGTGTCGAATTCCGCGGCGCGCCCCCGGCGAGGGCGTCGGGGGCTGATGTGTGTCGTGTCAAGTGGGAAGTGCTGTTTTTGCTTGTTGAGTCGATGCTGCCGAGGATTTTGGTATTGCTTCCTCACATGGCGCGGGGGAACTTTATAATGTGTTTTGTGCGATTCTGTCTTATACATGTATTGATCTTTTTCATGACGCTGACGTTTGGCTGTTCGCAATTCTCTCCGATTGATGTGGCGCAAGCTGAGATGCGGGCGATGCTTGTGCGTGAGTATGGTCCGCATGCCATGCCAGAGGGGCCGACGCTTTCTTCTTCCCGTCCGTTTCGTCACAACGTTCAATCGGAAACGCACACATGCGGTTTGCTTGCGATCCATGCGATCTATCGGGCTTATAATCTTGAACCGGAGGATTATTACCTCCGATTTCGGCTTGGTATTGATGTTCCTGCAGTTCCTTTTTTTCCGGATACTACAGGTCTGGTGCACCCTGACGCCCTTCGGGTTCTCAATCAGGATGGTTTTGACACATGGATGCCGAAGCTAAGCGCCTCGAACGCCAGATCGCAGGTCAAGAATCATCTTAACTCCGGTCACTTTATTCTTGCGCTTATTCGGAGGCGGCAGACGGAAACGATGCACTGGGTGGTCATTGGGGCGTATGAGAATGACGCTTTTAAGATCTATGATTCTCGTCGTGCGAAGCCCTATTACGAGCCATTTGATGCGTTTTTCAGGACGCGTCTTTTGTCGGCCATTCTTGTGCGGCCCAAGGCCCATCATTCTCAGCCCGGTATTCTTTCGCTGCATCTTGCGGGTGTTGTGGAAATGAAAAATGCTTACGACCGGAATTAACCTCCCCTGACTGGCTCCAGTTGCCTAAACTCACCCCATCATGACGCCTGCCGAATCGTTTATCGAGAAATCGCGTGCTATTGTCGAAGTTGTTGCGGCTCAAATTCCGCAGATTGATACGGCGGCGGATCATTTTGCCCGAACGATCCTTGCGGGTCGGATGGTTCATGTGTTTGGTTCGGGGCATTCGCGTATTGCGGTTGAGGAGATGTGGCCGCGGTATGGTTCGTTTCCGGGATTTAATCCGATTGTCGAACTCTCGCTGACTTTTCATCATCTTGTTGTGGGCGCGAACGGACAGCGACAGGCGATGTTTCTGGAGAATACCAGCGGCCTGGCTGATCGGATTCTGAGGAACTTTGATATTACGACTGAGGATGCGGGGCTTGTAATTTCATCATCCGGGTGCAATATCGTGCCGATCGAAATGGCTTCGGCGTTTCAGCAGGTTCCGATTCCGACGGTGGCCATTGTTTCCAAGCAACATGCGGATGCGTCCAGTTCCAATCATCCTTCGGGCAAGAAGCTTGAGGATTATGCTGATGTTGTGCTGGACACGGGGGCGCCGCCGGGGGATGCGATGGTGGCGATTGATGATCTTCCGACGCCGGTTGCGCCTGGTTCGACGATTGGTTCGTGTTTGCTGATCAATGCGATTAAGGCTGAGACTGCGAAGCGTCTGACGGATGCCGGGCAACCGCCGCCTGTGCTTACGGCGTCATGCCTGGTTGGTTCGGAGAGTGCGACGCAGCTCTTTGAATCGGCCTACGATGAGCATGCCCATCGTCTTGCGAAACTGTACCAGAATGTCGGTAAACAAACCCCTGTCGAGTAACCTTAGACTACGAAGTGATTATGAACGAACGACCTTTAAGAACGACGGTGATTGGCTCTTACCCGTTTCCCGGCTGGCTTGAGCATGCCTCGGGATCGCTGGATGCGTTTGGGGCTGCTGATATTGAGGAGATGCAGGCGGATGCCGTGACGGCGGCCCTGCATGACCAGTTTGCGGCGGGGCTTGATGTTGTGACGGATGGTGAGCAGACGCGATTTGATTTCAACCTTTCATTTTACGGTTATATCGAAGGCATTGATCTGGAATCCGAACCGCCTCGGCGTTTTGGTCCTCCGGCTCATGATCAGCGGGGGAAGCATGCGATTCACGGGACGCTGCATGCACCGGACGGGCTTGGGGCTGTTGAGGAATTTAAGCGTCTGCAGCAGATAGCGGCTTCTCTTCTGCGGCATACGCCCGCGGAGGATCGACCCGTGCTTAAGGCGTCTGTTCCGGGGCCGTTTACGCTGGCGGGTCGGCTTATTCCCAACGACGAGTATCCTGACCGGTATGCCGTCACTGAGGCGCTGGTTCCGATTGTTCGGGATGAACTTGCTGCTCTTGTTGAGGCGGGTTGCGGTGAGATTACGGTGGATGAACCGTCGATGTCGTGCTATGCGTACAAATCAGACACGAAGAGGTTTGTTGATATTTTTAACCGGACGGTTGAGCCGATTGTCGGGCAGACACGCCTGTCGACGCACCTGTGTTTCGGGAATTTTAAGGGGCGGTCGGTCGGCCACCGAAAGATCGCGCCGATGCTTCCGGATTTTCTTGATATGAAGGTCGATGAGATTCATACGGAGATGGCGACGATCAACTTTGTGGAGATTGACCGTATTGCTGAGATGGCGCAACGCGTTGATGTTGCGGTGGGTATTGTGGATGTGAAGTCGTATTACATTGAGACGCCGGATGACATTGCGGATCGTGTGCGGCTTTGTCTTGAACATGCGCCGCCCGGGCGTCTTGCGTTTGCACCGGATTGTGGTTTATCGCAGACGGCGCGTTGGGCGGCGAAACAGAAACTTATCAATATGGTTGAAGGCGTTAAGCAGGTTCGTGCCGAACTCGGGATTGAATAACCCGGATTTTTACCCCATTCCATTATCTCATGCCCAAACTTATCTCCTGCCATCAGAAAGATCAGGTCCTTCTTGACGATATTGCCGCGCGTTCCGGGGCTGCGGGATTTCGTGTGTGGTGGCTGGGGCAGTCGGGGTATCTTTTGCAATATCAGAATAAGCATGTCCTTATTGACCCCTATCTTTCTGACTCACTGACCCGGAAATATCTTGAAACGGACAAGCCTCATACGCGCATGACGGAGCTGGTGGTTGATCCTGCGAAGCTTGATTTTGTTGATGTTGCCACGTCTTCTCACAACCATACGGACCATCTTGATGCGGAGACGCTGGTTCCACTGCTGAGGGTGAATCCTGAGATGCGGATTGTGGTTCCGGAGGCGAACCTGGTTTTTGCGGCGAATCGGCTGGGCTTGCCAGAGTCTTCTGATCATCTTGTTCCTGTTGATGCGGACCAGTCGCATACGATTGGTCCTTTTACCTTTCATGCGATTCCTGCGGCGCACGATGAACTTACGACCGATGAACAGGGTCGGCACCACTTTGTGGGGTACATCATCACCTTTGGGCCATTTGCCATCTATCACTCGGGGGACACGCGGCTCTACGACGGTATGGAGGAACGACTTGGCCGGTTCGATATTGACCTGGCGATTCTGCCGATAAACGGACGTGCTCCGGAACGTCGTGTTGCGGGGAACTTGTGGGGCGCTGAGGCGGCACAACTTGCTCACGATATCGGTGCGAAAATCGTCACACCGTGCCATTACGATATGTTTACGTTTAATACGGAACCGCCGGATCAGTTTGTGGAGATGTGTCAGCGACTAGGCCAACCGTACGAAGTTCTTACGTGCGGTCAAAAGCTAGAATATCCCCCCGGAAGTAACCCCCGGAAGTAACCCCCGGAAGTAACCCCCGGAAGTAACCCCCGGAAGTGACCCCCGGAAGTAACTCCCCTAAAGAATCCAACTCGATCGAAATGAGAGCTTAGGCGCTTTTGGTTGCCCGGTTTATTTCATATCAATTGTCGCACGACACTGCCGCCTGGTGTCAGGTAATGTGGTCGGCCTGATGGGTCCACAATTGTCTCGGCACGTGAATCCATGCCGAGTCGGTTGTAGAGTGTCGCGACGATATCCTGGAAACTGACGGGTGAATCGGTGACTTCACCGGCATATTTATCTGTCTTTCCGATCACCTGGCCGACTTTTAGCCCGCCGCCTGCGAGTATTGCGTTGGAGACGCGCGGCCAGTGATCGCGGCCGGCCTTTGCGTTGACTTTTGGTGTGCGACCGAACTCACCCCATGCGATGACGGTGGTGGTGTCCAGCAAGCCGCGGGATTGCAGGTCTGTGATCAGGGCGAAGATCGCGTTATCGGTAATGGGCATGAGTTGGCGCATTCGATCGAAGTTGCGTGTGTGGGTATCGAAGTCGCTGATTGACACGGACACGACGCGTACGCCGGCCTCGATCATTCGGCGGGCGATGAGTAATTTGCGCCCGGCTTCCGGTCCTTCGGATGTGGTGTTCTGGTGGCCTACCTGTTTTTGGCCGTAGGTATATTTTGCGACGGTTTTGGGGTCTTCTTTTGATAAGTCGAGGGCTTCGGCGAATTTGCCGGAGGTTAATATCGATGCGGCTTGTTGCGAGAACCG
>JANQQT010000115.1 GCA_028284925.1 Phycisphaeraceae bacterium | reverse complement strand
CGGGTGGGGGAGCTTCCGGGGGAATTTCCGGGGGCGGGGGTGAGGGGTTGCGGAAGATGATGGATGATATAACGGCGTCGCTGGATCTGGGGGATTCCGGGGGTGAGGGTTTGGAGTATCTGGTGGTGGTGGAGTGTGGGAGTGAGGCGGAGCAGAGGGAGGTGTGGGCGTATTGGAAGGGTTGCGGGTATGATTGTGCGTTGACGCAGATTTAAGGTCCAAATTAACGGGCGTTATGGTGTAGCGAATGAAATTCAGTTAGAGAAATTCGGGAAAAACCTCCGATATGAAACCAGACATCTTTTTGATCGTTGCGGTCATTGTTTATCATGTCAATATGGGAAATTAGCTTCATGGCATACTTCATATTCGAGGCTGAGCGCAGCAGATGGAAGTTTTAGCTGGCTCCATTATTAGCCTCGTGTGAAGTAAATGGGGCACATGTCGCTAAAAGGGTCTTCGCCTTGTCGAACTTCAAAATCCAACCCCAGGGAAGTGAACATTTTGTCAAGATCATCCCTCAATGGAAGGTAATTGGGCATTTCATAGTGTTTCCAAGGGGCTTCGAATGAGTGAAACAGTTTTTCAGTAATGGTTCCATTGTTGCGAAGACGGCGTAGATCACGCAGAATATCTTGAAATGGAGTTCCTCCTATTTTCTCATCGTGGAAGAGTGAGATGAGTGGAAGTGCCAGCCAATAGAAGTGATTCCCTTGGCATTGCTTGGAGTCATCAACATGGCTTGCGATGATAGATTCGATATCGTTAACCTCTTTGCTATATCGCGATGGGTCGCGAACCCAGACACGCTGTATGGAAATGCCCTCTGAATCCAGGCCATTGGAGATGTTCTGAATAAGACCTTGTTGATCGACCCCAGGGACCATATTGATCGCCAAATCACCAAGAATAAGGTAAAATGGTCCAATTTCCTTGAGATCAATATCTCGCCAATCTACCATATGTAACCTTGTTACACCTGCCAAATTAGCGTATAGCTGATCATCCAACTCCATTGTCGGATGCCTGCAGTAGTGTTCTCCTATAGCAGAAAAATTTCGCGGCTTATAGTCAACAATGGTCGTGTGGAAGCCAAATCGGTATGCGAGATCCCGATACTCCGCAGTAGAGCCGAGTATCAGCAACCTTGAGTCTCTTGGAAATGCGCTGAGATTCTCCTTCAGGTATCTTTCGATTACCAGAATCTCGGAAGTAGATGGGCGCGAAGGAGAAGTTACCCAAGTCCAGTCCATACAAACAGCCTCGTCCCACGTAGCTTGTTGTGCGCTCTTGCTATACTTAGACATTGGAAAAACCCCTTTCTTGTTGTGATGTTTGTGAGGCTTAAAGGGTGATAATAACGTGGTCGTAGGTTGAGTCGAGTGGTGCGATGGCGAGAATGAGTTGGCCTGCAGAAACACCGAGTCTGCGTCTGGGAATTCCTCCCCCTTGACAGTAGGGTTGCTGTAAACATTCTTGGAGTTGGCAATGGTTAGGTTAAGACTCTCGAATCCTTTGTCACTTTTGTGGTAAAGCTAAACCGTTGTCATGTATGATTGGGCTTTGGCTTTCAGGTGTAAGGAAAGTCTCCATGAAGGAAGTAGGGTTGGAGTATCTGGTGGTGGTGGAGTGTGAGAGTGAGGTGGAGCAGAGGGAGGTGTGGGCGTATTGGAAGGGGTGCGGGTATGATTGTGCGTTGACGCAGATTTAGGGTTTCTATTGACAGAGGTGGCGATATGGCGAATGAGGAACATGTGAGGAAATTTATTGAACTTTCAACAGAGGAGTGGAATGAGTGGATTGAAAGTGGGGGTATTAGCAGAGTTGACCTATCGGGTAAACAGTTTGAGCACGAGTGTATTGGGGCGCGAATTGTTCCCGATGTTAATCTGACCGGGACAATTTTTCATGAGTGCGAATTAAAGGGCGTTCATTTTAAGAATGGTACAATTAAGGACACGTACTTTCGATATTGCGTCATGGATGAGTGTGAGTTCGTTGACGGCGAGGCCAACAAACTGGGATTTGAAAATCTTCGGGGCCATGGTGTGATAACAATTAGAGGGTTCCGAGGCAAAAACATGTCATTTTCATCTGGTGCGTCGGGGTTAGTTCTCGAGGGTGTAGATATGGCGGGTGTAACTTTGCTACATCTCAATGGCACAAATCTAAAGATTCTCAGGTGTAAACTTACTGGGGCGACGTTGAAGTCATCTAGTTTTTGCGAACGTGGTAAGATATCAGATTCGGACTTCCGGGAAGGCGTAATACATGGTTGTGAGTTTCCCTCCTTCCTTTTTCGAAATTGCAGGTTTAGGCGTGTAACGCTTGATGGCGAGGTGAAGGTGTATCGCTCAACCTTCGACAACGTCGAAGGATTTAGGGGTGAAGAGCGATTCATGGAGATGCAACGTTTTGTCAGAATGTCTACAACGAAGTGGTTTTCCAAATTTGGCAGGCGGCTGTCGTGGGAGCATGTCCGCATGTTTGGGTCACTCCCCTTGTTTGGCGCTTCATATGGAGGCATGATCATCATTTTCTTATGGGCGAGCTTTGTGCACGTTGCGAATGAGTGGGTCGAACGAGCAAACAATCACGTTAATGCTTCGCAGGCGTGGATCAATCCAATACCGACGATAGAGATTTCGTGGTCGGTGTTTTGGACTTTCTTATCACTTTGTTTGCTGTTTGTAGCGGCGTTGTTTTACCGAATTGCATGTCCATCAGTGGTGAAGGAGAGCTCCGAGACAAAGTGGGTGCGGGAACTGGGGCATCCGACTTGTAGATATCGCGGATACGCATACAGCTTGCCAAAGTGGTGTGTCATTACGGCAATCTTGTATGTGACTGGTGGATTGTGGGTGGTAGGCCAGCTCTTGTATCGCATCATCATGACTTTTATCTACCTGTTCGGGTGATCCTATGAGACGAGTCAAGGTAAAGGTAGAATCGAAGATCAAGCCGAGTTTTCGGGTGGATCAGGTGTCGGGGATTTTTGATTGTGAGGTGGGGGAAAAATCGGCGTTGAGTTGGGAGGTGGAGTTGCCGGATAATGATGGGGATTGGAAGATTGGGGCGATTGTGGGGGCGAGTGGGAGCGGGAAAAGCACGATTGCGAAGAAGGCGTATGGGAAGGCGCTGGTGGAGGGTTTTAAGTGGCCGCGTGATAAGGCCATGATTGACGGGTTTGGGGATGATGTAGAGTTCAGTGAGATTGGTGATGTGTTGAATGCCGTGGGGTTTAGTGAGCCTCCGGCATGGGTTCGGCCCTACCGTGTTTTGAGTGGGGGGCAGAGGTTTCGGGCGGACCTGGCGCGGGCCTTGCTGTCGGGTGGCGCCCCCGGAATTGGTGGTAGGGTGTTGGCGTTCGACGAGTTTACGAGTGTGGTGGATCGGCAGGTGGGTCGGTTTGGCTCGGCGGCGGTGGCGAAGGCGGTTAGAAGGGGGGCTTCCGGGGGGGCGCGGATTGAGAGGTTTGTGGCGGTGACGTGCCATGAGGATGTCTTGGATTGGCTTGAGCCTGATTGGGTGTTGCATGTGCGGCCCGGTGGTGGCGAATTGATGCACAACGGCGGCGCGTCCGCAAGGAGGTGGGTTCGGCGCGGTATCCAAATTGATGTGCGGAAGATCCGACGCGGACACCCCCGGAACCCCCGGAAGGTATGGGAGACGTTTAAGCACCATCATTATTTAAGTGGGGATCTGCATCCGGCGGCGCGGTGTTATGTGGCCGTGTGGGAGGGCCGCGAGGTTGCGTTTTGTGCGACGTTGATGAATGCGGGCCATAAGGGGAGGCGGATGGTGCATCGACTGGTAGTATTGCCTGATTTTCAGGGGATGGGGATTGGGTTGAGGTTGTTGGATGCCGTGGTGAAGGTGGAGGCGGTGATGTATCGCATGACGATCCGGACGAGCCATCCGGCATTGATTGGTGCGTTGAACGTGAGGAAAGGGTGGCGGTTGAAGGCGAAGCAGGGGATTGGGGGCGTGCAGATGGGATTCAGCGCCAAGCGGAATCAGCGTGTTGGGGCGGGAAAACGGTGTGTAGCGACTTTTGAGTGGGTTGGCGGGTGAAAATTTCAGAAATTCCGATAAAAATTGGCCTGAATGTTTAAGATCGACCATTTTGCAGTCGATTTATATATGTGGGCGGTAGTTTTTTTGGCGGTGGTGTGTGAATGAAAATTGATTAATACCCCGAATCATCGTTTTTGGCGCGTTGCCGAATGCGAGGGATTCGAATTAAGGAGATACATTATGAGTATCAAAATCGTTGACGAATTTGAATATCGCGGTTACCAGGTACGGCATGTTGCGTATCCCGGTGGAGGGATCGCTCTAATTGGTAAGAAGAAGCGTATTGAAGGTCGGAGTGATGATGCGTATCGCCGGTGGGAGGTATTCGACCGCGACGGAGAGTTTATTGATCATGTCGCGTCGAAGGAGCATGCCAAGCAGATGATTGATGATCTGCTAGATGGTCAATTGCAACGAAGGGCGTAAAAAACGGCGGCAGCATCGTTGCAATGCTTACCGCCCATCCGGGGTCTGAAAGTACGGAGGCGTATGGCTGATCTGTGGGATGGTGTCAAGGTGTGTGTGGAGGGGGTGAATCTTCCGCGGGCGGGGCTGAGGTGTTGCGTGCGTGGTGTGGAGGAAGTTAAGATATTGGCTTATGTGAGACGCGGGCGTTTAGAGGGATCCGGTATCAAGTGAATTTGCATGACGACCAGACCGAAGGGCGGGAGAAGCCGGTTCGGGCGTGGTGGTGGTGGAATAACCTTGAGGCGTCGAATGCGGGGCGGATCAGCATTCTTGCGTTGGTGGAGACGGTGTTGGCTGTGGGGTTATACATTTACGTTGCGGTTGAGTATGGGACATTGCATCTGTTTATTGCGGCGGTGGTTGCGCCTTTCCTATTGATGAGGACTAAGAGATCCACTTTGTTGGCCGTCAGTTTTGTTAAAACGTATGCGGGTTTTGTAAGTCGGCCGATGGAATTTTGGCAGGGTAACTCTGCGTACCAGAAAGGGACCTATAACGGGGGCAAAGTAAAGCGAATTGCCTGTTTGTCAGGTTGGACTCGCTGGCTGTTGGTAAATTTTTTGTTTGGTCATGCTACGAGTGCGTGGACCTTATTCGCCACACTTTTTCTCGGTTTCGTGTCTCGTATTGGGGGTACGATCGTCGCCGTGATTACGTGCCCTGTCGAGTCGCTGCGTGCTATACCCGGCAATTGGTGGAGATTTGTTTCGACGATCGATTTCGTAGTGACACCGGAATTTGTCCCTGATCTTGAGAAATACCTCGATGGACGTTCATTTGCAATAACAGTGATGATGCCTCGCTTTTTTGTTTCGGATAGCGTATCTGACTTTCGGATTTCGTCCAGTGTATTGATGTTGGTTCCTGTGTGCTTAGCTGTGATGTTGGCAGCTCTTTACTCCCTTCCCGCATACGCTTTCCGCCTTTCGATGAAGGGCTCCTCAATCATCTACAGCCCGCTGATCTATCTCATCCGCAAGCATGAGACGTTTGGATCGAAGAGGAGATCACCGCAGCCCTTCACACGCTATCTCAAAGACCTTCGCTATCGGATCGATTCCTGGCTGCTTTACATCTACGCGGGTGTGGTGATGTTTCTGTTCGTGACCAAAGTGTGGATTTGGATGACGTGGGATCAAATGAAGGATGGTTGGAGAATGCTTCCGGGGGTGGAGACGATCAATGCGTTTATTGTTCCGGAGTCCATTCCCGTGTGGCATTGGGTTGCGCTTATCAATGCGTTTGGCGCGTGGGTGATGCTGATTGCGGCGGATCGGTTGCTGGCGCGATCGCGTGAGGATGAGGGTTTTGATCTGGAGTCGAAGCGGGGTGTGCGCAAGTGTTTTCAGTGGGCGATGACGATACGGACGGCGTTTACGTTTTATACTATCGGGTGCTTTATCTACATCGCGGCGTGGCAGGTGGAGTATTTCACACTTCCGCCACTTGGGGGGATTGTTCCGTGGGAGCCTTGATGATGTGTGGTGGTGTGGTGAGATTGGCCTTATAATGCGAGAGCTGAATCGGGAGGTTTCAATGGGACTGGAATTTACAGAGAAGATTAAGAGGTTGGTGAAGCAACTTCCCCGTCGCGCTTGTGTGGCGTTTGCCGTGCGTTGTGCGCGGCGCGTGTTTCCGCTGTTTGAGCGATGGGATAGGGAAGGGAAGTATGTTGATGCGGTGAAGCAAGCGAATAATGTTGCGGATGAGTTTGCTGGCAGTGCGGCCGACGATGCCACGTATGCGGCGATTGGCACTGGCTTCGTCAATCGCGAGGTCGCTGACGTCGCAAGTCGCGCCAGTGTAGCCACCGAAGCCGCGTCTGCCGCAGCCGACGAGACTGTCGCCACGAAAATCCATGACCACAACCACGGCGTCCCCCGCGGCAAAAAAGCCGCGTGCGAGCTCGCCGCTGCCGCTGGAAATGCTGCGCACGCCGCCGCCGCCGCCGCTAACTCCGCTGCGTACGCCGCTGCCGCCGCTGGCATCTACGCCATCGAGGCCGCAGCCAGCGCCGCCGCCAACTGCGACATCGCAATCATTTGTGAGGACGCAGAGCGTTTATATACGCTTAGCCGTGAGGAGGGATGGGAAGACGAGACGCCTGTTGAGCAGTTTGTGTTTGGCGCCATGTGGTCGGGTGAGACGCCGGATTGGGCGAAGAGCGAATCGGTGGAGACGGATGGCGATGCCGTTGAGTTGAGTATTGAGATTGACGGCGACCTGAGCGATGAGGAGATTAAGAAGAAAGTCCTGGAATTAATTGCGCAGGCGGATGGCGTTCATGTTGAAATGGGAGGCGGCGGGCTGAAGATTCGTGACATCGATATTGAAAGCGAGAAACGCGCTCGCGTGGGGGCGCCGATATGAGCCGGAAGAAGCAGGAAAAGACACGTTCCACCAAGCGTGGCAAGGGGAAGACGAAAAGACGCGTCGCGGTCGTTCTGGAATCGCGTAATCCGGATGATGTGCCTGAGATTATTAGGAAATTAAATGAATCGTTGCCTCAAGGCATAGATGTGAAAGTTAATTTGGATTGTACAGAGTATCAACGTACGAGTTCGGACGAACAGTTGGAGACGGGTATTCACGACGAGGGAGAGGCAATGCTCAATGAGCTAGCAGAGGCACGTGTGAATGCGGCAGAGGAAGGTGAGGCGCGTCGTGAACAGGAACTAGAGCATGAACGGATAAAACGCAATCAACGTGCGAAGACATTTGAGTTCGTAGCATCAATATTTTCCTTACGAAAGCTAGGGATCTGGGTTACAGGCAAGATATTCGGATCGAAGGATGAAGAAGATGATTCGTAAGCGAGTGGGGCGGATTTGAGATTGGTCTTATAATGCTGGCGCTTGAATCGGGAGGTTTCAATGGGACAGGAATTTGAAGAGAAGATTGAGGGTATTCTCAAACGATTGCCGAAACTCGCCATAGTAGCGTTTGCGGTGCGTTGCGCGTGGCGTGTGTTTCCGCTGTTGGAGCCACTGTTAGAGCGAGGGGGTAGTAAGGCGAAGCATGTAGACGTTTTGAAGCGAGCGTTAAGTATTGCGGAGGAGTTTGCGGGTGGTTCCACTGCGGAGTTCGTCTCTGACTTGACTCGCTCCGCTGGAGGCATCATCAGCGGCGCCCACTCTGCTACTGTAGAGGCCATCAACTGTGCGGCCTGCGCAGCTGACGATGCCGCGTACGCTGCCAAAGATGCTGTAACCTACTACCCTGCGAATGCCGGTCGTGCTGCCGCACGCTCTGCCGCCGGTGTCGCGACTTGGAGTATCCGCGCCGCTGCGTACGCCACCGAAGCTGCAGGAGGCAACGACTCTGTATCCGCCACGCGCCGGTTAACAATTGAGGACGCAGAGCATTTATTGAGGCTTAGCGACGAAGGGGGTTGGGATGACGAGACGCCTGTTGAGCAATTTGTGTTTGGCACTATGTGGCCAGACGATACGCCGGATTGGGCGAGATCGGACACCAAGAATTCGGATGGCGATGTGCTTGAATTGCACATTGAATTGGACGGCGATCTGAGCGATGAGGATGTCACGGAGAAAGTCCTGGCGTTGCTTGAAGATGCGGATGGCGTGTGTTACGAATTGGGAGGAGGTGGACTGGTCATTGATGAAATCCAGATTGAAAGCGAGAAGGGCGCTGGCGTGGGGGAGCCGGTATGAGCAGGAAAAGACGAGTCAAAGTACGCGTGAGACTGCGCAATCCGGAGGTTCTGCCTGGAGCGATAGAGAAGTTGAAAGAATCGTTTCCTGATGAACCGGATGTGGTTGTAGATATGGACCTGACGGAGTATCAACACAACTGCGCAGACGTTCATTTGGAGACGGATATCAATCGCAAGGGGAGTGAGCGGCTGGAGGAGTTGGCGGAGGCGTATGAGCGGGCAGAGAAGGAGAACGCGCCACGTGATGGGCAGGCCCGCAAGCAGAAGCAACTGAAACGTGAGCGCCATCATCGTTTAGTGAGGTCGATCCTTGGGTTGAGGAAAGCGGGGGTCTGGGTTGTGGGTAAGGTGGTGAAAATAATGGTGGGGGCGGGTGAATCAGAGGATAAGTGAAAGAGAGTGACGCATGGAAGCGGTGGCAGGACAGACGATGAAGGCGTTGACAGTGTATCAGCCGTGGGCGGCGTTGATTATGGCGGGGATCAAGCGGATAGAGAATCGCACGCGTCGGGTCAACTACCGGGGGCCGCTGGCGATTCATGCGGGGAGGTCGCGAGCGTCAATGGACGTGCTGAGGGACAGCACGATTAAGGAGCTTTATGAGGGGGTCGGAGAATTGGGGGAGTGTTTTGGCGCGGTGATTGGTGTGGTGGATCTGGTGGATGTTTTCCCGATTGAGGATGAGCGTGTGAGGGATGATGCGTTTGCGGTCGGGCCGTGGTGTTGGTTGTTGGAGAATCCCCGGAAGTTGGCGGAGCCTGTTGAGGCGACGGGTAAGTTGGGGCTGTGGGATATGCGCCTATAGGGCGCTCCGAAGAATCCGAGAAATCCGAAGAATCCGAAAAGATTTATTTATGCTGCGCGATCGTTCCGGGGGTAGGGTGGTGACGTACCCCCAGACTTCTACTGTAAGGAGCGTACCCAGAATACGCTGGGTGCATTTCGTTCATCATTGCTTCATGCTATAATCTCCGCGCCAACTATTCGGAGGTGCGAAATGAACGAAACTCAAATCGAGCAACACGTAGATACCCCAATCAAACTAGACAGAGACTTGGAGAAACACGAGATAACGATACTTCTTGGTATTTATTCTCAGAACCTGCCTGCCTCAACCGCTACGCGGCAAGGTGCCGACACAATCACTTTTAGGTATCTGTCTCTACTTGCAGGTTTGTCCGGAATCCTAGTTTCCAATCTAGTCCAAAATCCGCCCATAGAGTCAAGAATAGGACTCACATTCCTAATACTTGCATTGGTTGCGCTAGCCAGTATCGGAGTATTCAGACGAGCAAGGTTGTACCGCGCCTTGTACGCTACAAATTGGTGCGTCGAAACGGCGCTCGGCTGCCACGTCAAGAACAAATATATCAAGGACACCTCGATCTTTCGTGACAAAGAATGGAGCAGCGAGCGCAAATACCCGCTTCGGCAGCACAACCTGCATATCTGCGCGATCCTTCTAGCCGGAATTGCGGCCATTACCCTCACGTGGGCCTCTTAACGACCAGCTTCACTATTCGCCACGGCCTCTCACACCCCACACATCAAATTGGGCTTGGGTCGGCACAATTCATGACGAAGTAAACCATCGCCAAGAACACCTTCCACTTGCGTCGTCGTCCCCAAATTCATAAAATACCACCATACCCGGAACCGCCGGCGCCGTAGCCGATGGTCCCTCCAAAATACCCCAGGCCGTTCAGAAATAAGGTCCAGTCAAAATGAAATTCCAGATCCGGGTTTTCGATAACGCCACGCGCCAGGAGTCGTCGATCACTCTGCATGCGTCATCCGAAAACGACGCCATCAAACAGGCGGGGGAGATGAATTACAAGGTGATGGGTATCAACGCGGTCAAAGAGAAAACCGAGTCGACGATTCAGGACTCGACGCCCTTCAACGGACCGCCCCCCCTACCACAGCACGATCCATTCAAACCAAAACGTGAATCGCTACTCGACTACTTCAAGGACAGATTAAGACTCTTCATTTCAGCCTTTGCCGTCATTTTCCTTTTAAGCATTGTCATCGCCTTTGCAACGAGCGATGGGTCATCAGAAGATGAATATCCATACAGCCACCTGGCACTCCCAGGTCGCACACCTGTCGTCGAAGACCCCAAAAGAGGGCGGGTTTTCAGTCGAGAGGAAGCAAACGGACACGTCAACAGAATGACCAACGCGGGACTCTTAAAACTCGAAAATCAAAACTCAAATCCAATCACCGTTCGATTTCACGACACCGCATGGCGACTTCTAAAACACAAAGCAAAACAAGAAATGGTTGTACTCATCGTTGAATACTATGAATGGCGAGGAAAGAGAGATTGGACGGTAAAAATCCTCTCACAGAAGAACGATACCGTTCTCGCATACTGGAATCCCAAGTCGGCTGATCCCATCAGGATCATTATCTAATACATCCGTGGTCGCTTCGGCCAATGGTGGCATCATGATTGAGGGAGTTTGTCGTGCAAAGAGACGGACTAGACAGCCTTTGAAAGGGAAGTAAATGCCAGAACCAGAATCAGAAATGGCCGCAAATCATGCAGGTGCACGGCTGTTTGAATTGATCACACAAATAATAAACGCCGTTGACAAAGAAAACTTGGGGGGAAAACCTGCATGGAGCGGTTTTGGGGTGATTTTTGGCACTCGTACCAGATATTGCACAATGCGAACATTTCTTGGAATTGAACGACTTATGCATGAAGTGGCAGAGAAAATAAAGAAAATCAAGGGCGATAGGGCGGGCCCATTCTTGGTCTGGTATCCCGATTTGATTAGTCGGTTCTGGTCAACCAGCTTGGGTGAACCGATGAATGTTTTCAGACATCTAATTGACGACAAATACTTATACGCAATTGAAGTATGTGACGTTGAAATTGGAGCATGTAGTGAGTTTGTTGAACCGAAATTCAGTCCAGAGCACCTTGACAAAATGCTCCACCATACAAGACAGTTGATTCATCAGATCAACGAAGACGAAGACCTTCCCGAACAAATGAAGAAGTATCTTCTTGACCACGCACACCTGATCGAACAGGCGTTGACAGATTATCAATTGCTAGGTATGGACGCACTCAAGCGTGGATTGGCAGGGCTCGTCGGCACGACCGTACTCGAAGGCAAGGACAATTATGAGGAGTCACAAAAGAGCGAGAAGGGTATGACACTTTGGGGACTAGTGAGTAATTTGGTAATACTGGTGGGTGCAATCAATATGCCTCCCCAGCTCGAAAGCGCCTACAAGTATTATTTTCCATCGCCGACGGACGCGAAACAGGTGGGCGACAACGACCCCGCTATCGACGAAGATACGAATTGACAAATCGACAGCTCCACCGCAAATCCAGATTTTGCGTCGGCTAACGGAGGCATCATGTTTGAGCGAGTTGTTAAGAATCTACATATGCGTCATCGCCAAATGCTCACGATCTTCGTAGCCATGCTGGTACTCTGCGCCTTGACCATAGTCTACGTAGATTATCGAATTGAAAAACTGACCAAGAAGCTTCTCAACGCGTCCGCCGAGAATGCAATGCCTCAAAAGAAGGGCAACGAACTCACAGCCGAGAACACAAAGCGCCAAACGAAAATCAAGGAACAGACTGCCCGAAACGAATCACCCTCCAAAGAATCTCGTCCCTTGCGCGTCCAGACCGAATATGCCGAAAGGTCCAACCTCCGCCGAACGACCTGGGGACGATACACAAGTCTCTCGGACCTTGTTAGGCGTCTGCCTAAACGGTGTCCGACAAGAGAACAAATCATCTGGTTAAATTCAAAACTGAAAAATGAAGATGCCCCTTTCAGATACCGTGCAAGGACGAGGTATACCTCATTTGAGGCGGAATTTGAAAGCATCAGAATCAGAAACTTCTTCGACTCCGACTACGCCAGCCTGACCGTTAAGATTGCCCCAGACACGTTCAGCTTTCTGACCCGCAATGACCGAATTACTTTGTACATGACCGGCTACGATTTGCGTAAGCTTCGCGGCCTAAAAAAGGGCCAACGACTCCACATAAGGGCAGGATTCACTGTATTACCATTCGCGAATAATTCTTTCGACGACCGCCATTTTCGGACCGAGTTCATTTTAGGGGAGGTCCAAAAATTGGCTACAACACATACGCAAAACTTCGACGCTCCCCACAAATACATATCATGGTCTACGCCCAACGATTCAAATTCGCAATCACCTCTCGATATTGCGGAAATTATCAGGATAAGAGATTTGCCATCAGATCCGCCTGCCTTTTTCCACAAGCCGTCTGACGAAGCCAAGAAATTGCGGTCGGCGATCTCGTCCATTCAAGGTGCGAGGATTGACATGCGCTTAGCGGTCGCTGACAAATTTGTTTTGCGTAGCATCGACAACCACGTCTTGGAGGTACTTACGCTAGTAACCCGACTGTCGGATTCTGAACTGGAACCAGAACTAGACCTCGATTTAAATTACGATTCGGAGTCTTCCAAGCCTCGTTGGTCATTTGAATTTCTCGTTCTCGCAAATCCAGCTCCCAATAAACTTTCGCGTGATCTAAAGATTGGTCAGACGGTGGACGTCACTGGCACAATACGTATACGAGCGATTGAACGACCACGAACGTCTAGCCTAATCGATTCACATTATAAGATACTTTCGGATATCGAAAGTGCTTCGGTACGCTAAATGGACCCGCCTGGCAGTTTGATGCAACCTATGGGATATCAATCACCTCCTCCACACCAACTCCCCATCCCCCTTTTGCAACTTGAACAAAGTGAACGCCATCCTGCGCGCCACATTTGGATTCTGCCCCACCACCACATGATCACCCACCAACTCAATCCCGCCCCGGTTCCCGCCTGAATACGCCACGCCCCCATACAGATCCGCCAGGTCAACCGAATACGTCGTCGAAAAACTCCCCCCACTCCTCGACATACGACGAAACAACCGACCCTCCAGAACGTAATACGCCCCGCCATCCACTCTCACTGCATCCACTAGCGCCGAGTCATACTCATCGCCCGCACTCCCGTCACTGTCGTTCAAAACCACAAGATTATTCTGCAAACTCCCCGAATGAGGATATGCCCCACAAAAAACAGGACTACCCCCATCAAAAGCAATATCACGACCCGTATTCCCAATGTTCACAACCCAATCAGGTGTATCAGGCCCGATTGCCGAAGCGTTCACCTTCAACGCCTTCGCCGAATTAAACAACGACTCATTCACCTCAGACAAATACCAGTGGGAATGAAGCCCAGGGCCGCGACGGAGGCGGTAAAGAAAGCCGCCAAGAAAATCACCACCGCCGCGGATTACAACCGGACGAAGGAGGCGGGGACAGCTTATTTTCGTTTGAATGACATTTACAAGAAGGCGTTGAAGAGTGCTGATATCAAAACGGCTCTTGCCGCGCAGAAGGAGATATCGAAGTTGATCGGGCTGTACGGCGGGGTCGTTCAGAATATGGCCAGCGACGATGGGGAATCTGATATCACGGATTCTCAGGCAGAACTTACGGCAATCGGTAAGCACCTGTTGCCATTGGGTTTAGCTCCGGATGATTACCCGTTGAAGGAACACGCTCGAATTGCGGCGGAGAAGATTCGGGGGATGGTGGCATGAAGGTGATGGATAAAAAAAGTGCCGCATACGCCCGGCACAAAGACCAGGCGGCATGCCGGCAACTCGAACAAAGCCGCGCCGCGCGTGATATTGGCGATATTCCACCGGTCAAAAATCATGAACGGAAGCGGCGAGCGTTGACTGACTTCCAGTTTTTCTGCAAATCCTATTCCCCTAAGCGGTTTTCGATGGAATGGTGTGATGATCATATTCGAATCGCCGGAAAGATCGAGCGGGCGGTGATTCGCGGGACGATGCTCTCATTCGCCATGCCGCGTGGATCCGGAAAGACGACATTCTCAGAGGCGGCGGTGATCTGGGCCGCATTGACCGGGCGTCACCCATTCGTGATGCTGATCGGCAGTAGTGAGAGCCACGCGACCCAGATGCTGGCGAATATCAAGGCGGAACTTTCGATCAACGGGTTGCTGTTGGAAGATTTTCCGGAGGTCATCTTTCCCATACGCGATATCGAGAATATTTCGCGGCGATGTCAGGGCCAGTTGCACCATGGGAAGCCGACGTCGATTATCTGGGCGACGGATAAACTGATCTTCCCGAACATCCCCGGCAGTCGCGCCGCCGGCGTTTTGATCCGTGTGGCTGGATTGACGGGGAATATTCGCGGCGCCATTCATACCCGACACGATGGATCGACCGTCCGGCCGACGTTCGTCGTGCTGGATGATCCCCAGACGGATGAATCCGCCAAGTCACCAACCCAGAACGACACGCGTGAAGGGATCATCAAAGGCGCCATCCTTGGCTTAGCGGGGCCTGGTAAGAAAATCTCCGCCGTCATGCCCTGCACGGTGATCCAGCAGGATGATTTGAGTGATCGGTTGTTGGATCGTGAAAAACATCCGGAGTGGCAGGGTGAGCGGGCGAAGATGGTGTACAAGTGGCCGAAGGATGAGAAGTTGTGGAACGAGTACCGGAAGATTCGCACTGACGAACTCAAGAACGATGGGGATGGCGGTCAGGCGACGGCGTTCTACAAACTGAATCGGGCGAAGATAGATGAAGGGGCGGTGGTCGCGTGGGAAGCTCGACACGCTCCGGATGAACTTTCCGCATTGCAACATGCCATGAATCTCCTCCAGGATCGTGGCGAATGGGCATTCTTTGCTGAATACCAGAATGAACCGCTGCCGGATGAAGAGTTGGGTGATGAGGAATTGACGGCAGATCTGGTGATGAGCAGGACGAATGGATATCAGAGGCGATCTGTCCCGGTCGACGCCTCCACCATCACCGGATTCATCGATGTCCAACAGAAATTGCTCTACTGGGGAATCGTTGCATGGACAGATGAGTTTTCCGGGTATGTGATCGACTACGGGACGTACCCCGATCAGAATCGCCAGTCGTTTTCATTGCGTGATGCGAAGATCACCATGGCTATGAAACATCCCGGTGCCGGAGTGGAGGGCGCGATCTATGGGGCGTTCGAGATTTTGGTGGATGATTTGATGGGTCGGGCGTGGGTTCGTGATGATGGTGCTGAAATGTCGCTATCGCGGATCCTGATTGATGCCAACTGGGGAACTTCTACGGACACCGTCTATCAGTTTTGCCGCGAGACTCAGCATAAATCGAATGTGACACCGTCGCACGGAAAGTATGTTGGGGCGTCATCGCTTCCATTCAGCGATTACAAACGGAAGGTTGGGGAGAAGGTGGGCAACCACTGGCGGATGCCGGCCATCAAGGGGAAGCGGGCGACCCGCTACGTTCTGTTTGACACCAACTATTGGAAAACTTTTATCGCCTCACGATTTATTACCGCCAAGGGCGATCCCGGATCGTTGACCCTGTTCGGCCGCAAGGGTACTGCACACCGTATGTTGGCGGATCAGGTGACGGCGGAATATCGCGTGAAGACCGAGGGGCGTGGGCGAGTTGTGGATGAGTGGAAGTTACGGGCAAGTGGACAAGATAACCACTTTCTGGATGTGTTGGTTGGGGCGGGCGTGGCGGCGAGCATGGAGGGGATGGCATTGTTTGGGACCGAGCCGGTGGCGAAGAAAAGACAGAGGAAGAAGATTCGGTTGTCTGATTTGAAGAATCGAGGATGATGATGCCACGTGCTAAAAACAAAAAAAGCGAGTCACATGAGCGTAAAGGATTGATGTGTCGAAACTGCGGGTGTCGCCACTTTTTTGTTGTGTATACCCTGTCAAATAGGAATAATGAAATAACTCGTCGACGGGAATGCAGGAATTGCAAGCGACGAATAACGACACGAGAGAAACCGGTTGAGCTTTGCTGAATAGCATGGCGTAAAATGCACCTTCTTTCTACTTTGCCTGTATTGCATTATGCGCAGCGCGCTACTTTTGCTACTTCGCAGTTGTCTTATTGCGTGCAGATCTTAATGGGATGGCTTGCCTAATCATCCGTTCGTATTTCTTCTTTCTGTGTGAAGTTGGTTCGTAATGTATGAGATTCGCAAATTCTCGGATTATCTCGGCCTGCTGTTCAAATCGATAGTCAATGAGTTTCCTTGAATAGTCCAATGGGCGAAAGACGTAGAGTGTTCCTTTAGGTCTATAAATAGCATGTTCTTTTTGAATCTTTTGAGTGGTATATCCGTTAATCTTGTTTTGATGCTGCCATACATGTGCCATCTCATGGACGAGAAGAAGTCGATCCTTGTGTGTAACGAACTCGGGTCGATAGGTTACTCGACTAAAAATTATAATGTTCTTTACGGTCATTGCCATCGTTACATGTGACGACGGCATTCGGCCACTATGGATCTCGTGGGACAGCCTTCCATCCAGAAGATTGGATCGAGAAATGCGGACGACCTCATATTTTATGGAATCTCCAAAGATAGTTGTCAAATACTCTTTTCGGAGGTGGTGAGCTTTCTTAGCGTGCCATCAGTAAAACCTGTAGCGCGTAAGAGTTGTGCACATCCAGCGCTGCAAAACACCACCACTATTAGAAGGGCGTATATACCGTATTTGGATTGTGTCACTTCGGATCTCCAGTCTGAGGTTCGGGGTCTCTATATAGAAAGAGATTGAATCTCCTAATGTAATGTTGTCTGGTTGACAGCGATTTTATGGGCACAATTAAAACGACGTTGGCACCATATTGATCTGCAATTTCTCTTGCACAATTTTCTATACTCTCGTCTGGTATACTTTTAATACTTTCGTCAACAGTCAGTGGGATCGGATGATAGCCTCCATTCACTTTGGCCTTCTTCAGACCTGAAACTTCATTTTCCATTCTTACAACCCGTATATGTGAAAATTGCTTGCCTGCTTTTCCTTCACTTAGGCAATTGTGATAACTGCCTCTACATCCAGAGAGGAGTGTCAGCGTGATGAGAGCAATTGCGAATATATTGATCTGAGCCCCGCAGTCGATCGTGATCTGTGTTATCTTTGCAAACATGTAAAAGCACCTCTGCCAAGTCGGCTGCTAGCTTTAATCGAGACGTGTCAATTCAACAATCGAATCTATTCCATCGTATGCTTTCTTGGCTGAATCGATCTTTTCTTGGGGGACGACTCCTGGTGTGCGTTGCGCTATGAAGGAGTCGTTGAGTAAACCGATTGTGAGTGTGATTTTCTCAAATAACGAGTCAGTGGATTTGCTTCCTGAGTTGATAGCAAGTTCGGTTAAGAGCGATTTAAGAGGCAAGTGGCGGAGATTTGTTAACTCTACGGCACTGTTAGTTGATGCTGGAAATGGCACGCCAGAACTTGACGTTGGCGAAATTCTTAATAAATCACTTATAGCGTCACTGAAAGAACTTCGAGTAACCGAGTCGCCGCCGGTTAGAGCCTTTTCGAGAGGTACAATTCTATATCGAATCTCGGATGCAATTAGTCTGTGCCGACGAGCGAGCCGTGAGTCTCGTTCTGCACTTGCATCAAGCCACGTAAACAGCCAAGTAACACCAGCTAAGAGTACCGAGGAGAGGCAACAGATTGCAAAGGGCGAGTTCAAAAAAACTAGACATTTCTTTGACCCAGTCACTTTCTGTTGTTCTTGTAAGAATACTCCAACGTTCCGCCTAAACACTTCCTCTGCATAGATCCTCGTTTTCGATGCATCGGACAGCTGTTGCTATATCGCTCACCTCGACGACGGTTTCAGGTAATTGGTCGGAATGGTCGACCAACATGCTATCAGGTTGTGATGTGTGTTTTTCGGACACTGGTGGTAATCCTCACCTAGCAACACATGTGTAGAAGGACGGTAACATTTCATGCAGAGGATGTCAAGGGGGGGGTGAGTGAATTTCACGAGAAATATATGTATATGGACGTACGCTTGGGTAAAGATTGTAGGCGATGAATCGCATGGGGAGAGTGGTAGATATTACTGTCAGAAGTAGGGCAAGATTTGAACGCAAGGAGTTTGTTGACGCGATTGTCGATTGTATTGGAGTTTAGTCTGGGGTTTGGGTGTGATGCAACGGCTCAACGGAATGTAAGGATCTATATATACGGAACTATTTTGCTTAAGGTGTGGCCAAAATCTTAAAGTCAGCCGATGCGGGGTGCAATGGCTGATCTCTCGACCACAATTTCAGATAATGTTTCCGGTCCCGCCCAGGTGACGGGTGACCAGGGTAGTGTGCGCCAACATCCGCTCAAAGATCAGGTTGCGGCGGATAAGTATCTGAAGGATTCAGCCGCGGCGAAATCCAAGTCCCCGCTTCGCTTCACAAAAATGATCCCCCCCGGAACCGTGTAGATGGTTATGGCTGCGCTTAAATTTCTGAATCTTCGCAACTGGGGTAAACCCGGCGTGGAATCATCGTCCAGGTCGACGACGGTACAGTTGACGCGCAGGCAGGATATCTTCGCAAGGTATGATGCCGCCGCGACCAACGATTCGAATCGCAAGCACTGGGCCAACGCCGACCATCTTTCACCCAATGCCGCCAACAGTGCAGAGATTCGCCGATTGAGGAAATCACCATGCGAAATAGCTACCAGACCACCCAAGAACCCAACGTTCAGTCCGATCGCTCGACACCTGGACCCAACCGTGTCGGCCTCTATCTGATGTGTGTTCTGATTCTAACCGGGCTGGTCGCAGGCGTGGCATACGTGCTAGTGGTGGCGGAGGATATGCGAAGAATGCGATATATTTTCTGGACATTATTTCTTGCTGCGATTTTATTGACCCTGGTAGTAGGTCCGAGGTGTGCACTATTCTTGCCGGCGATATTTGTTTGTCAGAATGCAGTTCGTCTGGAGGAGTACGAATGGCTAGGTGAGACAACTAGGCTTAAAGGCATGCTCTCTCTCCTTTCGGCGATTTATATCTTCGTTTTCGTCGTCATAGCTATAAGTGAGGGCTTAACACGACACTAGCTCACTTCGTGGACCTTGATTGAGGTCTCCAGCAACTTCGACGAATCAGGATTAGTGGACGTGTCTTGTATTTGAGACGAAGCGGGGTAGTGATGGATGTTTGAAGATACAGCCGGCGATTCATACAACGATGAGTGGGAAGGGGTGGATGAGATACCGGAGGAGGACTAATTTGGGTTAACAATGATAATGATACTCTCCCTCCCCATTTACTTCATCTAAACCTTTAACTTCTTTGATTGCGCGAACGATAATATCACTTTGGCACGACACACCCTCAATATTAGCAACGAAGCTATTGGGATACCCCTTCAATATTTCTCCAACCTTTATTGCAAGATTCTCACTACTGACTGACTTGATCATCTTTCCGCATGTTTCCATCGCAGCAAACCTGTTCATCTGAATTGCGGCACTAATCGCAATGCTTAACGCCTTCGCACGCACATTTTCATCAACGCCTTCAGAATAGAACATTTTTTCCATGCAATTAGCAATTCTCTCAGCAAAACCAAATCCAAAGTTACAACGCTTCGCCATCTTTTCATAAACCGACACCAAAGCGCTGTGATGTGATGAAAAGTCCTCGCCAGACAATATATACCAAATCTCTGGAGTCATCTCCTTGCAAATCATTTCTTGATCATCATCGTCAAGGCGTTGTAGGCTCGCTGCAAAGTCATTAATCGTACCCACTGAACACTCTCCAACGAAATCCAATTCCCCCAAAATGCTCTCTAAGCAGCCTTTGCACTTAAGGACTCCATCAACTCGATTCCCGATGACGTCATACGCATAAACAATTGCCTGTTTTAACTCAACGACTGTCTTGTATCGTTGATGCGGATCAATCTCACAACATCTTTCGATAACCGCATAAATAGCTGGATGGATCGCGCCTTGAGTGACATAAAGGGGGTCCAACCCCGACAACAAGGCGTACATGCTCTTTCCAAGCATAAATATGTCATACGATGAATTTGCCTCCTTAAA
Organism: Phycisphaeraceae bacterium; assembly: GCA_028284925.1. Taxonomy (GTDB): domain Bacteria; phylum Planctomycetota; class Phycisphaerae; order Phycisphaerales; family Zrk34; genus JANQQT01. The sequence continues at coordinate 821 of JANQQT010000115.1, read as the reverse complement.
CCCACCCAATCGACTTTCTGGAGGTTCAAATCCCTCAGTTCCCCAAGCCGTACCTGTCGAAGTCATCCTTGTCACAGACTCCCGATCGACAACAAGTCCAAGATCGGCTATTCGCAAATGATCTCCATCAATCAAAAAGTTCGGGGGCTTAATGTCGCGATGATAAATGTCCTTCAAATGAAGCTCTCCTACGGCATCACACATTTGAAGAAATATTTTCTCCTGTACATCCACGTCACTCTGAATTTCCGACATGCGATTTGATAAGTCTCCATCTGCGTAATAATTCATCACAAAGAATGGAGGATCATGCTCAAGATTGGAGTAGACCAGTTGAATTACCTTGTGATTTCCTCTGAACTCATCCAAAATACGGATCTCTCTGCAAAACCTTGCACGTGCGACACTATCAATGAGTTTACAATACTTCAGAACTAGTTTCTCCTGCCCATCAGATTGTTGGTCCTTAACGTGCAAAATCGTACCCATACCTCCAGAATCGCTACACACACCCGCTACCTCAAACCTTTCATCAATCACATCACCAAGAGTAAACTGTAAGGTCATCTGGAACCTCCTTCAGAAAGACGTTTCGATTGTATTGACCTTAAAGCACTTCCTCAACCTCCGCTCCTTCAATCTCTTGACAGTCCCTCACCAAGCCCCCGCAACAAACCCCCCAACCCCAGTCTGGCCAAATTTCCCCATCTAGCCGAAGAGATTATTGCACCATCACATAGCTCATGGATGAGCATCTTGGACCGACAAGTTGGCCTGCGGGCCATCGGGAATGCAACAGGCTAATCGGCACGGTAGGATTG
>JANQQT010000048.1 GCA_028284925.1 Phycisphaeraceae bacterium | reverse complement strand
GAGTGGGGGTATTTGGATACGGTTTGATGACCGGAGGGGGTTATGGTCAGGGTGAGTTTGGGGCAGGGGGATTTGGGGGAGCGAGTGAGTTTTTACGATGGCAGGGCGAGGGGTTGAGTGTTGGACCTCATGAGATCGGGGTACGTGTGCTGGATGGCGCTGGTGAGGTTGTAGGGGAGTTGGATGAAGATGTTGGTGTAGTGATTGATGAGGTTGCGCGTGGGGCTGAAGGGTTAGTCATGTCTGAAGGTGGCGTACTTCGTTGGTCGTAGTGATGGGATTGGAATAACATTTAAGATAATTGGAGTGAGACGATGAGTGAGCGGTATCCTGATGATAGTTCGCTGTTGGCGTTGGCGGAAGATGCGCATAGTGGGGTGGAGTATATTGCGACAGGGAAGAGCCCATATTTCCTGGAGTTTAGGCGGTTGGTTCAGCGTTTGTTGTTGACGGCAGGCCGTGCGGGGGATTTGCGTGTTTATCAGGATGGGGATTTGACGATCGGCGTGCGCGATGGTCGTTGTGTGATTGGTGATGCGGTGGTGGCTTATTCTGGTGCGGGCGATGTGGGGGTGGCCGATGATGAGACGACAAGTGTGTGGTTGGATGAGGCGGGCGTTTTGCAGACTGGGACGGCTGGGATGCCGAGTGATCGGACGATGTTTGTTCCTTTGGCGGATGTAGTGAGTGCGGATGGTGTGATTACAAGTGTGACAGATCGTCGGGGTGAGGCGTATCTGGCGACGGTAAATTTGTCGCATTTGGGTTTGTCCGCGACGGTTGCAGAGATTGACCAGGCATTGAACGGTATTAATGGGACGGTGGACGCGACGGCATTGAACAAATTGACGGGAGGTTTGACGTCGAGCGGTGATGGGGAGCATCATCATTCTCAGTTGGTGATTGACCATGACAGTGAGACGACATTTCGTGTGATTAACAATGACGCTGGATCTAGCGCGAATGTGGGGTTGGTGTTTGATCTGCCGATGCGGTCGGCTTTTACCGCGGGGTTTTTGATGGATCCGAGCGGTGGGTGGATGCAACAGAGACGTGGAACTATTTCGTATGGGATGGTGGGGTCGGTGTATGCAGAGTATGGCCATGAAGGAGATTTGACGGGGAGCATGGCTGGCAAGTTGATGGGTGTTGTGTCGCTGGAGGGGGTCATTGAGGATGTAGTATTGAGTGTGGGGGGGAATATTGTATCGAGTGACGGTGGCGATGGGGTGAGTGCAACTGTGAAGGTTAATGGCGTGTCAGTGGCGACGGTGGATGCGGTTTTGACGGATGGTGCCGGGAGTGGTCATCGGAGTACGGGGCAGGGAGATGGGACGCCTGCGGTTATCAAGAGTGACGGAACTGAGAATGTGTCGCGAGGGGATGTGCTCACGGTCGATTTGACGCGTACGGCAAATGGTACGGTGAGTGTGGAGGCGAGTGATGTGGTTGTTCTGGTTGTCATTAGTGTTAAGAAGCCGATTTGATTGTGTTTGTGGAGGGGTGTGTAGGTATGTGAGACCAATTGAAATGAGGAGAGATTGATATGCCGACGAGGGCGAATAAGAGTGGGCAAGTATTACAAGCAAGTGTGACGAATGCTTCGGGGGGAACGACTACTGGGGGAACGGTTGATTTGACGCGTTCGTTCGGGATGTTGGTGACGGCGAAGGTTACGAATGGAAGTACCGGGCCGAGTGCGGGATGTGCGTTTGTGATGGAAGTGAGTCATGATGGTAGTACCTGGAAGGAGTTTTCCAGGCAGGTAGGTGGTGAGGATGCGAATGGCGTGTACGAATTTGTGGTGGAGTTGCCTGGAACGGTAATGTATGGGCGTTCGAAATTTTCAGGGAATTTCGGGCAGGGTGTCACGATTGAGGCGTTTGGTCATGAATTCGTGAGTGTTGGATGATGAGTGGATTGTTTATTCACAAGCCGAATTGGTGCGGTGTAAACTGGGGGCACCCGGGCAGCGCGGGGTTGATTCATTGTTGGCCATTGTGTGAGGGTGTGGGGGGCGGCGTTCGTAACGTGGTGGGTGGTCACGATGGGGTATTGCATGGGATGGATTGGGGATTGGGGGCATATGGAAGAGAGTTGAGATCGACTGGTGCGAGTGGGGGTGTGAATGTTGGGAATGTATCGCTTCCTGCATCTAAACGTGTGACGTTGGTGGTGTTGTTTCGGTCGGATGATGTGACGAAGACACAGCGTGTGTTTGCGCAGGGCGGGTCACCTGTCGTGGCAGGGAATAATTTATCGCTTCAGATATTTGCTTCGGAAATTCGAGCGATTATTGGGCAGAACGGGGGGGCGCAATTTGTGGGGACGGGGGCAGGCGTAGCTTCGGGGCAATGGCATCAGGTGGTCTTGACCTATGATGGATCCTACGCGCGGGTCTATGTTGACGGTGTGTTGGACGTTGAAGAGGGCACTAGCGTGAGTCTTGGGGGGACAGCACTTGCTTGTCGGATTGGCGGGCGGGCGAATGGCGCATCTGCTGAGAAGTTTGAAGGATCGATAGCGTATGTTGGGTTGTATGGAACGGTGTGGGACGCGGGTATGGTTCGGGAATCGGGGAGGGATGTATTTGGATTGTTTCGCGGGGGAGGGGTGTCGACGGGTTTGTTCGGGGCGTTGGGTCGGGCACCCATAGTTGCGCCGACGAGTGAATATGCAGATGATCCGGCGCGTTGGTTGGTTGTATATAACCGAGATGACGCGGATTCGACGGCGTGGGCGGAGTGGTATGAAGTCGAACGAGGGATTCCCAGAGCCAATATGTTGGGATTGACGTTGCCGACGGATGAATCGATCAGCGAATCAGAATTTGTATTGATGCGTGGTGAGATTGCGGATTATCTTGAAGAGCGAGAATTGGGAGGGCAGGTCATTGGGATATTGTGTGGGCATGGGATCCCAGGGAGTTATGTGCGAGGTGACGGCGTTCTAGAATCGATTGCGGGACAGTTGCATCGGATTGATGGGAGTACGGGTGAGTTTGGGAATGGATTGGCCCCTCAGTTTGCCGGTGCGACGTTGGATCGTCCGACGATGGAGATGCTTGGGGGGAATCGGTTGACCGCGCGGATTGATGGTGAGGACGTTGTTTCAAGCCAGGAAATTACGAACCGTGCAAAAACACTGGAAACAGAAGGGTTGGTGGGGGATGCGAATGATCCGGGAGCGGAGGCAAAGATTTGGCTTGATCCGTATGGGCCTGTCGGTGGTGTGTTTGCTTCAAGGCAGGGAGAGATGGTGGCGTGGGCTAGTGGGTTGGCACGCCAGCGATTACGATTACCGTTGGAGTTATCGGCGGATGGCGATCCGGTTAGTAATGTAGCGTTTACGAGCATCGAACATGATGGATTTTACTTTGGATGGGAAGAGGGGGTGCCACCTAGTGGTTTTTTTGATGCGGTGGGCGGTAAGCGTGTGTTTGCAATGCAGTTGGGGATTAATCACTCGACGGGCGATACATTGCGTGATGATGAGGCGGGGAATTGGGTGACGGAAGCATTGAAGGAGGGGTATGCGGGTAGCGGCGGGAGTACGCGGAGCATTTCGAGTGGAGCCGTTTTGCGTGTGGAGCCGTTTATGGAGGCGCTGCGTTTGGGGTGGACTCTTGGTGAGGCGTGGTATGTGGCAAGCCCGGTATTGCGTTCGGGATTGATGTTGGTGGGTGATCCGTTTTTGAATATGTCGTTTCCGAAGGGGGGATGGAATGTTTATGGGCCAGCGAAGTCGATTGGAGAGATTGATTATTCTGGGCCGACGGTGATGTTGCGGGAGGTGGAGCGAGAGTTGGCGCTTGGCTCGGAGAACATGCTTTTGGATGGTGAGGCGGGAGTGTACATTGTGAGGCATGTGGATGACAAGGGAAGGGAGGAGCGGGGGTTAAGGCATGTGAAAGTTAAGCGAGAGGGTGATTTTTATCGAAGCGTTCCGGTGGAGTTGGCTTTTCCGAGAGTCGGTGGGTGGTCGCCACGTTGGGTAAAGGATGCGTGGCAGATATGTGGGGTTTGGCCGATAGGATTTGACGAAGGGAGAATTGTTCGTGTGGAACTCCTGGAAGAGGAGCAGGGGGGAGAGGTTATTGTTGCTGAGGGGATTGATGCGGGTAGGCGTTCCTCAAGTGCGTGCTGGTTGCGTGTGCCGAGGGCGTCGGTTGTCAGGTATGCGATACGAGCGATCACCGAAGAGGGGGTGGTACTAGATGGGCCCTGGAGTCGGTGGATGACGGTCGGAAGCCAGAGTGCTATTGAATTGACGACTGTTTAAATAAGTCGGTTGTGGAGATTGAGATGGTAAGTAGTGCGGTATTGCAGCGTATCGAAGGGAAGGTTGGTGGGACGAGTCGTCTGTCGAGTGCGGTGGTTTTGGTGGACGGGTGTGTTGAGGAAACGTTGAGCGTGTTAAGCGTTGAGATAAAGGGACCGCTGGATGTTCGTGAAGCTAAGTTTGTATGGCGACGTGACGGAGCGGGATTTGATCGGATTGAGCGAAGCCGACACGAAGCGATGATTGGAAAGGGGGTAACGGTGATTCAACCGATTGGGTTGGTGGGAGGTGTAAGTGAGTTAATGGTCGTGTTTGACGGTCGGATTGTAAGTCATGATGGCAGGTTGAGCGGTAGAGAGGATGAGATGGTACTGAATGGTCAGTGCTATTGGAGCGAGGTGTTGAGTGGTGTGGTGGATCGAGGAGAGTTGGAGGAAGAAGGCGTAGCCTGGTCCGTTGGTTCGTTGCTGGAGAGGTTGAATCGGATTGGTGGATTGAAGTTAAAAGCTGGATTGGTTGGTGCAGACGTTCTGGCCAGAGAAGTATCTTTTCATGGTGATAACGGTGTGAGATATGGAACTGTTCTTCAATCGATATTCAAAGAGCAAAGGCTTGTCATTCGTCGTACCTTGAGGTGGGAAGGTCATGGTGTGAATGAACGGCGTACGGTTCAGGTATTAGAGCGGGGTCGGAATATCAGAATGAGATTGGAGAACCTGGTTAATGGGGCCGGTGTTGTGGAGGCTTTGCGTAGTCATGGTAAGGCGGGTAGGCCGGTGAAGTTGATTGGTGAGGCGAGTGGGCAGTTGGTGGAGGGGACGTTTGAACTTGTTGCCGGGTGGGATGACAGTGATGCGGGACTTGCGGACGGTGAATATGGCAAGTCGACGTCAAGTGACTTTACGGCGGTGTCGAACACCTTTCGGATGTGGGTATTGAATGAGGATGGTGTGTTTAGTCCAGCTCCGTTTAACCGAGGAACGGCGTTTGATTTGACTGAATTTTTTGAAGAGGGTAGTGCGATTAAACCGCGGTCGCTGAAATTTCTGTCTGCATTGAGTATGGATGAGGCGGGGCGCAGGCTGGGTGTCGTGGTGGAAGTTAGTCTGAACGGCGGAATCAATTGGGCGCGTTATGGCGGGCGTGTACGCGTGATTGAAGATCGAGCAGGGATTTACCTGGATGATGACGTGCTGGATGCCGGATTTATTGCTGCTGCGAAGGCTGGGAGTGTACGGGTACGGGTGACGGGGAGCTTGCGAAGTCCTCATCGATTGAGGATCGTAAGATGGCGGGGTAATCCGTTTTTAGGTTCCTATCAGGAGCGGATAATTGGTGTGGGTGATCGATTTAAGTTTCAACGTGTCGAATCCTCAAGTCAATATTATTCAGAGGTATTGAGTGGCACCAGAGACGCGGCCGCGCTAGATGAACGTGATGCGTTTGCCGCGTGGTTGGATGCTGTGAGTATAAGGGAGAGAAGTGTTGCGTCAGTGGAGGTGGTGACGGCGGGGCGCGAGCTTGGCATGCGCATCGGTGATCGATTGAAAGGGTTTGGCGGGCGAGGAATTGGAGGCGGCCTGGATAACCCGTCGTTTGGAGGCGACGGGCCGAGTTTGGGGAGAATCCGATTTGACTGGATTAAGGATGAAACGAGATTGGAGTGGCAATGGGTATGATTAATGAGGTATTTCTACAGTTCGGCGTCGCGGGGCTGATGGGGGCGCTTTGGGTTTGGGAACGGATGCACAGTCGTCGGCGAGAGGAACAGTTGACCGCGGCACACGAAAAGCTTTTGAAGCGGGAGCAGGAATTGGATGTGTTAACGGATATGGTTCGTCAAAACACGGAGGCTTTGGTTGGATTTGAGCGGTCGCAGAAACGTATGTGTGACGTGTTGGAACGTATTCGTGATGAGATGTGTTCTGAGAAGCGAGCGGCTTGAGTTCATGTTTGAAGCATATGACGTGCGTAGTGGTATATGTGGCTGTGATGTGGCAGGTGGACGTCTACGGGTGATGCGTCCTAAATGGACCGGCGCACTTCGGCGACGAGTTGTGCCGCCAAGTCTTGATCGGGAGCTTCTGCGATGATCCGAAGGATGGGTTCTGTATTGGATGGGCGAAGGTGGACCCATCTCTTATCAGAAAAGTCGATGCGAATGCCATCCTGTAGGTCGATCTGTTCGGAAGCGAATGAAGATTTGAGTTTTTGGATGGCGGCTTCGGCCATGCCTTCCTGAATGGGAAGTTTGTCTTTGACAATGGCGTAGCTGGGGAGGTCAGCCACGAGTTGAGAAAGTGGTTTGCCTGTGGTGGCCATAAGTTCGAGAATGATGGCCATGGCTCCGAGGCTATCGCGAACATGGATGACAGGAGGCCAGATGACGCCTCCGTTGCCTTCGCCTCCAATTACGCAGTTTTGTTTTCGCATGGTATCGGCGACATGGGCCTCACCTACAGGGGTGCGATGCACGGGGGCGCCGGCAGATTGGGCGATGTCGTCGAGCATGCGAGAGGTGGAGAGATTTGCGGCGACCGGGCCGGATGATCTTTGAAGGATACGGTGAGTCGCGAGTGCGAGTGTGTATTCTTCGCCAATGTACGTTCCGTTTTCGTCGACGATGGCAAGTCGATCGGCATCGGGATCCTGTGCGAATCCAATCTGTGCGTTGTTCTGCTTTACGCTCTCAGATAGACGGATAAGGTTTTCGGCGGTGGGTTCGGGTGAATCAGGGAATTGGCCTGACGGTTCGGCATAGTCGTGGATCAGGTTTACGCCGAGTGCGTTAAGGAGCATAGCACCTGCCGGTCCTCCTGCGCCGTGGACAGAGTCGAGTACGACGGAGGGTTTCAGTGACCGAATGATCTCTGTGTCGATGTTTTTCAAGACGCGATCGACATGGATTTGGTTGGTGGAGTCATCGTAAGCAACGGGAAGTAAATTGTCGACTGTTGTATAGGTGAAGTCGTTGTTGTGGAATCGATCAATGATTTGACGGGATTGGTCGGGTGGAGGGGCAACACCGTCATGTCGTAAGGTTTTGATGCCGTTCCAGATAATCGGGTTGTGGCTGGCGGTGATGACCATGCCGCCGTTGGCATTGAGGTGTTCGACCATGATCGCAACGCCGGGTGTGGTGGCGATGCCGATGGTGGTAACGCGACATCCAACGGCGATGAGTCCAGCGACGGCGGCACGTTCGATCATGTCGCCGCTGGGTCTTGAATCGCGTCCAACGACGATGTGTGGGGAGGCTACTCTGCTGGAATCGGCAAGCCAGGATCCGACGGCGGAGGCATATCGTGCGGCGACCACAGGTGTGAGTGAATCGCCTATGAGGCCTCGCAGGCCGCTAATTGAAAGCATGAGATTGGATGAACTCATATGGTTTAGCCCTATCGATTGGTGAATAATCAACCCCTGTTTGCTGATCGGTCAGATGTGGGCGTGAAGTTAAACCAACGTAAAGCGAGGTGCGAATCGTGTATGAGCTTGAGATTGAACGAGTGTTTCACGCGCAACATGCGTTGCGACTTTACGATGGGACGATGGAAGAGATGCATGGGCACGATTGGCGGGTGTTTGTAGTTGTGGCATCGGAGCAACTGGATGAGATAGAGGTTGCGATGGACTTTCATGAATTGGAACGGCTTGTAGATGAGGTGATTAAGCCTTTGGCGGGAGTGACTTTGAATGAATGCGAGTTGTTTGCGGAGGTTAATCCTTCCGCGGAACGTGTGGCGGAGCACATTTATAGGGGAGTATTGGCGGGATTGCCTTTGAGTGTGAAGTTGGTGCGTGTTACGGTGACCGAAGCGCCCGGATGCAAGGCGAGCTATTATGAGTAATGAAGGTGTTATTTTATTTTGGTGAGGGTGATGGATTTGATATCGGGGGCGCGTTTACCGGTTAAGGATAGAGCTTTGATGCGAACGTGTGTGGTGACTGTTTCGAGTTCGACAGTGCCGATGGATTGGGTGGCCCACACTTTTTCATACACTTCTTTTCGAGTAATCAGGTCCGGGCTATGAATGGGGCGCGGATTGTGTGCGCGGATGATGGTGGTGTCGAGCTTTTGGTTAGCGACTTGGACTTGTAGTTTTGCTCCGGTGTTCTCTTCGGCGCAGATGTATCTGATGGTTACTTTGTATTTGCCGGACTTTACGACTTTGATCGGCCATTGAGGGTAGGCTTTGGGATCTGTCCAATTGGTGATCCAGTCATTGGCCCAGCCGGACCTTCCGTTGTAGCTGATGCCGCGACCCTTCGTAGGCTGAAGGTGGGCTTCGTGGCCATGGAGTTCGACTGTAGGTCTGGCTTCATGGCCGACTTCTGTTGGAATGGGGGCGAACCCGGCAGAGGTGACCTTTTCAACCTGTGATTCGTAGGACTTGGCCAGTTTCTTCACGATGTTGGGATTGGCTTTGGCGACGTTCTTTTTCTGGTTGGGATCCTCGATCATGTTGTAGAGTTCCCATCCGATATGTTTGTTATAACGAACTGCACGCCACTTTTGCGTGCGAACGGCACCTTGGAAGGGGTTGGAACCTAGACGAAATGAGAAGATATGGCGGTCCGGCCATTTTGAATTCCGGGTGACGCCACGGAGAAGTGGCGCGAAGCTGATACCATCGAGTGGTTTGGTTTTGATGGGTTTAACGCCGGTTAGTGCGACGAGCGTCGGCAACAGGTCGATGTGGGCGGCGATGGGTTGGATGACAGATTTTGGTTTGATCTTACCCGGCCATTTGATAAAAAATGGGACACGGACGCCGCCTTCGTGGACGCTGCCCTTGCGGCCTTTCATGTTGGCGTTGTAACGGGTGCTGTTGGGGCCGTTGTCGGTGAGGAAAAGAACGATTGTGTTTCGGGAGATATTTTTCCTTTGCAGGACGTCAACGATGCGACCAATGTTCCAGTCGATGTTTTCAACCATGGCATAGGCGCAGGCGGTTTTATCATCGAGTCCGTTTTTCTTATACTTTCTGTAAAAGGAACGAGGTACCTGCCAAGGGGAATGTGGTGCGTTGTAAGGGATGTAACAGAACCAGGGTTTGGATTGATTCTTGTGAATGAAACGGATGGCGTAGTCGGTGAGGACATCGGTAATGTATCCCTGTGTTCTGATTGGGCGTCCGTTGTGTTCGAGGGTGGTATCAAAATAGTTATTCCAGTGTCCTGCGCAGAAGCCGATGAATTCGTCGAATCCCTTTCCATTGGGGTGATGGGGGTAATGTGCCCCGTTATGCCATTTGCCGAAAATGCCTGTGGTGTAACCGTTGGCCTTGAAGATTTCAGCGATGGTGACTTCATCTGCCCGCATGGTTTCTGCGGCGCGGGTAACGCCATGGACGCCGGTTCTGAGGCTGTATCGACCGGTGAGTAGTGAAGCGCGCGTAGGGGCGCAGACGGGGCTGACGAAAAAACGTTCAAATCTTGCACCGTCAGATGCGAGCCGGTCCAACACGGGTGTGCTGATGTCGGGATTGTTGTGTGACCTGATATCACCAAAACCCTGATCGTCCGTCATGATGAGCAGGACGTTGGGAGGCGATAACGGTTCGTCCAACGCATGTGATACTTGTGATGAGAGAAAGATCAGCGCAGTAGCAAACGTGGGTGCGACGAGATTGGATTTCATTCTTTGTTATCCGTTCTGACGGTGATTTTCGAAAAGTAGGAGGTGGTTGCTTTCACGTAGTAGCCAAAATATTTGATGGACTTGATCTCGGCAGGTAATTTTTGTTTGATGGTTTTTTTGCCGATCGTCGCAGTGACAACACGTTTTTTCAGATCGATGGTGACTGATGCTTCTATTGCCTTGGCTTGGTCGTATTTGGACCTGGTAATACTGCCGTTGTTGAGATTGTTCCATGCGCCTTCGAAAATGCCGTGTGCGGATAAGCCGATCATTGATCCGGCCTTCATGAGCTTGTTGTTGGTCGGTGAGGTGCCAAATACAAGACAAGCGTTACGCGTTCCGGCCTTCAATGCAGTCTTGTATTTGAGCGTGAATGTGATCGATTTTGCCGCAGTCGATTCTAACTTTTTGAGGGCGAATGCTTCACCCGTTGAAGTTATTTGATAACCCAAGTCTGACTTGGTAACTGTTCCACCCTTGACTACGTCAAAGTGACCTGTTTTATCGATACCCTTTCCAATCCTGGGGCCTTTGACTTTTCGACCCTTTCGTCGTCTACCGTAGTTCTTCCACCAGTCAGGTCCTTCAGTCTCAATCTCCTTGTTCAGCGATATGAATGCCTTTTTCATTTCTTCAAACTTTTCAGGTTCTTTCAAAGCAAGGTTCGTCGTCTCTTTTTCATCCTTGGCAATGTTGTACATTTCAAATCGACTGAAATCTTCCGGGGCAAGGATTTTGTAATCACCGATTCGCATCGCGACCTTCACACCGCCCGGGGCGATATTACATCGCCAGTAGAGTGGGGTCTTTCTTTCGACCGTTCCTCCGGTGAAAGCCGTTGTGATATCCACACCGTCGATCACGCGGTCTTGGGGTATTTGGACGTTGGCAATCTTGCAGACGGTGGTAAAAAAGTCCGATCCGATGATTGGTTGATGACTGACGGACCCGGGCTTGATTTTGTCGGGCCAGCGGATGATTCCCGGTACACGAATACCTCCCTCGTAAACGGCTCGCTTTCGATTGCGAAGCCCGCCTGTACTTCCGCGTGTTCTCCCATTGTTGCCTCTTCCTTCCGGCCCGTTGTCGGATGTGAAGAACACAAACGTATTCTCTGCGAGGCCTAGTTGATCCAACGCCTTCATCAGGTTGCCGAACGCCTGATCCAATTGGGTGATATTGCCGTGGTGCTGGCGGATACCTTCATCCTTAAACTGTTTGTACAAATCCATGAATTTTGGATCTGATTCGATCGGAAGGTGAGGCTCATGTGTCCATACTGCCAGGAAAAATGGTTTGGATTTATTACGCACCTTTTTGAGCCAGCGAATACCCTCATCCGCGACGAGCAGGGCTGAGTATCCCTTGGTTTTGCCGACAGGCTTACCGTTCAATACGAAATTAGACGGATTCTTATGACTGGGCGAAGCGTTATTCTGCGTGGCCAACCAGTGGTTATAACCGTGGTCGTTGGGTTGAGGCTGATTGGGTGAATTGAATTTGCCGTTAAGGTGCCATTTGCCCACATGGCAGGTATCGTAACCTTTCTTTTTCAATAGCGTTGCGATGGTGATTTCGCTCTTGCGCAGATGCAGGTGACTTCCGCCGGGGATCCATGTAAACACACCGTTTCGATAGGGCGTACGTCCGGTGAGAATGGCCGAACGCGAGGGCGAGCAGACGGAACTGGCGGAATAACACTGAGTAAACTTCATACCTTGTTTGGCGAACTGATCGAGATTTGGGGTTTGGATGACTGGATGTCCATAGCATGCAGCGTCGCCATACCCCATGTCATCCGCGAGAAACATAACAAAATTCGGCGGTGAGTCCTCGGCGACGGCAGTCATGTGAATGCCCATCAGCGTGGCTATCCAGACTCGGATCATTATTTGCGTTGGTTTGCCTGTCATAAGCGTGCTCCATGTCCAGAGTGTTTGATAGCCTATCAGATATGATAATTCATTATGTGTAGGATTTTGAGGTTTCTGATTCCGCAGCACTCGACACGAAAAATGAGGATTGTCTCCATCTCTGGTCATGGTATAAAGCGCACATGAATGGCAGATTATTCATATCAACGGTGATGATCGTTCTCGGATTGGGAATAGGAGAGAGATCAGCAGTTGCCGCCGATGGAAACTGGCACGCGGGTGTCGCCAGGGTGAATATTACGCCCAAAGGCCCTATGTGGTTGTCAGGTTATGCTTCACGTTCCAGGCCCTACGAATCCAAACTTCATGATCTTTGGGCGAAGGCGTTGGTTCTCAAGGATTCACAAGGTCGCGTCGGTGTATTCATTACCCTGGACCTGATCGGTATTGACCGTCAGACTTCGCTCGTGATTCGGCGCGGTGTAATGAAGAAATACAGACTCAAATTGTCACAGATTTGTCTTGCCACATCCCACACCCACTCGGGTCCGGTCGTTGGTAAAAACCTTGGCGCCATGTACTTCTTGAAAAAGGCTGATCGGGAGAAGATTCGTCTTTACACCCAGCGCCTGATCCGTCAGGTCCGAAACGTGGTGGATCAGGCATTCAAGAATCTTGGTAAAGCGAGCCTTTCGTATACGCATGGCCACAGTGATATCGCCGTTAACAGACGTACCAATCCCGAATCCCGCGTGCCGGCCTTACGCAAGGCAAACAAACTCAAAGGCCGGGTTGATCACGATGTGCCGATCCTTAGTGTGCGATCGCTGAAAGGTGAACTCAAGACGGTAGTGTTCGGCTATGCCTGTCACGCCACCGTCCTCAGCGGCTATCAATTGTGCGGTGATTATCCCGGGTTCGCCCAAATTCAGTTTGAAAAGCAATATCCTGGCGCCATGGCCATGTTTTTCGCAGGTTGTGGAGGGGATCAGAATCCCTTGCCTCGTCGAAAGGTTGCGCTTGCAAAAGACTACGGCAAGCGATTAGCGCATTCGGTTCACCAGGCATTGAGAGAAAAGATGAATTCCATCCGAGGCCCGCTTACCACACGCTACGCAGAGATTCCCCTCAAATTTGATCGCATCCCGACACAGAGCGATCTTGAGATTCAGATGAAATCCGGGAATCGATACGTTCGCCGCCGTGCCGAGTTGTTAATGAAGAAACTCAAGACAGATGGCCGATTGACTCGGACATACCCATATCCCGTTCAGGCATGGCGCATCGGCGATGAACTCAATCTCATCATGCTCGGTGGCGAGGTTGTCGTGGATTACAGCCTAAGGCTCAAACGCGAACTTGGCTCCAGAGGCACTTTCGTCGCCGCCTATTGCAATGACGTCATGGCGTACATCCCCTCGGAACGTGTCCTGAAGGAAGGCGGATACGAAGGGGAGGGGGCGATGGTCTACTACGGTCAACCATCCCGGTGGGCCACGGGAATCGAAAATCAGATCATCATGAAAGTGCGTGAACTCGTGAAATTACACAAATGATCCATCGGAGTTAACCGCATGACGAATTGTGGAAGAGTACCTGCCGGTTGGTCTGTCCTGTTTATGGCAATGGTCCTTTCCGGTTGTAATTCATCAGGTCCGCTCCAATGGCGTGAGTTGCCACCGCTGCCGGATCCCATCGGCGTCGCGGGGCCGTTTGCGGGAGCACACAACGATGTACTGATCGTTGTCGGCGGCGCCAATTTTCCGAATGGTCGCCCATGGCATGGCGCAAAAAAAATTTGGCACGATGGTATTTATGTGTTTGATCCTGTTGCCGAAAAATGGCGGCTGGTGGGAACCATGCCCTATGCCGTGGGATACGGCGTATCGATCACCACCGATCGTGGGGTCGTTTGCATTGGTGGTGGAAATGCCACCAGGCATTTCGCCAACGTTCATCTCCTTCGATATCGCGACAATCGTGTCCATGTCGGCGCCATGCCACCCCTGCCCGTTCCTCTTGCATTTTTTTGTGGCGCGAGAGTAGGCGAAACCATCTATGTGGCGGGAGGTACGGAATCACCGAAATCGACACTTGCAACCAAACACTTTTTTGCGCTGGATATGACCAATCTAGACGACGGATGGCGGAAATTAAGTCCCTGGCCTGGTGATGCACGCCTCCTTGCGACTGCTGGGGCGATCGGTGATCGCTTTTACCTGATTGGAGGCGCCAAGCTCGATCCAGGCAAATCCATTGCGAACAAACGTATTTACCTTAAGGACTGCTATGAATACAACACCGCCGAAAAGTCATGGCGAAAAATCGCCGACCTTCCGCGTCCTTCTGTTGCGGCGCCATCACCAGCCATCCCCTACGGAAGCGAAAAGCTGATCGTTCCGGGAGGAGACGATGCGGAATATGCTTTTAACCCCACTATCTACGATCGCCACACGGGGTTTCCACCTCATAATTATCTGTATGATGCGGCGGCAAATCGCTGGACCATCGCCGGGGCATTTCCGAAATCACTCGGCCCTGATCCCGCACGTAACCCTAATGCCGGTTACTGGCCCGTCGTGACGACTGCGGTCGTCCCCTGGCGAAACGGATATGTCATTCCCACCGGTGAAGTGCGACCCGGTGTACGTACACCTCGCGTCTGGTATATCATGGTGCAACGATGATTTTGGCACTTTACAGCTTTTTTGGTTTCACTCCGCCCCAAGCGGATCAATTTTGAGTATGATACATATGGTGAGATAGTTGGGGGCTTGTACAACTGTTTTCCAATCTGATGAGGCATCACAACGGCTCCAACAGGATCATTCACATGAAATCCAAGTCAAGGTTTTTTTTCTTGCTCATGACTTGGGTCATGCTCTTTGTTCCATCTTCCGCGCTGGCCAAAAAGTTCAACCAAGCCGATCGCACCTATTGGTTTTTTCAACCTATCGCGAATGTCAAACCACCAAAGACACCCAAAGCTCCGGCCAACCAAAATCCCATTGACGCTTTTGTCAACGCGCGGTTGCAGTCCAAGGGGATTGCCCCCGCGCCGCGTGCCGATCGTCGAACACTCATTCGCCGGGCTTATTTTGATCTGATAGGCCTTCCTCCCACGCCCGCGCAGATTCAGGCTTTCGTCAATGATCCTTCGCCCGGTGCTTTTTCCAGACTCGTCAATCGCCTCCTCAAATCGCCACGCTATGGTGAACGTTGGGCCAGGCACTGGCTGGACCTGGTTCGCTATGCTGACTCGGATGGTTATAAGGCCGATGTCTATCGCCCTCATATCTATCGTTATCGCGACTATGTCATCAACGCATTTAACGCGGACAAACCTTATGATCGGTTCATCCACGAACAGCTGGCCGGCGACGAACTGTTTCCTGAGAGTCGTGAGGCTCTTGTTGCGACGGGTTATCTGAGACTCTGGCCTTACGAAGACAATCAACGCAATGTCGCCGTCCAGTGGCAATATATCATGGATGACATCACTGGCATCACCGGCGAAGTGTTCATGGGCCTGGGCATGAGATGTGCCCAGTGCCACGATCACAAGTTCGATCCCATTCTTCAACGGGATTACTTTGGTCTTCAGGCCTTCTTTGCCGCGGTATATCCCAAGACCGATGCGGTTCTTGCTACACCCAAGGAACGTCAGGCGTACGCCAAACAGTTGGCCAAATGGTCCAAAGCGACTCAGTCCGTTCGCGATCAAATCGACAAGATCAGACAGTCTCATCACAAACCCATGCTTAAGGCGTATGCCGATACCTTTCCGGATTACGCCCAGACTATGTTCTCTAAGTCCCCCGCTGAGCGTTCCATGTACGAACGGCAGATCGTCCACTTTGCCGATATTCAGATTCGCGAAAAGAGCAAAGGCTATGCCGCAAAAATTAAAGGAAAAACGCGCAAAAGATGGCATGCCCTTCATAAGGAACTTGCGAAATTCGACCATCTTAAACCCAAGCCGTACCCAACCGTTACAACCGTCTCAGATATCGGCGCGGTCGCGCCCACCATTTACCTCGGTGGCCACACGGGTAAGAAAGAGACGATCGTCGAACCCCAATTCCTTTCCATCCTGAATTGGAAAGTACCTCAACTCATCTTCTTGAAGCAAAGCCCCAACACCACCGGTCGTCGCGCTGCTTTCGCCAAATGGCTTACTGACCCCAAAAACCCCATCACCGCTCGAGTCATGGCCAATCGAATCTGGCAACAGCATTTCGGTGTCGGGATTGTTTCAACCTCCAATGACTTCGGGCGACAGGGAACCAAACCTACCCATCCCGAATTACTCGACTATCTCGCTCGACGATTCATGAAAGACGGCTGGAGTATCAAAAAACTGATCCGCCTCATCATGACCTCGCAAACCTATCAGCGCACCTCTGTTTATGATCCGACGACCGAAGCGCGTCGCCACGATCCCTCGAACAAACTCCTTTGGCGCATGCGTGTGCGACGTCTCGATGCGGAGCAGATTCGTGATGCAATGCTCGCGGTGAGCAAGGAACTCCAACACCAAATTGGTGGCCCTGCTGTCGATTTCAAATCCACCCGACGATCGGTTTACCTCAAGAATCGTCGTAATGATCGTTCCGGCCTTCTTCACGCATTCGATACTCCTGACATGCACAACAGTTGTGCCCGGCGGCAGACGACCACTACGCCCATTCAGGCCTTGGCCATGATCAATGGCTATTGGTCCAACTGGCGTGCCAGGGCATTCGTCCGCTCACTGAAAAATCAAAAGATCGTCGATAAGTGTCAACTTGTTAATCACGCGTATCGAACTGCGTTGGGTCGTCCTGCAACTGACGCCGAGATTAAGGCCGGTGTCGAATTCATTCAGACTGAGCCCAAGACCGGCCTGGTGGATTTTTGCCACACACTCCTTAACGCCAATGAATTCATTTATATCGATTAACCAAAACACCGATGAATAAACCAAATCACAGAACGAATGTATCGCAGTCCTCGCGTCGAGAATTACTCACGCGTATTGGGGGAGGCTTTGGTGCGATTGCTCTCTCCAGTTTACTTCAGACAGATCTTCACGCTGCCTCTACCGCCTCGTCCAAATCGTTCGTCTCGCCGCTGGCTCCCAAACGTCCCCACAACCCCGCGACCGCTAAGAGCATCATCTTCCTTTTCATGGAAGGCGGCCCAAGTCACCTCGACACCTTTGATCCCAAACCTGCACTCAACAAGCTTGCGGGTAAGCCACTTCCCAAGTCCTTCGGCCCGGTCATCACCGCTATGGGTGAATCCGGCGCCCCTCTGCTCGGGGCTCCCCGAAAGTGGAAACAACACGGGCAATCCGGACTTTGGGTATCGGATTGGCTTCCCCACACCGCCCGTCATGTGGATGACCTCTGCGTGATCCGTTCCTGCTGGGCCGATGGATTGAATCACGTTGGCTCCGTGTGTCAAATGAATACCGGAAGCGTCCAGGCGGGTCGCCCCAGCCTCGGAAGTTGGGCTATTTATGGCCTAGGCAGTGAGAACAAAAATCTTCCCGCCTTTGTCGTCATGACCGATCGCGACACAATGCCCTTCAACGGTGTACGTAACTGGGGGACGGGGTTCATGCCTGCTACGTATCAGGGTGCGCGATTCAAGATTGAAGGGAAGCCTATTCCCAACCTTACGCCTCCGAAGAATATCACGGACCAACGTCAGCGCCGAAAACTTGCCCTGCTTTCGCAGATGAATCATCGCCATGCTGCGCCTCGTATTCAACAATCCGAACTGGATGCCCGCATCCATGCATACGAACTCGCCTTCCGCATGCAGACCGAAGCACCAAAGGCCGTCGATCTTTCCAAAGAGTCCCGCGCAACCAAAGATCTCTATGGCTTGGAAGACAAGGCCACCCACGCCATGGCCAAGTCCTGCATCATGGCTCGTCGCCTCGTCGAACGCGGCGTTCGCTTCGTTCAGGTTTTCCACGGCACAGGCAGCAAATGGGACACACACACCGGCCACGAAAAACGCGGGCCCGCGCTCTGCAAGAGCATGGATCAACCCGTCGCGGGACTCCTCACCGATCTGAAGCAACGCGGCATGCTTGAGGACACACTCGTTGTTTGGGGCGGCGAATTTGGCCGAACACCCATGAGTGAAAAAGGACACGGACGCGACCACAATCCCTACGGATTTACCATGTGGATGGCCGGCGGCGGAACCAAAGGTGGGCAGACCGTAGGGACCACCGATGAACTGGGCCTTCGTGCCGTTGAAGATCGCGCTCACGTTCATGATCTTCATGCCACCATTCTCCACACCTTGGGCATCGAACACAATCGTCTCGTCTACGCCCACAACGGAAGACGTGAAACGCCCACCGTCAACGAGGGTTCAATTATCACCAAAGCGCTCCTGAATCCCTAAGCACACCCGCGCCTGTTATCAGATAGTTCCGGCATACTGGCTTTCATTGGTTGATCTCATCCGTGTGTTGATCTGTTTTCTTGAGGCCTTGCTTACGACGTCCAATATCCACTTCACCGTCCGATAGCAAGTTTGCCATACTTATCCACTCCGTCTATCTCGCCGATATCAATCATGAGGGTTTTTACGTATGTCATCACTCGATGCAATCTTTGGCTTGCTCAGCGCTTTTCGACCGACGGGTGCCTCAACATCTCCAGCCGATCGACCAGGGAATGCGCGCCCAAGCCAACTCAACCCCACAGAACCTTCTCAGAATCCTAAACCAACGACCAATGCGTCCTCTCCAGCCGCAACCGCAGAATTGTCCCCCCGCGCGATCCACGCCTCCCGACAATCCCTCTCGGTGACCCCAAACCGTCCGACCGGTCAACAGACCGAATCCAGACTTTCATCAGCGCACCAGAATTCGACCACGACGAAGTCAGAAGATATCAGCGAACTTGAACTCACCGAGGCGGAACGAGAGCAGGTACAAAAGCTGCGTGACCGAGATGCCGAGGTGCGCAACCACGAACAAGCCCATCTCGCGGCGGCCGGCCCCTATGCCCGAGGCGGAATCAATCTCGAATACCAATCCGGACCGGATGGGAAACGATACGCCGTCGGCGGGCATGTCAATGTTGACACCTCTCCCATTCCCAACGACCCTCAGGCTACCATTGAAAAAATGGCCGTCATTAAACGAGCTGCGTTCGCTCCCGCCGAACCATCTTCCGCCGATCG
Organism: Phycisphaeraceae bacterium; assembly: GCA_028284925.1. Lineage (GTDB taxonomy): Bacteria > Planctomycetota > Phycisphaerae > Phycisphaerales > Zrk34 > JANQQT01. The sequence goes on along the minus strand of JANQQT010000048.1, from coordinate 23,138 downwards.
CGCCGTCGCTGCGAAGGCGGACCGCATCGCCGCCAAAGCCAGACGTGAGCTTGCCGAACAACGCCGCTCCGAAGCGCAAGGCGAGAAAGAAAATTCCGTTGATTCAACGCCCCCTCGTGACCACGGTAGGTCAACCAAGGCCTCCGATACGTCATCCTCTCGGACGGATTCACCGTACGAACGCCGCGCAGAAGCATACACACGGCAATTTACCCGACCCGGCCTTCAACTCAATCTAGTGGGTTAAGCTGTTTTGAAAGCAACAACCAGAGTGCCCTGCATTCTACCCGCGCTCACCATTTCATCTGTTCTTAGCACACATTCGGTCAAAAACGACGCTTTTTCTTATTCTTTCCTTTGGACTGTTGCACTTCTATATGTCGGAAATGGGCGTGGATTCGATCATGAATTAGACTTTGCGATTCCGGATACATGTCCTGAACTCCGTTAAAATCTCTCTTCGCGTCTTCATACTCACTCATTAGCATCCGTTCATGTCCACGACTGTACTTCCTCCAGATTTTTTTGGCCAACATGGATTCCACATTGGTGTACCGGATCTGGACTTCATTCTTCTTGATATCGTTGAAACTCTTCGCTCCAAAAAACGCCAAAGCCTGCTTGTAATCATAATGAATTCGGTAGAGAGCATCGGCTCGCGGATTGCCGCTTATCGCTCTGTACCCTGACTCCGCTTTGGCCAGATTTCTCAACGCCTGAGCCTCTTCCGGCGTTCGTTTCAGAGGTTGACGAAGCATCGACATGATCTGAGATTCCGTCATCGCTTTATCGTCGTTTGTTTCTTTTGTTCCTTTCTCCGGTCCTCCTAACATTTGTGCAATAATGATGATGAGAAGGACCAACACCCAAAAACTTCCCACGCCGATCCATAGGCGTGCCTTGGCTGTTCGAGCCCTTGCTTCTGCGACCGCCTTTGCCTCGGGTTCTGTCAATTCCGCTCCACTGCCCACCGCTGGAGCTTCCGGTTCCATAAACTCCACCGCAAACAGTGTCGTCTTGCCCACACCGATGACATCCCCCGATCGCAATACATGCGGCTTGTCTTTCTTGATCTTTCGCCCGTTAACCGTGCAACCATTCGACGAATGGTTAATCAACATCCAGTGTCCCTCCGCGCACTGAAGTTCTCCGTGTCGCCGTGAAACACGTTCGTCCTCAATCGCCAGCGTATTCTCAGGTGCTCTCCCGAAGTAAATCTTCCGCTGACTCAAGACCGTGAATTGCCCTCGCGTCGGCCCAACCGCCATCTGAATTCGTATAGTATCGCTCATAACTCTGTTTCAGGTCGGCAAACCAACCGACTGTTTCTCTCTATGCCTGTCTCGCGTTTTCCTAGAACAGTCTACCCTCGTCAATATATTTAATGATCATTGGTGCAAACATCACAATTACCACCGCCACCAGTATTAACATGGACGGGATCAGAATCTTCATTGATGCGTTTGCACTTGCCTCTTCCGCCGCCACCGAACGCTGATTGCGGATCATCCCGGACTGGCTTTTCAGAATTTGCGAAAGCGGCGTACCGAGCGCCTCTGCCTGATTGATCGCGCCCACCACGGAACGTAAGGTATCCAATGGAATCCGGTCGGCCAGATTCTCCAGTGCAATCGCCCGGCTGGTCCCGAACTCAATCTCACTTTGAACAAATCTTAGTTCCCGATTCAACTCGTCTTCCGGTTCATCTCGAATCATCGTCCGGATCGCTTCAGTAAACGTCGCCCCTGCCTGCATCAACAAAGCAATCAGGTCCAGTGTATACGGCAGCTTGCGACCAATAAGCTTCGTCCGGCGCCTTGCGGCCCCGTTCAATGAACCCAGGCATAGATAAAACCCGAGAAAAGGCATCGCAGGCATCAGGATAAATGCCGCCTCACTCATTCCCATGAACAAAACTACCGTTGAAAGCGCCAGCGCCAACATTCCGGAACCCAGGCATAACGCCAGATATTCATCCACGCTGTACCCGTTCTTGTTTCCAGATGCTTCCAGGTTCTGACGAATCTTCTTGCGACAGAACGGAAATCGGTACGCCATGATCATCATGAAGCCAAGCAACTGTCCGATCACCGGCTTCTCGAACCCAGTATCACGCTGATCCAGCCCCAATGCCATCGCAATCCGTCGGTTTACCGGCGGTTCGGGTCGCATCGGATGACGAAACAATGTCCACAGCAAGAGAAAGATCGCAAGCATCTGTCCTGCATGAATGATCCAGAGTAGTCCATCATCGAATACCATACGTTTATCTCACGCCCGTGAGGGCTTTCCTTGTCTCACGCTAGATATCCACGCGCATGATCTTCTTGATCCACACGAATCCGACCAGTATCAATCCAAAAACGACCAGCAGCAAAAGGCGTCCGGTTGGTTCAGTAAATAGTTTCTCGGTATCGTTCCGATTGATAATCCACATGATAAACAGAATCGCAACCGGCATGACCGCCATAAACCTGGCTTGAGCGCGTCCCGACGCCGTCAGCGTCATCAACTTTCCTTCCAGTCGCCGAATTTCGCGGACCGCCTCGCCGATTCTATCCAGGCTTTCTCCCATATCTCCCCCGCGATCCCTATGCGCCTGAATTGCGGTAAACAGCAATCGATAATAACTCGACCCAATTCGGTTCGATGAATTTTGCATCGCCTTACCCAGATCAATCCCAAGCTCATATTCCCTGAGCAACTGTTGAAACTCCTGGCGAATCGGATCCTGCCCGTTTTTCACCAGCAGTTCCATCGACTGCACTAGGTTTAACCCCGCACGGACGCCCGATGACAGGGCCGTAATGCCGTCGATCACTTGCTCGTCCAACTTTCGTCTTCGAACTTCGTCCAGATGTGTCAGGATCATTCCCGGAAGAATGCTGGCCACTCCGATTCCCACGAAAAGCATGAGCAGCGATTCCAGCAATACCCAAAGCGTCACACCCACCAGAAAACATACGCCGCCCAGAATGAACATCCACATCCGCGGCGACGTCTTCATCAACAATCGCTGGTTCAGATAGACATCCAGTTGTGCCTCGACTCGGGACAAGGTACGCGATAGAAACGGCCAGCTCGCGAACACCAGCATGAATATGACCATGACAACGGCGCCGAGTATCGCAAACTCTCCCCCACCGGGCACAAAGTGTTTCATATTAGCCAAAGTCATATTCAATGCTCGTTTACTTCCTTACAGGAACAGAGATACATCCAGCAACTCGCGTGCAATCATTTCTTCTGCGAAACTCGGGATATACCCCGTGTGACGCAGCCGCGTCTGATCCGCGTCTTTCAATGTAAAGATATCCTCCATCCGGATTTCATGCGATTCCAGATCAATTTCGATGACCTCGCTGATATGCGTAATACGCCGTCGACCGTTCGGGAATCGTGTTACCTGCACGACAAGATCAATGGCCGTCACGACCTGTTCACGAATTGCCCGAACCGGCATATCCACCGCCAGAAGTACCATCGTCTCCATCCGTTTCATTGCGTCGTACGGTGAGTTGGCGTGCAACGTCGAGAGCGATCCATCATGACCTGTATTCATTGCTTGCAACATGTCAAGGCATTCCGCACCGCGCACCTCGCCCACGATGACCCGGTCCGGACGCATACGCAGCGCATTCCGCACAAGGTCACGCGTTGTGTACTGGCCCTTTCCTTCAATATTGGCAGGCCTTCCTTCCAGCCCGACCACATGCGGTTGGGGCAATTGGAGCTCGGCGGACTCTTCAATCGTTAACACGCGTTCCGTCGGCCGTACAAACGCACACAACGTATTCAGCAATGTCGTCTTACCAGATCCCGTACCACCCGAAACGATAATATTCTTCCTTGCTTGAACACACCCCTGCATAAATCGCGCACATTGCTCCGAAATCGATGCACGCTCAATCAAATCGTCCATCGTGAAGGGAATCCATGCAAACTTTCGAATCGTGATACATGGTCCCACCAGGCTCAGGGGTGGAATAATTACGTTTACACGACTGCCATCCAGCAAACGCGCATCCACCAGCGGCACAGATTGATCCACACGCCTACCTACCGGTGTCAGGATACGCTCAATCACACCCATCAAAACTTCATCCGAGAAGAAACTCCGAGTGGTGGTCTGGATCACGCCGTTCTTCTCTACGTAAATACTGTCCTTCCCCACCACCATGATTTCCGTCACATTCGCCATCTCCAGTAGGTCCTGTAACGGTCCCAACCCCAGCATGATGTCAATCAAATCCTTGGACACCACCTGCCGAATGATGAACTGACGTAGCCGAGGGGCAATTTGCGGAAGAAACTGCTTAAATAAATCTTCAAACGACTCTTCCGCAGTCGCCAAATCCTCCTGAACCGTCGTCGGATCAAAGAGCAACGGCATCATGTCTACGATAGAATTCACCAATTCTGTGATCGCCCGCTCAGCCGCCGCATCGTCCTCTCGTCCCATCGCCGCTTTATATTCCGTCTGAACCTTTCCTTGGCATTGACGCACAACTTCGGCCATCGTCAATCGATTCAGGTGCATATCCACCATATGGACGGCCAGTGACTCATCTATTTCCGTCGACCGTCGGTCTAGTATCTCGTTCAAATGCTGATAAATCTGCGCCACATATGCGGGATCGCGCTTACTCACACTACCCGTTACGCGCAAATTCAATCGGTCTATAAGCTCCGTATGAATCGACTGCTCAAATTCTACAAGTCGATTCTGCAATTCCCGCCGCGCCTCCTCCCCGCTTAGCGCACGTCCCGCCCGTACCAATGCCAGCGAAAACTGGCCAATCTGAACTTCATCCCCAAAGTCCAGCCTGACCGATTTACCCGGCGCCACGTCACGATTCGCTACCAGCAACGCGCTCTTGCTCATATTCTCAACAAATAATTGATTCCCCTTCAGTTGAATGCTCGCATGGGTCTTGGCAATAAACGGACCCCGCAACTGAATCGTACATTGCTTTTCACGCCCAATCGTAATGGGCGTCCCCTCAACTTGTAACGCCGTTCGTGTATTATTCGTATGATCGTAAAGCCAGAATTCCATTGACTAATTCACACCAATTTCATAAGAGGATTTTCTGCGAGTGAAGCAAACCGAGTAGTTATAGCGATTAATAGCCGATCATTTTTAATACATCCTTATTAATCTTTCGCTCATCCGCATTCGGTTTTTCATCCGCGCGACGCAGGATAACATCAAATCCTTTATCACCCACAAAGTTCTTTACGTTCAGCAATCCCACCGCGGTTGTCTCATCCACTACGACGGTGATATTCTGAAAACCCCCGCTGCGGCTCGTCGCATCTGCTTCTGTTCGTCGCCCGACGGCTGCCACACGCACACCTTTGACTACCCAGAAAGAGCTTGGTCGATTACTTCGCGCTGGATCCGGAAACGCTGCGTAAATATCTATATACAACCCGGGATACAATTGTCCGGGGGTGAACTTGCTCGTAATCGGCAGTGGTACGGCTCTTAGTTTCTTGTCCGGATCATCCGGTATATTCACGCCCGCATCACCATCCGGACGCGTGTAAAGGTCAAGGGATAACCACCGACCCTGTTTGCCGCTCCGTGCAATCGGCCGATTCTTGAAACTCGTTTGCCTGTCGGGACTTACCACGTTCTTATACATGTCCTTAAACTTGTTGGGGACCGCCACCTCCTCAACATCCTTGTTAAACTTGATCTTATAACCCGGTTCAACGTTCTTCAGAAGGCGATAAATGATGAACACCTTGCCCTCCGCCTCCTTCTTGATGTTTGAAATGTGAATATTGGTGATTAACGCCACGATAATTCCCAACGCAAGGGCAACCACCACCAATGTCACACTGCCCCCGCCTCCGCCCGCCGGCCCGACAGCCTGCTGACGCGCCGAAGTCGGCAAGGGCATCGTCGAGTTATATTCAGTTCCTATTTGATCATTCATCGCATTGTTCCTGCAATATTGTCCTGTGTATCAAACGATTCAGCCGGCGATGGATATACCGAGGCGAAACGTGATGTCACGCCGCATGACCGGCTGCCGCAATTCTACCCAATTCACCCGCCCCGATCAGCCCGATCCCTCGCCGATATGCTCCATCATCAGAATCTTGATCGGTCGGTCGTCGCCGTAGGTACGTACTTCGACAACCAGAACACGCTCTTTTCGTGCCAGATGATAAGTTAATCGATCCTTCAACGTTTTAGTCGCCTTCAATTCATAACCCTTCCTTTTTGCGTTGGACAAATAGTATTGTCCCACCGCCTTGATCCCCGCTTTTCCGGGAGCCTGATGACTCGACTGTTTCACACCGTTTCGATCATGATTAAGAATCACCTTTCCACCTTTGTAAACGGCCAGATCAATCGCGCCTTCGTCACGATTGATCACTTGCTTCTCGTTGACTGCAAGAGAAGATATTTTTCCCTTCATCATCGACGATCGCTTGTCCTCCGCCACATTCCCCTTGGTCACTGGTGCTGCTGGCAATCCCGTCTTTGATCGCTTCAGCATATACGACATGATCGCCACCGCGCTCGCGACAAACACCGTCACGATCGTCAAACGAATCATTACTGCCTTTCGTTTGTTTCGATCAGCCATGCGATTACCAAAAATTCGTCCAAAGTTCATCACGACAATTCTGCCGAATTATCGCTCACGCAAGATCAAAGGCGGGGCCCGCGATATCCGGGTGTGCGTAGGTAGAGCTTGCGAACCTCTCCCGCCAGATTTCCACCCGGATGCTCTGCAGGACCGCTTCCGTATTCCAGTGAATTCGACCCGTCGATTCCGTCAAATTGACTATCAAAGCTGCTGAAAAAACCATCCCGCACTGCACGCAAATGGTGATGACCTGTTGCGCCCCATCCATTGCGTGACCAATCCGGATAACTTGTGGAATAATGATTACTGTAAGCCCAGTCCGAACCGATTCTCACATGACTGCGGGTAATCGCTTCACTCTCCGGGTTATCCTGCGTCGCGCTGTCATTCATCCTTCGCATCCGATCCCACTCGTCAAATGCGTAATCGTGTTTTACGCCGAACCTCTCCCGCGTCCCACGCGAATAGCGGTGATTATCTTCCGCCCCATCCCGATACAACAGTGCATCGACCAGAGTCGCCGCTCCACTCGAACGATCACCTGCCGCTGACTCCATTTCTTCATAAGCATCTTCCGGGAAATACCGCGTCGCCCCGTCCACCCAGCTCCCATGCAACTCCGTCGCCTTATTCTGATGAAATGTCTGATTTAACAATGGGTGACCAAGCACATAATTCGAATGCGGCCCGGGTGCAGCTTCCACATCATGCCATGTCTCATACCGAACCATCTTGATCGTATCCTGCGATCGCGATATCAAATACCCAAAATAAAACGTCAGCGCCAAAATCAACAGCACAAACGGCGCAATCATTACCGTCTCCGCGAGGATCGTTCCGCGATATCGTCTTCGCTTTATCATTCGTCTCATGTTCATATCAATGCCCCAGCATGACGCGAGCCATGTCTTTTGAGCTTTCCATATATTCGCGTATCTTTTCTGCATCATCCGATTGCGAATACGACCCGCCTGATCCATCGCCCATGATGTCTACCCACAAATCAAAATCCGTGATCGGCGCCAACTCGGCACGCCACATCTGGGTCCACAAATCAAACGAGTGATTGTTAAATATCCTTGCCTGCGCCATCGCCACCTTATCGTCGCTCGGCCGACCTGTTGTAAACTTCGAAGGCCAGGTTACCGCCTCATCCGTCCGACGCGCCACGCCCAGTACTGACAAATAACGCTGACGCGACTCATGATCCTCTACGCGAATTTCGCCATGATCCAGATCCGTCGGTGAAGGTGCGTCATCCGCCTCCGGCTCAAACCCTTCATAAGGATTTCGAACTTCCGCCTGTGGCCCCGTATTTACACCGGCAAACACAAAATAATCGTATCGATACACTGTCTGAAGTTTAGGCTGCGTGATCGTATTGTTCGGATCATTCGGATCCGGAACCGTCTCATCCTCACGCGAAATTCCAATCGAATTATCCCACTCCACCGTGTATTCCCACTCGCCTCGCCAGATCGGCCCCGCACCCATGCGCTGGATCGTCTCCGATTCCCATCGCTCCGGATCAACCCAGCCACCCTGAATCGCGATTCGAGGATTCTGTTGCCCATCCTCAAATGCCAGTGAATATGACCCGGGACTCATAAAACCTCCCTCCCCTTTCTTGTACTTGCTCTTGATCTCCACCACAAAGAATGCGGTCTCACGAATCCTCGGATCACCTGCTTCGGCAATGCCCCTGGCGGTCTCGTAATCGATTTCCCACACCGGCTCATAAATCGCCCGCGGCCTCTCACGCGGCCACGCATAATTCAACTTAATCCGTGAAATCGAACTCAACCGACTCATCAGTCGCGAAAAACGATAGCGATTCGTGTAATTCCCAATCCGCTCCAACATCCACTGATAAGGTCCGTACGTCGAATACCCTATCGGAATCGATCCTCCACCCACCCAGCGCCCTGATGATCCATTATTCCCCTCCCCACGTGAAAGTGGTGGTCGACCCGATCCACCACCCACGCCCCCACGACTCCCCGGCGACCCGGGCACCCAGCGCGCCGGTGCATTTGGATCAGGCATCGACACGATCCGACGCCAACCCAACACCGCATCCCACGGCCCGCGAACCTTTTCCCACTCCGTATCCGGAATATTATTCGTGATTCGAATCGCCCGAGGTGGAACGGTATTGATCGGCAAATCCTCAGGCTCATCATCGTCATCCTGAAACACACTGAAATCCGTGTCATTAAACAACGATGACTCATCCTGAAGTGCTCGCGGATTCAGAGGATTCACCATCGTAAACGGAGGCAACCCGCGCCTTACTGGCAATTCGAAATCATCAAAACGCCCACGTTGATAAGGAACTTCAGGTTCCAGCGGAAACATTACGACCCCGCGATTCTCACCATCCCCAAGACCCTGATTTGCTTCACCGCCACTCACCGCCGCCGCCTGCGTCGTCGTGGGAATGTTCTCCATCAATGCTTGATTCAATTCATCCAGTGCCACCAGTGCCTGCCAGATTGAACCGTTACGGCTGTAAAGCGTCATCTCCGCCACATCAAACGATTGGAAATGCTGGTTCACCGGCTCAAGGTCATTTAACTCAGAAACAATAATCCCATACAAATCGCCAAAGAACCCCGTCGCCTTTTCGTTGAGCTTGGAATCTTCTGTGTCAACCGTGTCATACGGTGCCGTTAACTCCATCGACTCCTTAAACTTCGTCATCTCCACCGTCGTATATTCCACCGCCTGCGGCATCGCATCCAGGATATTGATCATCGCGATGTAACGCGCCATATCCATATTGTTTGCCGCCACCGTATTCAGCGTCCGCGCTGTCCATCCTGCTCCTGCCTGCGCCGACGAATCCGCCGTATGTTGTGCCTCAATCCGTTTGTTTACCTGGTCACCCAGATTCAACACAAACATCACGATCCCACTCAGAAGCAACGATGCAAGTATCGTTAAGACCAACACCACACCACGTTCGCGATGGCACATCATGGTTTGATTATTTCGGCGCATTCTTCTTAAGCTCCTGCTCCAGCAGACTCACCTTGTTATCACTCGCCACACGTTTTCCGAATTGCTTTTTCAATGAACTCAGCGTCGCTTTCGCTCCGACCCACTGGCGCTGCTTGATGTAATTCTCCAGTTGAACCACCATGAGCTGGTAACTCGATTCGGCAATCTTCTTGTTAATGACCGGCAATACAGCTGAAAGATTATGCTGCTTCGCCATCTTCAACGCTTCACGATATTTGCCGATTGCCTTGGAGTAATTGCCGCTGTTATGCAAAGCGTCCGCAGCTGCTCCAATATCGTTCAGCGAAATATACAATTCCACCTTTGCCAGATTCGTCCGACATTCCGAGTCCGTCGCATCAATCTCCAGCCCTTTTGAAAATTCCGCACGAGCCTTGTCAAAGGCTCCGGAAGCCAAAGCCGCATTTCCTGCCTTCGCGTGTATCCTTACACGACATTGCTGAATCTTCGACGTAACGTCATCCGTTGACCCGATACCCTGCGCCTTCTTAAACGTAACAATCGCCGCCTCGTACTGACCGGCTTGCATCTGGGCATTGCCCTGTGCCACAAATCCCTTCCGTGTACGACTCATCCCCAAGGCCTTCAGTCGCTCACTCGCCTGAATATTCCCAGCCCAAATACGCACGGCCTCCCGTAATTCCTCCTCCGCCTGCTGCGGATTACTTGCTTCTAGAGCCAGCGCTTGATGATAATGACGCATGCTCCGCGCTTCGGTCTTCTCCTGCTTCAGACGCTTCCACTCCTCTTCGCCCGCCGGGAGCAACCTCATATACCGATCAATCACCTCGATAAATCTCGTCAGATCCTTGTCTGCCTTATTGGCGATCTCCAGATAATCCTCCTTCGCATCACGCAACGCAATCGCGTGGCGAACTTCTTTCTCAATTCCATCCAGGCGATCGTGGTCAAAGTCAAGGGAGTCCTTGTATTCCTCTCGAAGCTCGCTAATCTCGCTTAACGCCTCCTGGTATTTCCCCGTACTCTGCAAGCTGCGCAACTGCTTGAATTGCGCTGCAATCGCCACATTGTCCTCGTTGATACCCACACGCTTTCGCAATGCCCGAACAATGTCTCGCTGAATCTTCAGCACGGCACGGTTTGATTCCCTTGCGGTCTTCTGCAGGCTATCGCTCAACTCGAATATCTTCTTGCTTGCGTTCGCATTGTCGTTCTGACGCACCGCCTCATAAATCGGTGTGATCAGATTAAAAAACGCAAGCTGATATTGGTACGCCGACTGAAGACTCTGCACCTCATTCCGCAGTTCCTTCACCGATTTAGCCCCTTGGGAAATCTCTTTCACATCCTCTTCCGCCCGACTTACCAAACCTAGTGCCGCCTCATAATGACCCACAATTGCAGCGATGTTATCCCGCGCTTTCAGCCACTTGCTCCCATCCGTATCGTCCGCGTCCGTCGAGAGATCATGCGCCTGAATCGCCTTCTCCTCAGCCTCCAGCCGCTGCAGTTGCGCCTCCGCCATCTTCTGATATGCCGCTGCCAGGAAACCCAGCGCGTCCTTCTGCTGAACTTTCTGCCGCGCCTTCGCCACGCCCTCAAACGACTCGCGCGCCTCCGTATACGATGCGCGATCCTTGGCTGTCTTGTATACGTCGAACGCTCGGTCAAACTCCGACTTATGCTTCGCATAAGCCGTATTAACCGCCTTCGTCTTCTCGTTCTGATCCCAAAGATACCAACCGACGCCGCCCAGGACCTGAACACCCACAATAATCCCGATAATGAGCGGCAGCTTGCTCTTCTTGGGTATCTCCGCCGTATCCGCGGTGTGACTAACCGCAGAAGGTTGTCGCGCATTTGCCGCCGCCGCCTGTTGAATCATTTCCGCTGACCGTGCCGCGGCGCCCGATTTGGAAAAATGGCTCTTGATCGCGTCAATCAATTGCTCTGCTGTCGCAATACGCTGCGCCGGATTCTTCGACATTGTCCTTTCAATAAGTTCTTCCAGCACATCCGGAACATTGGGATTGCTCTCACGGATTTTCGGAGCCGTTACACGCGGATTCGTATGCCACTTCATCCAACGCATCGCCATGTGACGCTTATCCCGCATCACCGCCTTGAATGATTCATTGAACTGATTTCTCCCTACAAGCATCTCATACGCAATGATCCCCAAAGAATAGATATCCGCACGCGCATCCAGCTCATCCTCCGTAAATGCCTCCGGAGCCATGTACTGCGCCGTCCCCAATGCCATCGCTTCCTGATCATCCACCAGCGTTGCAATTCCAAAATCACATACCTTCGCCGTCCCGTCCTTCGCAATCAGGATATTGCCCGGTTTCAGGTCCCGATGCAATATCCCCGCGCCGTGAATCGCCGTTAACGCCATCGCCGCATCACGCAAAATCTTCAACGCCTGCAACGTATCAATCGGCCCGTTCATCTGGTTTAACGCCCGATCCAGGCTGACTCCGTCCACAAACTCCATCACGGTGAACAGGCCTCGCGGATCATCAACGCAATCAATCACGTCCACGATATTTGGATGGCTTGTCGAAATGCGCTTCTGAATATCCGCCTCGTGGCGAAATTTCTCGCGAAAGATTTCATCCACATCCGATGCCGATGCAATCTGCTTGATCGCCACGAAACGATTCAACAGACGATCATACCCCTTCCATACAATGCCCTGCCCTCCGCTCGCCAGTTGCTCCTGCACCTCAAAATGCACTAGCTTGTCACCCGGCGCCAGCCCCGGCATCATGGTCTGTATCGTTTCCTGATTCATCGACTCTGTTCACTCTTCCTTGTCAAGTCTTATCTTGCTTAATTCAATGTGTCGCCGGGTTATGGCGATCCGCCATATTGGTCAATCCGGGGCAATCGCGGCTCATGAAACCGTTCCAACACACCCTCATTGGTGAGTGTCGTCTGCGCAGATACATTCATGTACCGGGTACCTCCGCCATGATCGCCATCCGCGAAAATTCGATTCGCCCACGGAATCTGTAACGCCAGCTTATGGTCCACCCGAATCGTCACCGGATCTTTTTGCCCCCACCGATCCACGACGTCCTCAAATACCACGGTATGCTCATTAACCACACGCGCCACCAACGGCGTGATCTCCGTGTTGGCCGATGCATATGCAATCTTGTTCCGAATCTTCCCCTCCACCCATACCGGCGCTTCTTGACCATATTGGCTGTAGTGATTTTCGATACCCTCCACCAACGCGTCGGCGTCTATGGCCGCTCCCAGGCCACTCGATCCCGTTTCGCCATTGTCGCCCGCCACCGGCAACACCGCCATGATCGCCGACCTTAATACGGCGTCGTAACGCTCATCACCTGCCGAGCCTAATGTTCGGTTGCCTTGATCCCCACCCAGCGTTTCATCATATGGAATCTGAACAATCGCGCTTCGTGTCGCGGCAAATGCAGAATACTGAACAAAATAATTCCCCACCATCACAAACATCGATTGCGTCATTGCCAGCATGAAAAACATGAGAATCGGCAACACCATCGTAAATTCCATCATCGATGTTCCGGTCTCATCTCGCAACAGATTCTGACGCGCCGTACGCTCACGTTTGCCGACACGGACGAGCATCCACACCAATGCAACACATACGAGAAAGAGTCCAAGCGTGATACCCCCATACAACAGCACACCCTTGGAAGTCAGTGCCGTCATCGCATCCCATTTCGCCGGTCCCTGCTCCGCCGCCAACATGTTCGTCGCAAAACTCATGGCATCCGCCTTTTCGTTTTGGCTATCTCAGAATACACCGCCATGGCGTATCCAACTCCGTCCAACCGTTTGTCCCGACTTTGCTTTTCCAGTCCACTACCGTCAAAGAACCTCAAAACCCTTCCACGGCGTGTTCACCCCCAGCAATACCTCCATCCCCGCCACAATTCCGCCAATGCAAATCGCCAACGCAAAAGGTATGCGCGGGCTGTCTTCATCATTCAAGTGCGGCTTAACTTTGGCGGACGCCATCGCCGCCGCACTCACCAAATTCGACACCGTTGCTTTGGTTCGTCTTCGAAATACCATCACAATCAGTGCCAGCACTGCTCCAACAATCAGAGCATAAAACATCGCGCTTATCGAAAGACGCCAATCCGCGCCAATCGCGCCGACGGCCCCCATCAGTTTTACATCACCCCCGCCCATGCCGCCCATCGCCTTGATCAACACGAAAGGCAAAAAAGCAACGCCAAACCCCACCATCGTTGCCTCAAACCCCGCCGCAGTGCCCACACCACCTTCAACCGTCATGCTCAATACAACCGACAAAAGGATGCCCAACAAAATCGACGGATACGTCAACCAGTTAAACACCTTGCCCGTACGCAGATCGGTGATCGCCGCAATGATGAGCACCAGTCCCAGCACGCTCATCTGTATAATTTCAGCCATACCGCTCTCAGCGCACGAAGACCCGTGAATTCAATGGGCTTAGGCCGTTAAATCCGCGGGCGGAGCTTGCGTATCAGTTGCCGAACGTAGGATTCTGCTCGTCCTGTGCATCGCCGATCACCGTGCCGGCCTTGTCATCCAGCCAGCCGAACAATACATCGCGGAAGTAGATCAACAGACCCAGCAGCGGAAGCGCGACCGCCGCTATAATCAGAATCTTCTCGATTCCTTCGGCGCCCTGCTCATCCCGGTGCAGCTTCTTAAAAAATCTTAGTACTCGCTTCATCACTAACTCCTTTATCAAGGATCATGGTCATCAGTTAAACTTGTAGTTCTTCGGCCGATTGTTACGCATACACGCCTTCCGATTAGGGAAATGGCAGCGAATTCAAAAAGGCCATCATCTGGTAATACCCCACCAGCATGGCAATCCCCGTGCGAATCAGGTAATAGCCCGGGAGAACAATCGCAACGAGCAGCAACGTCCACTCCAGAGTTGTCCCTCCGGACTCATCCTGATGAAAACTCTCCAGCGAATTCGCTGGCGTTTCGATTACGTCTGGTTCAGCTGATTTTGGCATTTTCGCACCTAAAATCATTATATTACTGGGTCTTACCAGCTTCAAATATCGGTTGGGTCAGGTCAGTAAGCAGCTCTTCCTCTTCCGGTCGCAATCTGCCTGCCAAGTAGGAACGTGTTCCGGTCCATTCCAATTGCGAATAATGCTCCTTATCCACGACATCCTTCTCGGCCAGGCGTTTCATAGAGAAGATGTCGGTCAGGGAGTATTGGCCGTGCTCGTCAAGAGCGCCGACCTCGGAAATCTGGGTTACTACACGCCTGCCGCCCATTTGTCGGGACATTTGGACGACGACGTCAATTGCGCTGGCGGCTTGGGCGCGGAGGGCGTAGAGCGGAAGTTCGACTTTGCTCATCAGGGCCATGGTTTCCAGGCGATTCAGTGCGTCACGCGGGTTATTGGCGTGGAGCGTACCCATGGACCCGCCGTGCCCTGAAGTCATGGCCTGAATCATGTCCAGCGCCTCGCCGCCTCGGACCTCGCCGATGACGATGCGATCCGGCCTCAGGCGCAGTGAGGAGCGAAAAAGGTCGCCGATTCGCACGGCCCCCCGCCCGTAGCGGTCGGGGGGTTTGGTTTCCATGGAGATAACGTGGGGCTGTTGTAGCTGAAGTTCGGAGGAATCCTCGATGACGACGATGCGCTGGCCATCGGGGATAAACGTGGACATGGCGTTCAAAAGCGAGGTTTTACCGGAACTTGTGCCTCCGGCGACCAGGACGTTGGCTTCGGCGCGGACGGCGAGGCGGATAAATTGCTTGGCTTGCTCGGTGAGGGAACCGATTTCGACCAGCCAGTCGATATCGAGCATGGATTTGGCGAATTTTCGGATGGTCATGGCCATGCCGAAGCGTGAGCACGGTTCCTTGGCGACGTGGACACGGGATCCATCGGGGAGTCGAGCATCGATGAGCGAGGTGTCATCGTAGAGGCTTTTACCCGTATATTGCAGGATATTGTTGACGGCGGCCTCGTAGGCATCCTGATCGGCGAATTGGGCATCGGTGAGGGTGAGGCGGCCATCGCGTTCGATGTAGACCTGATTGCGGGAATTGACCATGACTTCGGCGACGGCGGTGTCGTCGAGGTATTGCTTGAGGGGGGCGAGGTAGTGTTCGACCGTTCGGGTGTAGATCATCTGGCGGTCGGGAGGCGCTGAGGTCATAAGTTATTGTCCAGCAATGGTTTATGGTTTTGCGTGGGGTTGTGTTTCGGTCGTATCGGGTGGGGTGTTGCGGGGTTTGTATTATAAAGGATTGTACGCATATTTACAATGGTTAATGTTATCGCCTTGAATTATCGTAGCATAACGGGTTCCGGGATGATAAACGGGCACGGTGGCCGATAAAAGGGGTTTTTCGTGTGTATTTGTGTTGGCTGTACCCTCTATTTGACGTCCGTAGGAGTGGGTGGTTCACATGTGTGTGAAAAATGGCTGATGCGTTGAGATGTGGGAGGGTGTGGTTAACCTCGACGGCGAATTGGGGGGAAAGGGTGAAAAATGTGTGTTTTCTCGCGGTGAATTGGCGCGAAAGTGGGTTTTTGGGGGTGTTTTTGGCGCGAATAACGACCCGTTTATGCGCCTGGCCTGCCGGAAGTTGGCTTTTACTGTAGAGGAAAGGTAAGTGCGGTAAGTGTTTGTGATGTAAGGGCTTGTCGCAAATGGTCGGTTGTTTGCGGAGGAGTTGTGCGCATGAGGCTTTCGTTTTGAGGGTTCATGTGGAAGTCACGATTCTGTAAAGGTTGGGGGGAGCGGGTGTTGCACCGAGAGGTCAGATGTTGCCGGCAAATGTTACGCAGGCGTATGATATTGATTGAGAGATGGTGGGATGGGAAGTGATTGGTAGATGGAAGCTCCCGGAAGTGGGCGGATTGAGAGGTTTGTGGCCGGAGTATTTCCGTGTGTGGGGTTGGTGTGAATGGAGGAAGATGTGGATTTCTGTTAATGGAGGGGGGTGGACTGTTTGGATTCAGGAGATTGGCGAGTCAAGGTAAGATGTGGTTGTACCTATACAGGGTGCGGATTGGTGAGGCAGGTGGAGATTATGTGATGGACCCGGGTGATTTTCCAGTGTGATCAGGCGTCATTGGAAAATCTTGACATGCGGAGCGTGGGTGAATTGGTGATTGGAACCTGATTAGGCAGAGTAGGTTCCGGTGGTTGTTGAGGCGGATGAGTTGGGTTGGGCAAATGTTGTTGACAGGGTTGGGCTGGGGAAGTAAGATCGCGTTGGCATCCGGGCTGAATGGAGAATCCGGATCAAGTGAATTTTGCTCACGTGAGTTTGCATGGGCGTGATTTTGGCGGTGGGTATTTGGTGATCGGTTCAATTTGAAATTGGACAATTTGAATTATTGAAGTTCGTCATTCGTGATGTGTAGTTTGTCATGTTGATTGTTTGGGCGTCGTTTGTTGCGTGACGCCTTGTCTTTAATTGGGGATTAGATGGTGTATCTGGTGGTGCGATTATGACTGAGGTAAGTCGAGGTAATGTGTTTGCATCGTGGCCTGCGATGTTGTTGTTGTTGGCGGTTGTAGGGGGGGTATTGCAAGACGATGTGCCATTGGAGACGCGTCGCGGGACTGAGGAAGGGAGTGTGGGTGAATTGAAGTTGCAGCCCGGGTCATTGCCTTCGCGGCTTTGGGCTGATCCGTTGGGTGTTCGGAATGAATTGCGGTTGGATCTTAAGTCGAAACCGAACACGAACCTGCTTTTCAATGAAGTGAAGGCGTTTATTGAGAGGATTAAGGGAAGCAGGGATAGAGCGGGTAACGAAGTGTTGATATTGCCTGTGTTTACGAATTCGAAGTTATATAAGGAGTCGGTCGAGAGGCGTCGTCGAGTGCGTTACGCGGTGGTATCGGCGTTGAGTCGTCTAGGGTTTGAGCCGGAGATCAGTGACGTTGTGCGGTATATGTGGTTTGAAATGAAGGGTGGCGTGTCGGTTTACGAGCGAATGAAGGAGTTGTTTGCGTTATCGATAGACTTTCTGTTCGGTGAGACTCAGGTGTATGAGCGAATTGTTCGGCTTGCGTGTTCCAAGCCTGGCGAGAAGGGTCGCCGCGGCTATTTGACGTTTGAGTCGTACTTTCGTCGTCCGATCTTGGTGAATCCCATTGATAAGAAGGATAAGGGGATGCTCAAGAGGCTTCCGCGCGCGGTCTTTGTCATGTGGATACCCGAGGAACTTTTCGGCAATACTCCATTGTGCGTATTTTCAGAGATTCTCAAGGTTGTCCAAGTCCAAGAGCTTTTGGATGTTTATTCAACCCATATTGATTTGAGGGTGATAGGTCCGTCCGACTCAGATGTATTTCGTAAGATTGTGCGAGAAGTGCAGGATAAACCGCACGAAGTTTATTCTCTGTTAGAAAAGTATCTGGGGAAGTGTTGTGTCAATGGGAACTGCGAGCGGGTGGAACTAGAAAAAGCCAAGCTCAAGGGGCATTTGAAATCGAGGTTACTCGCCCTGAAGCCTGGGGGCGCACTGAAGATGTATTCCAGTCTTGCTACAGTAACGGCAGGATTTGCGATGTTCGATTATGCGGGTATATCAGGAGGGGCGGGAATTCGAAACGCGCACGCGTGGGACAGGGTTGGTCAGGGCGATAAGTTGCTCGAAATGGTAAATATTGATCTGGCGCGTACGACCGCAGACGAGAAGAAATTGTTACGCGGTTTGGTCGAGGAGCTGGGTCGTCGAGGCGTAGTGGGTGAGGAAGGCATGACGAATGTGGCTATCGTTTCGGAGTGGGATACGGCCTATGGTCGGGCGATTCCAGAGGTGTTCCGGGAGGAGTATGGGGGTGGTGATCGAAAGGAGAGTCAAGGCGGTGAGCGAGGCGTTAAGGTTTATAGCTACCTGCGTGGTATTGACGGCGAGGAGATTTATGCCAAGCGAGGGGGGCAAAAGGGTGTGTCAGGTTCTTCAGAATCAAAGAAGAAGTCGGATGGTGAAAAGTTGGATGAGTATGTTGCGGGGCTGGAGGCGCCGTTTGGTGGTCATCAGTTGGATTACATGAGGCGGTTGGCGGAGCGTATTCGCGTGGATGATGCGCGACTGCGTCGTGAAGGCAAGGGTGGATTTAAGGCGATTGGCGTTCTGGGGAGTGATGTGTATGACAAGTTGTTGATCATGCGGGCGTTGCGTCCGGCGTTTCGGAATTTAATTTTTTTTACGACGGATCTGGATTCACGCTTGTGGGATACACGTGATCTGGAGTGGACACGGAACATGGTGGTTGCGTCGGGTTATGGACTGCGTGTGAGGGATGCGTTGCAGGGTGATATTCCGCCATTTCGTGATGGGTATCAGACATCGACTTATTGCGCGGCTTTGGCGGCGTTGGGGATGTTTAAGTGTGGGTGGCCCGGTTCGGGCGCCCCACGTATATTTGAGATTGGTCGAAACGGGCCGGTGGATCTGACGCCTTATGCGGACACACCGGCTGGAGGATTGATCCAGCCTGAGCGAGAGGACAAACGTGGGTTGTGGGATTTGACGTTGATGGGGACGAGGTGGAGTATTCTTCTGGCCATGTTGTTTTTGCTGGTTTTACCGATTGTGTTGTGTCTCGGCAAGAAGAAGGTAAGTGGTGGGGTGAGCGTGCAGACGAAGAAATTAGGTGTCTTTGGGCTGTTGCTGTTTGTTTTATTCTGGATGTTGGTATGGTGGGATTTATGTGATGGTGCGGGCGAGCCGTGGTCGCTGAAGTCGGGTGTGAGTATCTGGCCTACGGAGTTGATTCGACTCGGGGCGTTTTTCAGCGGGGTGTGTTTGATCTGTTTGATGTTTCACGAGATCAGGGAAAGTGATAGACAGTTGGGGGTAGGTTCCGGCCAAGATCCGGAGCGGGGGGATTCGACAGCACAGAACGAGGAGAAGCGGGTTAAATTCTTCCAGAGAATCAAGAATCTGTTGGTTGGATTGAAGAAGGCGTGTCGGGATGTGACTTCGCGGCGCGGGTGGCGTCGGTGGTGTAGGCGATGTTTTATTCCGTTGGCCAAAGATTTCGTTAGCGCACCGTTTATTGTTAGGAAGGATACATGCGTTGAGACCTGGAGCGTGTGTGGGCGCGCCCGAAAAAAGGGGGTTGGCGATGAGCGGTTGTCATTTGAAGGAGAGGTATTGCTGGAGGAATACCTGGATCGGGGTACGATTGAAGCTCGTCGCCGCCGTACGTTTAGAATGGTCATTTTTTATTCAATACTGTCAGTTTTTATTTTTTTGGTTGATCGATTTCCCTCGAGTCCGTATCGGGGTGATCTTAGTTGGCTGGCTGATAAGTGCATTTTGTTTTTGTCTCTGTTTGCATTGTTTCTTTTAATGTTTTTTGTGATAGACGCGATGATGTTGTGTCGTCGTTTCATATTGAATTTGTCGCGTCATAAGACGATTTGGCCAGAGAAGTATGTCAAGAATCAGATTGATGCGGAAGCGGTGGATACGGTGTACTTTGATGATGTGGTGGATATCCGGATCATTGCGCGGCGTACGAAGGCGATAGGTCGAATGGTGATGTATCCGTTTGTTCCGATTCTGTTGATGTTGTTAGCGCGGGATCGTCATTTGGATAACTGGACGTGGCAGGCGGGTCTGATTTTTGTGATCGTGTTGGGTTGCGTTCTGACGTTGTGGAGTGGCATGAGTCTTCGGCGTGCGGCGGAGCGTGCGCGGAGGCGTGCGCTGGAGCGTTTGGAAGACTTGAAGATGAAGTGTATGGCGAAACTGATTGAATTGCGGGGCCAAGTTTATGAATCGGAAGTTAAGTCCAAAGGGAAAGCACGAAAGGCTGGGGTCGGCAAATTGAACGGTGATGAAGGGCTGGAGAAGGTTCGTTTGGAGCAGGTGGATCATGCGATTTCGTATGTGAAGGGTATTCGGGATGGGGCGTTTGGGCCGTTGGGTGAGAATCCGGTGTTGGCGGCAGTGCTGATTCCGTTTGGTGGATTGGGCGTGGCGAATGTGATTGATGCGGCGGTGGGGATGTTGTGAGTTGGCGGGGCTTGATTGGTGCAAGGGGCTGAGGTTGGGGGGCATTTTTTCTGGAAAAATCGGTTTTTGTGAGTTGATTCAGCTGTGAAAGTGCGTATAGTTGGTGCAATTGAGAGTAAGTCTCAGTTTCATGGTTAAGGGTGGGTACAAAAAAGAGAGTGGTTGGGCGCCAGCGAAGCAGTCCGCAACCACTCTCAAGGTCCGACAACCCGAAGGATTGCCGAGCGAGCATATTAGTTTGATGTGTGGGCTGAAGGCAACCCTTTTGACAGGTCGGTTTGAGAAGCTTGTGAGTCATCGCGATTGATTTGGCGATTTTGCTGAATCGTTGATCGGTGGTTGGCAGGCAAGGGCGGCGCGAACGGTTCGTGTTGCGAATTGGGGTATGGCGTGTCGGCGAAATGTCCGTCGGCGGCTTACCCGGTTAGGCCGAGCGTGAATGTTGGACTGAGTGATTCGGTATGAATGCGAAGTTTGATGTTTGCGACGAAAGGGCATTGAGATGAGCGTAAGAAGGTCAAATTTTTTTGGAATGTTTGCGGCACTGGTTGTCGCGGTTGGGTTTGTCGGCTCGAGTTTGGGCTCGACGATTGGATTTGTTGAGCGTTTTGAGAACGATCAGGCGGGATGGACGGATACGAGTGGCGCTGTGTTGCTTGATTGGGTGTCGGGTGGTGGTGTTGATGGGCCGGGTGACGGTTTTGCGCGAACGACTTTTAATTATGTGAATACGAGTACGGACGATCAGAGTCCGGTGTTGATGCGGGCGAACGTCCAGTTGGGTGCGAGTGGCGGTGAGTTGTTTGGGAACTGGATTGATGAGGATGTGAGTGAGTTCAGTGCGTGGGTGAGGCATGATGCTCCGATCCCGTTGAATTACTATGCACGGTTTGCAACTCCCTTTAATTTTCCGGGTGGTTTTGCGTTGAAGTTCGCGCCGGTGTTTCCGAATCAATGGACGAAGATCACCATCGACATTGATCCGAATAATCCGGAGTTTGTGACGTTCGAGGGGCAGACTTTTGCGGATGTGTTTTCGAATGTGGGGCGTGTTCAGATTGGTGTTTCCACGCCTGAGGCGTTGGCGGGTGTTGATCGGGATGTGGTGTTTGATGTTGACTCGGTATCGATCGTACCTGAGCCTGGTGGTTTGATGCTGCTGGGTGGATTGCTCGGCGTGCTGGGTGTTTACAGGAAGTCTCATTCGAATCACGAGGGATTGCAGTAAAGCTTCTCTGGTGATTTGCAGGTGTGTGTAGGGGTGAGAGAGGAGCCGAAGACTTTTCTCGCCTCGCACCGCCTGATTTTATTAACCACGGAGTATTGCGAACCAACGCGGGTACAAGGAATACGAAGTGATGAACGACAAAACCTTATTGTTGTATTTGGTCATAGGGACTCTGTTTGTGGCGGGAGAGAGTCGCGCTGAGTTGATTCAGTTTGATGTGCCGACGAATGATCGATGGCTTTATCCGTTTAATGGCGCTCCGGGTTCGCGTCCGACGGGTTCGACGTTTGGGGCCGGTGGGATTTCGGGGTTTAATGATCGTGATGGTTACAATATTTATGGCTGGGATACGGGTGATGTGATTGATCCATCGATTGATTGGGAGCAGAAGCGTGTGAGTCGGGTGACGTTGCGCTTGCGATCGCAGGGTGGGGCGGCGTGGCCTGTTGATTTGACGCTTGATGAGTTTTGGACGAATGACCTGAACGGGGACGGGACGATCAATGCGGACGGCATACCGCGTGGTGGTGTGGGTGATACGGACGGTGAGAGTGATGATCTTGATCCGGGTCGTCCGTTGGAGTTGCTTGGGGCGGGTTTTGGTCCGTTTGAGTCGCGGGCGAGTTGGGATGAGTTTGGGTTTTATAATGGAAGTTTTGGCGAGGATGATTTGCCTCGTGATCCTTATCCTCTGGCATTTCGCGATGGTGTGGAGGTTCATGCGGAGGATAACATCAAGGGGTTGCATAATGGAGCGTTGGGGGCATTTACGGTAGAGCCGTGGGCGATCGGTGTTCCGGAGGGTTATGTGCCTGGTAGTACGCCTGATGCGTTTGATGTGGTGTTTGATGTTGATCTGACGGTGGGGGATGGTGAGGTTGAGGAATATTTTCAGGAAGCGTTTGACGGGGGACGTTTGTTCCTGACTGTTTCGTCGCTGGCATCTGCGACGTTTCCTCCGGTGCCGGGTGGTTTTGCGAGTTTTTATATGAAGGAAGGGGATTTGTTTCCGGGATTTGCGCCGCCGCGGTTGGAGGTGGAGATTGTGGATCGTGTGGTGGGGGAGTTAGTACCGGGTGATGCGGATGGTGATGGAGATGTGGATGGTGATGACCTGGGTATCTGGCGTTTGAATTTGGGTACGTTGACCGGGGCGTCGCTGGGGATGGGTGATTTTGATTCGGACGGCGATGTGGATGGATTTGATTTTGGTATCTGGCAGGTGAATTACGGGCGGTTGGGTGATTTAGGGGTGGGTGCGTTTGTGAGCGTTGTGCCGGAGCCTGGTAGTGTGAT
>JANQQT010000035.1 GCA_028284925.1 Phycisphaeraceae bacterium | reverse complement strand
ACCGGGCCGTGGGCGTGGCATGGGGGGCAGGGTGAATTGCATGAGCAGGTGAGGAAGTCGATTCGGGTGACGATGCAGGGGGCGGAGGAGAAGCGTGATCGACCTGAGGTGGTGAGGGGGTTGACAGCGTTTATGAAGGTGCTGGTTCCGCCGCCTGGTGTGGATGTGGCGCGGGGGCGTTTGGATGGGAAGGCGGTGGCGCGGGGGAAGGCGATCTTCCGGAGGTTGGATTGCGGGAAGTGCCATAAGGGGGATACGCTGACGTCGAATGGGGCGCATGATGTGGGTGTGCGGGATGAGGGTGGGAGGCGGAAGTTTAACCCGCCGAGCCTGCGGGGGGTGAGCCAGAGATATGGGCTGTTGCATGATAATCGTGCGAAGGGGTTGGGGGATTTGTTGAGGAGGGTGGGGCATGAGGGGAGTGGGGAGTTGGAGGAGAAGGAGGTGAGGGATTTGGTGAGGTATTTGAGGAGTTTGTGAGGGGGACGACATTATGTACGGGGTACGATGGCGGAACGATCAGACTCTCCTCTTTTTTAAAATATCGCAAGAAAGGCGTTGTCAAATATTCACGTAACGTTGAGATGTTTGCCGCGACGTTAGATCGCTCATGGATGAGTTGGCTGGCCCACAAGTTCGACTGTGGGTGAACGGGAATGCATTGGGTTAATCGGCGAGGCAGGGTTGGTTCTGTCGTAGATATTTGACTCACCATCTTGTTGAGCCGCAGTTTGCCGCGCCGATCGTAATTGAAGATCCAGACCGCCTCAAACTTCACACCGGAGACAATACCAAAGGTCGTGGAATCGAACGATCAAAATTTTTCAGGTGAATTAATAGTGATTTGCATTCAACCTATCCTTGGCTAAATCCGAGATAGTTCAATCTATCCGTCGTCCCCCACAATCCGATCCAATCGTTCACATTGCTCTCCACCTGAAAGAGAATCGTCTGGCCAACTCTACATGTGGATTGAAACTCACTTCGTTCTTCGTTGATGAATGCTTCTGCTGCCTCCTCAATTGAGCCTGGAGCTTCTTCTCCAGCGATTAGCCAAATAAAGTCTTCACCCCATTCACCATCTGCTATCTGCTGTGGTGTACTGACATTAAGAAACGCGCGGACGGACTCCCATAACTCTTTGGTTGCTGGAATCGAGATCGCCAAATTGTCATATACGCCGATTCCACCGCTGGAAAAATGTAAGTCGAAATAGAGGTCCTGAATTGGAGGTGGAGTCGACAATCCGAGTAACTGTGCAACGCGATTCAATCCCCGCATCGGAGACGGGTCCGTGTGTCGAAAAATATGGTCAACATTGTCGTACGGAGGAATAGTCATGATTTCTAACCGTTCCGGCGTTTGGTTCGATTAACGTCTGAAGCGAGGTTGCCAGCCCGACCAGGCTTCGGTTTCACGATCAATGTACACACTGACGGAATAATTTCTGGTACAGGCTAGGACTCGTTCAATAAGTGAGGAACAGTTCGCTGGTAGTACCCCAACCGTATTTGTCAATCTTACTTGCAATTGTAGACATCTCATGGAATACAGTGTCAACATTTATGCCTCTATCCTCAGCATGTTTGCGGTAATGCTGCAGTGCAAGTATGCAATCACGGGTGTCTTTTCCCTGATCTTCGATAGCCATCAAGATCATGTGTTTTCGAAATCCCTCTGGTGTGTCAATATCCGCGCTGATGATGGCAGAGTGCATTAATGAGTTTTTCTGTGCCATCAGGTCTATGATCTGCTGTCGTTGATCCCGATCGAAGAATTCAAACCTGGCCACTATGTCGTCAAACAAAGTTGTAATTTCTTGACGCAGTCCGGTTTCATCAGCGGGGTGTTCCATGTTATCCAGTTTCTGTTCCCAACCCGGTTCGTTGATATCGATCTCCACACTAACGACTGGATGCAGCAACTGGTCGAAGGCTTCAATCTGCTTCTTCCAATCTGCAAACTGAGTTTCAAACGAGTCTCGAGGCATCTGAGAATAGCGCGGCAAGTGACAGGCTACGCAAAACCTTCACGCCTCCTTCTTGATTCGGGTTGATCAACACACATAAACACCTAGTTAGCGGGATAATTTCAAGTTCATGTGGGTTTTTCAATGTTGTTTCGAAAAAAGCCAAATCGAGCCCATGACTTTTTCCCAGTTTCTGTTCCATTTAGGCCTGGGAAGCCACGATGTCCCGCCGTATTGAAAGTTGTAACTTGCTCAAGAATCGGCAATGGGCGGAGTTGGAATCGAGTGGGAGGAGGCATTCATTTGGTTGTTCCGGTGTTCGGAGAGGTTGCTGGATGGAGGCCGGATGGAAGGTGTCGGTTCATAACCAGGAGCAATACCATGTTGAGACGAACACTGCTTTTATTCCTGCTGTCCGTTTTCGGGTTTCTTTTGCCTGGGTGCTCGGACGAGTCTACTCAATGGCCATCGGAGGCTTCGAGCGGAGAAGGCATTTGAAGGCTGGAAGTCGGCTGACGGGCCGTGGAAATCAATAAAGATGGAAAGTCTAAAAGATCGTATCCGCAACTGAAAGAGTAGGGTTTCCTGATCATGCGGTGGCCGTCACATATGCCGCTTGGCCTGAGAAGTTGGCCTGCGGGTGATATTGCACCTGCCCC
>JANQQT010000030.1 GCA_028284925.1 Phycisphaeraceae bacterium | reverse complement strand
GACTCTCATGTCCTTCCAAGACCCGCTTCAACTCGCCAGAATCCAAATCCCACACACGTAAGGTTCTATCATCAGATCCTGAAACGGCAATACCCCGGGCCTCGCTTAACGCAACTGAACTTACCTGACACTCATGCCCTTCCACGACCCGCTTCACCTCGCCAGAATCCAGATCCCACACACGTAAGGTTCTATCATCAGATCCTGAAACGGCAATACCCCGGGTCTCGCTTAACGCAACTGAACTTACCTGACGCTCATGCCCTTCCACGATCCGCTTCAACTCGCCAGAATCCAGATCCCACACGCGTAGCGTTCTGTCATCAGACCCTGAAACGGCAATACCCTGGGTTTCGCTTAACGCAACTGAACTTACCTGACCATCATGCCCTTCCAAGACATGCTTCAACTCGCCAGAATCCAAGTTCCACACGCGTAAGGTTCGGTCATAAGACGCTGAGACGGCAAGCCCGCGGGTTTCGCTTAACGCAACTGAACTTACCTGACACTCATGCCCTTCCAAGACATGCTTCAACTCGCCTGAATCCAAATCCCACACGCATAGCGTTCCGTCACCAGACCCCGAAACGGCAACTCCGCGGACTTCGCTTAACACCACTGTCCTTACCCAAACCTTATGCCCTTTCAAGGTATGCTGCACCTTGCTGGTATCTAAATCCCACACGCGTAGCGTTCCGTCATAAGACGCTGAAACGGCAATTCCGCGGACTTCGCTTAACGCAACTGAACTTACCCGACCATCATGCCCTTCCAAGACATGCTTCAATTCGCCAGAATCCAAGTCCCACACGCGTAGCGTTCTGTCATCAGACGCTGAAACGGCAATACCACGGGATTCGCATAACACCACCGAATTCACCAGACTCTCATGCCCTTCCAAGACATGCTTCAATTCGCCAGAATCCAAGTCCCACACGCGTAGCGTTCCGTCATGAGACCCTGAAACGGCAATTCCGCGGGATTCGCATAACACCACCGAATTCACCAGACTCTCATGCCCTTCCAAGACATGCTTCAATTCGCCAGAATCCAAGTCCCACACGCGTAGCGTTCTGTCATAAGACGCTGAGACGGCAAGCCCACGAGTTTCGCTCAACGCAACTGAATGCACCTCATCATCATGCCCTTCAAGCACATGCCGCAACGCGCTTCTTGCGGGATTGAGTACAGCGTGAACGGGCACGCCTATTGGACCAACAATTGCATTTTCCGCTTGCCTGCGAAGCCCTTCAAGTTGGTGGTGGTGTTCATCCAATAACCTGTCGGCGATATTGATCGCCAACTGGCCGATGTCATCATTGATTGCATGGCGTGACAAGCGAAGTGCGTTCTGAATAACTTGAAAGTCATCGAAGTCATTTTCATTCTTTAGAAAGTTGTAGTCGGCAACAACCTCTGCCACACTCCTCAATTCAAGTGCACGCTTGATCCAGCGATAGTCAGACAGCAGTTTCTTTAATTCATCGACGCGACCGGCTTTTGAAAAGTGCTTGGCCGCATGGGTGAAAAAATAACCGTCATCTCTGACATCCACCCATGCCAATCTATCAAATCGATAGCGAACTCGAGAGCCAGGTCCATAGCCAGGTCCATAGCCATCCAAAAGGCGACTGTGCACTTCGCTTGCATCATTTCGCATTTGCATTCGATTTGCCACGAAGTCATATAACGCGTCGTGAAGAAAAACCCTATCACCCTCCTCATGAAATACCAGCGAACGATCCAGCAACTCGGCAAGAAGATCATCCGCCTCATCGCGAGTCATTCCTCGTGAAGTCCAGAGCGATTGGATGGCCCGCGAGGGAATGCGTTCGCCCTCATCAAACACTGCCAAATCAATAAAGCAATCCATCGCTCCAGCCAAGTCTTCCAATCCAAATTTGATCGCGTCTTCAGTTTTAAGGTGTTTGTAGTTGGGTACTACCGCACCTAAACTTCCGATCTTTCCAGCAACTGCACGATCAGCGATATCCTTCCATTCGCTCGGCTTTTTTCTTAAGGTTTTTCCGATAATGGCCAGCGTCAGGGGCAACCCGCCCGCGCTCTCTACAATGATACGTGCCTCTTCAGGTAGTGACTCTTCTTTCACACCGGATGCGTTAGACAAGAGCTTGCGCGACATTTCATAATCCAGTTGGCCGACTTCGTATTCGTCCGCCTCAAGATCAGTCAAGATGCTTTTCTTACGCGTCGTGATTAAGACACGTCCCGGAGACTCGATCGTTCCCAAAGCCAGGGCATCTTTATAATCCCACACATCATCGAGAATAATCAAGGCATTGCGATTTCCCATGAGTTGGGTAAGCTCAGTCTGACCATCCGTAATCGTCTCAAAGTCGACGGCAGGCTTACCTAGAACTCGTGCAAGGCTGTGCTGCTTTGCTTTGATAGCGTCCTCTTTCAGTCGACCGACGCTGACCCATGCAATACCGTCGGGGAATCGATCTCGTACCGCCGGGTCGTGCGCCAATGCGATCGCCAGGCATGTTTTGCCGATTCCACCTTCCCCAAACATCCCCGTGATGCCGACAGGCTTTTCACTCTTTGAGATGAGCATGTTTTTTAGAATTCTGAAATCGCGATTGCGTCCGACGAGTGTCGAAGGAAGCAGCCGGGGGACAGATGCGTAACCGAACGAAGATGTCGACGCAGCAGCAAGTGAGAACGCACTTGGCTTGGTCGTCGTAGCGGAAAGCCTTTCAGGGATTGCTTCTTCCCCTTCAACAGCAACTGGAGCACCGTTGTCGATATCGTGTGTGTCGGCAATTGTTTGTCTAGGCTCGTGAGGCAGATCATCGTATCGAAAACAAAACACGTCCCATGCATACTTTAGAATGCGCTTAATACGCGAGAACTTTGGCGTATCTAATTGTTTCACAATACCGTTCCTTCTATGTTTCCGACGACACTTCCTACGAGAATCAGCGTCACCCTTTGGATGGATTAGCTGATGTAGCTGAATTCATCGCTCTCTCCAACACAACCGGCCCGGACATACCTAAGACCAGGGCCGTGAAGGGAGACAATGACTGTTCGCTCTGTATAAGAGCTACAACCAACGCAATGGAAAGAGATGCATGAAGACCGACGGCAAGACCAAAGCCAATAAAAAGGTCAAGACTCAGTTTCAATTTTTCCCTACCCTTCCGCCTAGACGAGAACTGAAATACCACAGCGATATATGCCCCTACTGTAGCCCAAACTACGCCCCCAACTGATGTTAGCGCTACAACGGCAATGAACGTTGAAAACATACCTGCAACCCCTACTCGATCGCTATTTTAACAGTTTAATCATGGGACCAACCACAGTAGTATAATGTGTCGCAGAATCTTTGCAAGTGATTATGTTGGAGCGGTCGTCCAAGGTCATCATGATATTCTTTAATGCAATCCTGACATCGGCTTCTAAGGATGTCACTTTGCCCGCTATATTCCTTGTTCAGACTCGGTGGAACTATGCGGGTTGATTACGAAGAACTCTCAAACTTGTTTATGCGTCAAGTACGATAATTCAATCGGATGTTTCGACTCCCTTACGTTCGATGAACGCCTTTAACCCCTCAATCAGCGCGTGTAAACCATCAATATCGAGGCTGTTTAGGTCACTGGACAATCCACGAGTAACACGACTCTTTATCCACCCTCGAAGTCCCTCGCCATTCTTTTCGAGGAATCCCGCAGCCTCCAAACGCCTGGCCAGCGTTTCGGCTTTGTGCCTCAAGCGACTGAGTCCGGATTTCGATTGGTTGTGCCAATAGTGCTTGGAATAGTGAAGAATCTGACCACCCGCGAACGACTCAACGTGCGCCATGAAAAACTCAAAATCCCAGTTCGTCAGCTTCGGTGACGTCGACGTTATGCGCCCTTGATGCGTTGCACGATGATCCGGAATCTGACCAAGAATCAATGCCCTCGCTTCGTCATCAATGCCAGCGGCCCGACACGCTCGTACCGCGATACCTTTTTGTGGCTTGGTCCAGCCCATTCAGTTCTCCCTCACGCGTGGCATGATCCCCTTGACGAAACGATACTTCGGCATTTCGTCGGGAGATTGGTTGTAACGGTACTCTCGGAGCCCCCATGACCCGAACTTCCCAAACTTCTGCACACCGTTGTAATACACGATGACGCCATCGGGCGAAGCCTTGCGCATCAACTTGTAAAACTCGTCATAAAGGCCGTACATCTTCGGGTGTCGGTTCGCATGTTGAATCAGAAAATCCCATGCCCTGTTCGCCCGTTCCGATCTTCGGGGCGTCGCGTGTTGACCTGCTTCATAGAAAACCATCCACGCGCCACCAATCGACCGGAACACGACATCAACTGCGGATGCACCACACTTAACCGATATCCGGGTGACGATGTGGCCGATGGTCGCATGTTCGCTCACCTTTTAGATCGTGGATTTACATCGCAAGACGAATTCCAAAGCAGATCCGCATCCATCCCCCAACCCGAATCAGACTCCGACGAACAGGAGACGCCATGAACGACTCAGCCTTGATTGAATTGCGCAAACTTTTCGTTGATCCACGATCCGATGCCGAGCCGAAGCCCGGACAGATCGGCGTCTCTCACGCCATGCGCATCGCCGAAGGTGTCGACAAGCGCGAGCGCACCATTAAGGCGCACGTCGCGACGACGGATGTCGCGCGTGACGGCATGGTGATTGTCTCCGATGCCTGGCGTGAGTGGTTGCCCACCTTCGAGCGTAATCCGGTCATGAGCGCAGGGCATCGGCATATTGGCCCTGCGGGTGAGCCGACGGCAATCGGTTTTTGGTCCGAGCTTGATATCAAGGAAGACGGCCTCCACGCGACCGGCAAGTTTTCAACGACTCCTCTAGCGAAGGACTATCTGACGCTCTACGGCGACGGCTCCATGCGCATGTTCTCGGTGAGTTGGATCACGCACAAGAGGGTGTTTTAACCCAAACTCCTACGGAGCACACAACATGAACTACCAACTCACGAAAGTGCTTGCGGCGATTCTGCCGGTAGCAATCAAGGACAACGTCGCCTGGGACGCGCAGGTTCGGGAGCAGCATTCATTTTGCGAGGAGCGGTTTGGCGGTGAGTGGGGGAAGGATTTACTTCGGACATGCGATCGCGTTTGGAGCGATCGCGAAACGCGACAGGGCTTTCAACCTGTTTTGCATTGACGCATCGGACCAGTCATTGGTGTGGAGGCATTAAAAAAAGAGCGATCGAAATCGTTGCGATCTCGACCGCCCTAAAGGTGTTCAAAGATGCGAGCATGGTAACGAATAAGGAATGAACATGCAAGCCAAGCAATTCAATCACCGCGAAGGATGCAAGGACGCACGCCGGGCGTCACGGACGACGCCCCGGCCCCTTCGTCACGCACAATTGGGAAAGCGCATAAAAAAACGAGTTGACGTCACCCGGAAGATTCCGTCAACTCATTTCACATATTCCTGCAGACAAGGCAAGGAACAACCTTGGACAAGTATTATATCGACAACCTCAAAACAGGAGTTCACATTTAGATCACGCGCTCTGTAACGGCCGTTTAACCACCGCCCCTTCGTCACGCACAATTGGGAAAGCGCATGAAAAAACGAGTTGACTCCCAGGAGGACCGGAATCGCCAACTCGTTACTACTAACCAGGCACACAATACGTTGGGTTGCTCCCCATTGACCCCGTCGGACGAATGGAGCAAGCACTTTAGCAGACGATCACCGGCCCTTTAACGGCCGTTTAACTTCTGATTAATCGGCGTGTGGGTGACATTTCATCGGGGCATTCGCCCCCCTCAAGGCGAAGCTATGACAGGCTTCGTTATCGTCGTGCGCTCATAGCGAATCCGGTTTTGCGCAAAAAATCCGGTTTTGATCGGCGAACTACGCCGACATTTGGTGTCCCATTCCGACATTTAGATCGTCCCACTACGACTACGACGGTCCACTACGAGAAAAGTGGGCTAGTTATCCACAAAAGGGGGAGGAAGGTTGACAAGTGGGGAAAAGTGTCATAAATTCCCTAAAAGATGGATCGCAGGCCGGGCAGGGACGCCCTTTTTTGCGAGGTAACAGGAATTGCTGTTCGTAGGGACTTACGACCATACGATCGATGCGAAGCAGCGGATGGCAATTCCATCGGAGGTTCGTGATCGGCTGGATGCTGAGCGTGACGGCGAAGCGTTTTATGTGACGATCATGGAAGGGCCGACGCTAAGGATTTACACCGAAAAAGGCTTTGAGAAGCGTTCTGATGACCTGGAGAATTCGGAGCGTGGAACTGACGAGGTTTTGAGTGTGGAACTGGCGTTGTATCCGCTGACGCAGCGGGTTGAGCCGGATAAACAAGGCAGGATTCGGATCCCCGAGTTTATGCTGAAGCTGGTGGGGTTGACGCGGGACGTGACGGTGGTGGGTGTTCGCGATCACCTGCAGGTGCATGATCGTGAGGCGTGGCAGGCTCGGATGAAGGAGCTGATTGAGGAACAACAGCACCTGTTGATGAATCCGAGGCGTTTGATGAAGCCGGCGGACGGGAACGGATAAGGGTGGGCCCCCGGAAGCGCCCGGAAGTGCCCGAGAGTGTGGCGGGTGGTTGGAAGCGGGCATTAAGCTCGTTTTTGAGCCAGGAACGTTGTTTTTGGACGTTTCCGGCGGGTGACGGATATTACGATTAGGCGCAGCAGCGAAGGACGCACGGATGCTTTTGTTCGCCGAGTCTGTTGATAACCTGTGAGAGATGCGGCTAGTTCATGGATGAACGGCGGTATTTCTGGCCGGAGATCAGCGGTCGGTTAAGGGCTGAACGACGGAAAAGTCGGTTTCACAGCTCGGCGACGCCTTCGCTATGAAGGAGGGTGGAATTTGATAGGGCGTTGGGGTTTGGTGTGGCAAAAAACGCTGGTTTTGACGCAGTGAGGGGCGTTTTTTTGGTTTCAGGAGAAGGGGAGGGTGGAATTGGGGATGGGGATGAGTAATATTGGCGGCGCCAGCTAATGTCATAAGTATGTAAATGCGGGTAACTTTTCGGGCTGAAAATGCAACATAACGGTATGTAGGGCGTATTAATTTATGAGGCGGGTGTTGAAAGTGGCGGGTAAGGGCGGTAAAATGGTACGCGTACAGATAGTACGTTGAATCTACTAATTAATTTTGCTCATTCTCCTCCTCCGCCCCGTTTTCGAAACCCTCCTCGAAGACGGGGTTTTTTTATATTTTCCGGGTTTGGTGCGGATCAAGGTAGAGATCCGGACGCAGGTGATTTGTGCGACATCAGTAGGACGACTTCTCCTTCTTATTGATGGCAATTGGAATGACCGGCGATGGCGAGCGGCGCACGGATGCGGGACGGGAGGTTGATCCGAGATTCGGGTCGAATGAAGTTTGCATGCAACATTCGGATCGGTCGTTCGTTGTAGAGCAGACAATTCGCATTATGGGTGTTGGATTTCGCGCATCTGAATGCGGGGAGATGAACAAATATAGCCTCTAAGCAGAAACGGAGGTTCGCCATGAACGCGAGCAACCAGACTGGCGGTCTGAACTCTACGCTTTCGGATCTCTATTTCGTTGCGCAACGCATTGAGCAGAAAGAGCCGGTTGAGTTGGCAGAGGTTCAGGAGTTGATGAGGGCGGCGAAGGCGTTTGGGTATTCCGCGGAGAGTACGCCGATGGTGAAGACCATTGCGGGGTATCTGGAGAGGTTGGGGGTTAGGGTGGATTGAGGGGATGTGAAGTTGAGTAAATTTTCCAGCTGCAATCCAAAGTGATGGCGATTCTGCGCGAAGATGGAAGATCTAAGCCCGGGTTCGGCATGACATTCTCGATTTCTCCGTTGGCACATCGCCGTCCATTTCGATGGGGAAATGATACAATGTTTGAGGGTTGATTTTGAGGACTGTGAGGAACGGCGGGCGAGATTGGTCGAAGACGCTGCGCGAAATGATTGGTCATCGAGGTTAAGCATTATGTCTGGGACATTGAAGGGTTCATCCATCGCTTTGGGCATCGCACTATTTTTTCAACTATCTTTTGGAACAGCCTATTCCATTGCGATGGACGATTTGAAAGAGGCCAAGAGGATAGTTGAACGTGTCTACGGGAAACGAACCGACGAGGCCTTGAAGAGTTCTACCATCAAGGACAATCTTGATGTTGCGAAAGATCTGTTGGCTTTTGCGAAAGGAGGTGAGGCGAGTCCGGCCGTGGTTCGTATTCTGTGCGAGAAAGCTATTGCGTTGACACGGAAGTACCCCGACGGTTTTTCGTTGGCGGCGGAGGCGTTTGATCTTCTTGCGGAGCATGATAAGGAGCAGCATATTGATGCATTAAAACAGGCGTCGCAACTTCGCGCGGCGGTGTTTAGCCGTACTCGTCGAGATAAGCGATCGGCTGTCGGAGCGTTGTATCTTCAGTCCCTTCTTCGGTTAGGTGACGCTTATGTGGAGACCCGGGCTCATTCGAAGGCGATGCTGGCTTATCGGAAGGCATTGAATCTTGTGAAAGCAATCAAGAGTGATAAGCAGAAGGATGTTCAGGGTCGAATTGAGAAGTTAACTATTACCGGAGAAATTTACAGGCGTGTGGATCTCTACAAAGGGAAGTTGAAAAGAGACGGCCTTGAGAATTCATCGGCGGCAAAGAAACTGACTTTGATTTACCTCGTTGAACTGAATGATTTGAAGATGGCGATGGTCTACGCCAAACTCGCCAAGGACAAGGCGTTCGCAAAACTGATACAAATGAGTAAGAACGAGTTGTCAGACCTGACCAACGAGCAGCTTTTGCGTTTAGGGGAATTTTACATTTCGCTGGTTGAGAAAACGAAGGTGGTATCGGGAAAAAGGTTTGCGTTGAAACGAGGAGAGGGGTATTTCCGTGCGGTTCAGACTAAGAATGCGGTTGTGAAAGCTCAGGTGAAGCTGGCGTTGGGCCAGATTGCGCGTGATCTTAAAAAGCTTGGCGTGGTTGATCCGGTTTCAGCCAAAGTTGTTTGGCCGACGTTTCCTCCGAAAGTTAGTATTAGGTTTGACGGAGTCGACGATCATGCAAAGGCTCCATTTGTTGACTTTTCAAAATTAAGGCAATTTACGATTGAAGTGTGGGTACGAAATTGGAAAGGGGTGATATTTGAACAAGGTTGGAACGGCGATCCGGAGAATAGTATTTGGTATTATTCGACCAAGGAAAACATTATTTATGTGGGATGGGAGAACGGTAACGGAGAACAGGACTGGAAAAAGCACCGCATCGATTCAAAGGGCATGTGGTCACATTTTGCCGTTACTTATGACGGGAGAACGATGCGAGCGTTCTTCAATGGCAAGATGTTCGTGAGTGCTAAGGGACCGAAGCCAGGTCCTTTTATTCGTGACCGCCCTTTTATGATCGGTGCGCAGGCGAGTCGCGATGGCACACCCAGGAAGTGGGCATCGGGAGAATTTGGTGGAATGCGAATATCGTCCAATGTTCAATACGCGTCAAACTTCAACCCTCGTAAGAAACCCTGGGTTGTTGATGCGCATACGGTGATGCAATATACGGCGGACCGGGTTGCCAACAATGGCTTGGTCAATCATGTCAAGGATAAGGCTCCGGCTCATTTGTTTGGTCCGGCGAAATCCAAGTGAGTAGGTGATTCTTTCAGGGATGCTTGTTGGAATTGCGATGGGTAGATGGAGCGAGGAGGGTAAGGATGAGGAGGGGGAGTAAGGCCGTTGGGTTTAGGACGCGGGATGGGGGTCTGTTAAGCATCGGGGGTTTTGAACGGGTGGCGTTGGGGTCAGCGTAATGGATGGATGGTGTGGGTGTCCAAGAGGATTTTGGGATGTGTGAACAATACGGAGTGGCGCAGTAATTGGGCGGTATGATGGAGACATTTAGAAATTGGTTATTACATTCGTAGAGGGCATGGTTATGTGGATGAGGCGCGAAGTCTGGATGATTGGGGTCTTGGGGTTGATCGCATGTTTGAATGCGAGGTTGGGGATAGTGGTGAGCGAGGTGAAGGGGGAGGATGTTGATCTGTTGCGGAAGGAGGGGTGGCATCAGTTTCGGGGGCCGGAGGGGAATGGGGTGTCGCGGGGTGGGGCAGCGCCGGTGGTTTGGGGGGAGAAGAAGAATGTGAAGTGGAAGGTTGAGGTGGAGGGTCATGGGAGTTCGACGCCGATTGTGTGGAGTGGGAAGGTTTTTTTGTTGACGGCGATTGATACGGGAAAGGTTGATCCGAGCCTGCCTAAGCCGGAGGACCAGCCGCGGCGAGTGTTTGGGATTACGCATCCGAATACCTGGTATCGGTTTGTGGTGTTGTGTTTGGATCGGAAGACGGGGAAGGTGATCTGGCGGCGTGTGGCAACGGAGAAGATTCCGCATGAGGGTGTGCATGGTGATAATAATTATGCATCGGCATCGCCGACGACGGATGGGGAGAGGCTTTACTGTTGGTTTGGATCGGCGGGTTTGTTTTGTTATGACCTGCAAGGGAAGAAGTTGTGGGAGAGGGATCTGGGGAAGGCGTATGTGGGGGCGAGTCTTGGGGAGGGGTGTTCGCCAGTGGTTTATGATGGGAAGGTTGTGATTGTGCGGGATCATTCGCGGCAGTCGACGATTGAGGTTTTGGATTCGAAGACGGGGAGGACGATCTGGAAGAAGAAGCGGGATGAGAGAAATGCGTGGGCGACGCCTTATGTGGTGGAGTATGGCGGTAAGACGCAGGTGATTACGGCGGCGTCGAATAAGGTGAGGAGCTATGAGCTGGGAAGCGGGGAGATTATCTGGGAGTGTGGGGGATTAACGGGGAATGTGATTCCGGCACCGGTGGTGGGGAAGGGGGTGGTTTATGTGATGAGTGGGTATAAGGGATATAAGGTAATGGCGTTGCCGTTGGGGGAGAAGGGGGATATTTCGGGGAAGGTGATTTGGGCGAAGCGGCGGGGTACGCCTTATGTGCCGTCGCCTGTTTTGTACGATGGGTTGCTGTATTATTTGCAGTCGAATCAGGCGATATTGAGTTGTGTGGATGCGAGAACGGGTGATGTGGTGTTTAACCGGAAGCGGCTGGAGGGGTTGTCGATGGTTTATGCTGGGTTGGTTGGGGCGGGCGATCACGTTTATGTTGTGGGGAGGTATGGGAGGATGGTGGTGTTGAAGAAGGGGCGGGCGTTTAAGATTGTGGCGCGGAATCGGTTGAATGATCGGTTTGATGGGTCGCCGGCGGTGGCGGGTGGGGAGTTGTATTTAAGGGGGAGGAAGTATTTGTATTGTGTGGGGAAGTGAGGGGACAGTAACCCGTCGCGGTTATCAATCGGGAAACTAATTGTAATGCTCGATGTTCATAGAGGGTATGTTATGCGCATTTGTGGGAGACGTGTGCTATTGGTTGGAGTCGTGGCTGACGGCACTTGAATCATGCGTGATCCATTTGGGTGTTGGGATGGAGGGGTGGCGGGCGATGAGGAGGAGGAAGCCGGCGATGATGGTGAGGATGGGGATTTCGTGGTCGACGCTGAGGCGGTCGGTTTGTCGGAGGACGGAGAGGCATGAGGCAATGAGGAGGAAGGGGCCGGCGACGACGGTTGCCTTGTCGAGGCCGCAGAGGGCGAAGGTGAGGATGCCTGCGACGGCGAGTCCGAGTGTCCATATCCAGTCGACGCCGGGCGCGACACCGAGGGTGGTGAGGAGCCAGCCCGTTCCAAGAGTGATCAGAAGGATGGGGAGGATGAGTGTTTTCTTTGATGGGTTCATGTGGGAGGGATCCGGAGAAAGGTTGCTGATGGTTGAAGGTTGTTCTGTGATACGTCTCCGAAATTGTGGTGGTTCGGTGGAGATGTGTCAAGAGGTGGGAGGAGATGGGCGGCGGCTTTTGGTTGAGGTGGGAGAAAACGGAAGGAGAGGCGAGTTGGTCGCGAGGTTTTCTTGCGAATGTAAACGAAGAAGTGAGCGTGTCAGGGGAGGGACCAGACCTTGAGGGATTTGTTGGATGCCGAGAGGAGGTGTTTGGAATCAGGGGAGAAGGTGACGGCGGTGACGGGAGATTTGTGGGGGAGGGTGTGGAGGAGTTCGCCGGTCCGGGCGTTCCAGAGTTTGATGGTTTTGTCTTCTGAGGCGGAGGCGAGGAGTTTGGCATTGGGGGAGAAGGCGAGGGCGATGATTTCATCGGTGTGGGAGCGGAGGGTTTGGAGGAGTTTGCCGGTTTGGGGGGTCCAGAGCTTGATGGTCTTGTCCCAGCTTGCGGAGGCGAGGACTTTGGCGTTGGGGGAGAAGGTGACGGTGGTGACGACGGCGGTGTGGGAGAGAAGAGTGTGAAGGAATGTGCCGGATTTGGCGTTCCAGAGTTTGATCTGTTTTTCGCCATCTGCGGAGGCGATGATTTTGGAATCGGGACTGAATGCGACGGACGTGATGTCGTAGGTGTTATTGTGGGAGCGGGAAAAGAGAGGTTTCGGGGAGCGGATGGACCAGAGCTTGAGTGTGTCGTCGCCTGAACCAGAGAGGAGGTGGGTGGATTGGGGGCAGAAGGTGAGGGAGGTGATGTTATCCGTGTGGCCTTTGAAGGTTTGCAGGCGTTTGGCAGAGGTCGGGTTGTGGATGAGGATAGATTTGTCCCAGCCGGCGGAGGCAAGACGGTTGGAGTCGTGCGAAAAGGCAAGGGCGGAGACGGGAGATTTGTGGTCGGTGATCTTGATCAGGAGTTTGGCGGTTTTTGGGTTCCAGATTTTGACGGTGTGGTCATCACTGGCTGAGGCGATGAGTTTGGCATCAGGGGACCATGCGACGGCGTTAATCCAGCGGGCATGGGCATTAATGGTGTGGAGGAGTTTGGGCTTGATTGTGGAGGAAGCGGTGGGTTTGGCGGGTGGGGATTTGGCGTGGGTGGAAGATGTGTGCAGGAGGGAGGTTGTAATAAGGAAAGTGAAGGCGAGGAGGCGTATGGATGGCGTGATGGGTTTGGGGAGGTGTTGCATGGTTAGTATGCGTTGCGCAAAGGCGACGACGAGTCGGTGTATTGGGTTTGGGTCAGGCAAGGATTTCGGTGATGGAGCCGTTGCTTTCCTTGAAGGAGGTGACGGGACAGCCGAGTTGTTGGAGGATGGTGAGGTAGAGATCGGACATGGGTTTTTCGCCGGACTTCCATTTGATGTGTTGTCCGTGTTTGAAGCCGAGTTTTTTGCCACCTGCGATGAGTGTTGGGAAGCTTGAACCATTGTGGGATCGGATCTGGGCGCCGCCGAAGAGAATGACGGTATGGTCGAGGAGTGTACCGTCTTTCGACTGAATGGCTTTGAGTTTGTCCATGAGTCGGGCAAGAACGCCAACGAGCATTTCATCGCGGTAGTTGATGACCTTTGCATCGGGATTGTCGATGGAGTGGGCTTGACCGCCTTTGTGGTGGAAGTCGTGTGCGCCGCGGAGTCGGCCGCCTGCTTTTTTAGCCCAGACCTTGTATTCCTCGTAGTTGGGTCCGCCTTCGCCGCCGAGGCAATGTGTGACGACGCGTGTCATGTCGGTCTGGAAGGCAAGGGCGATGAGGTCGATCATGAGTTCGAGATGTTCCTGCATACCGTTTTTGCCCTGAGGCTCGGTGCGGACGGAGGATTCGTCGAACTTTGGACGACCGCGATCGAGGACCGTTTTCTTGTCGTCAAGACGTTTTTCGACATCCCGGATTGAATCGAGGTATTGGTCGATGCGTCGCTGATCGATGCGGCCGAGCTTGGTCTTGAGGGATTTGACGTTTGCGGAGGCGGTATCGAGGATGGATTTGTCGAGCGCGATGCGTTGTTTCGCCTGGTCAAGCTGGGTCTTGTCGGCTGGGGGAAAGAGTCGCTCGAAGACGGCGCGGTAGTTTGCAGTGGCGGGGATGTCGACGCCCTGGGCGTTGCGTGAGAGTGTGGAAGTACCGACACCATCGCGCCATGAGAGCGCGAGTGAGGGTAGATAAGTTGGGCCGACGTATTTTGCGGCGACCTGGTCCATGGAGATGGTGTTGGTGATGGAACCTGGGGTAAGATTGATGTTGTGGCCGGTGAGCCAGTTGTAGGGGTGGACGTGGCCGCTGATTCGGCCCTTGATGTGTGAGAGATTGGTGAGGACGGTAAATTGGTCGCGAAGATGTTTGAGCGGACGGTGTGACTGGGCGAGTGTGTAGTTGAAGCCGGTGTCCTTGGGGAACCAGGCATGTCGGCCGATTGCTCCGGGGATGTAGAAGCAAGCGAGGCGCGGGGGGTCGGATTTGCCGACGGTTGCGGCGAGCGTTTTGCCACCCATGATTTCGAGGCATGGGAGGGAGATGGAGGCACCGAGGCCTCGGAGGACGGTTCGTCGTGAGAACGGGCGTGATTTGATGTTCATGCTGACGCCTTTCGTGAAGAGAGGTGGCATCTTTACGCCGTTTTATTGTGAGAAAAAGAGGTCTGGTTACATGATTGTCTATGTGAACATTGTAACGAAATCATCGGTCAAGTGATGTGTTTGCTAGTAGTCGAGGAAGGCTGGGGAACGGACGAAGGCTTTGAGAATATCCCCAAGCCGATAATTGTTGGATTTTTGTTTGGCGATTTCGGCATTGATGTACTGGAGGTCGGCGATGTTGGGTTGGCGATGGGCACCATAGAGGATGAGGTTTTTCATGATTCCGCGTGTGAGATCAGGGAGGTAGTGGGTTGAGATGAGTTTTTTGGCCTGGGCGAAGGAGGAGAATTTTTCACCGCGCGGGAGTGAGCCGAGGGCGTCGACGGGGCGTGATTTTCCGACGCCGCGCCACTCGATCTTGCCATCGAGCTGGTAGCGGTGATATTTTTCGTATTCGCGTGTTCGCCAGCGACCTGAGAGGTCGAAGTTCTGGAAGGCGAATCCGAGGGGGTCCATTTTCTTGTGGCAGACGGAGCAGTTGGGATCGGCCTGGTGTTGGTTGAGGAGTTGCCTGAAAGTTTTGCCACGGTTTTTGCCTTCGGAGGGATTGAGTTCGGGAACTTCGAGGGGAGGTGGGGGCGGGGGATCGTCGAGGATGTGCCCGAGTGTCCACGCGCCTCGATAGATAACCCAGTTATCACCCATCCATGTGAGCATGGACTGGATTCCGGCGTGACCGAGGATGCCGCCGCCGCGTGGGTCGTTGGGTTTGATCTTGACGGGTCGGAGGTATGAGCCGGTGATGTTCTTGTAGCCGTAGTGGTGGGCGAGGATATTGTTCATCATGGTCCAGTCGGAGTGGACGAGTTGTGCGGCGGGTTTGTTTTGGGTGAAGAGCTGTCGAATGTATTGGATGGTTTCCGCTCGCATGGAGGCTTTGAGGTGACGACCGAAGCGGAAATCCTGGTTCTTGATGTTGGTCATGGCGAGGGTGATGGGCTGGCCGATGACGAGCCATTGGGTGACGAAGGGGTTGAAGAAGTTAGCGGCTTTGGGTGATTTGAGAAGGCGGTCGACCTGGGCGTTGAGTGTTGAGGGGTCGCGAAGTTTGGATGCGGCGGCGAGGCGCTGGAGTTCGGGGTCGGGTGGGGCACCTGTGAGCATGAAGGAGAGTCGGGAGGCGATGGCGTATTGGGCGATAGTCTTGTTTTTGTCGGCGGGTGATGCGAGGAAACGAGAGGGGCCTGAAAGAAGGACGGCCTGAAAAGCAGCGCGGAGTGAGGTGTCGAAGGAGTGGTTTTGTTTACGTAGTTTTTTGTAGAGTCCAAGGTAGGGGGCGCGTTCGGCGGGGGTAACGGGGCGGCGGTAGGCACGGGAGATCCAGAGGGAGAGGAGGCGTTCGGCGGTTTGGGAAGAGTCGGTGAGTTTTTCGGGGGCGGCGTTAGGTTTGTTTTTGTCGGTTGGTGGCCAGGTAGCTACGTAATGGGAATCGATCCGGAGGTTTTGGAGGAGGATATAGGG
Source organism: Phycisphaeraceae bacterium (assembly GCA_028284925.1). Taxonomy (GTDB): domain Bacteria; phylum Planctomycetota; class Phycisphaerae; order Phycisphaerales; family Zrk34; genus JANQQT01. The sequence continues at coordinate 587 of JANQQT010000030.1, read as the reverse complement.
GATGGGTTTCTGGTCGTAGGTGAGTTTGCGATTTTTTCTATCCCATGCAGGTCTGAAAAGGCCTGTTCCGCCGGCGATTTTGTCTTGAGGTTTGGAGCGGTCTTCGTTCTTGAAGCCCTTAATGGCGTAGGGTTGTTCGACACGGTTGGTGAGTGTGATACCTACGCCGCGCGATTCGATGGCGAGATCGTTGAGTTGGACGAGGTAGGTGTATGTCTTTGGGTTTTGGATCGTGTTGGTGATGGGCTGGTATGCGATGGTCTTGCCGGCGACTTTGACCCAGAGGTGAGGATCGGGAATGCCTGTGAAGTTACCCTTGATGGATGCGACGGTGAATTGAATGCGGATGACGCCTTTGCCGTTGGGTGGTGGCGGGATGTTGAAGGAGAAGCCGCCGCGGTCGCCTACCCATTTGGGTTCGATGAGGATGCCCTGGCCTCGGATGATTTGGCCGCGTGGTTTGACGTAGGCGCCTTGTTTTTTCCAGGGGTCGAGGGCTTTACGGGCGTCTTTGACGGTGCGGAAGTCGGCGGTGAAGATTTGGCCTGAGGGGGGATCGAGGAACCGGATGGCGCTGACGGCACGGC